>DASXXW010000031.1:0-20262 GCA_036502865.1 Rhizomicrobium sp.
CACTTCGGACAATCAGAAAGCTAATTACGCTTCATGGTAGGAATGTGGCGAAGATCGTTCCCAATTGTCGCAGGCTGCATCACATATGTTATCCGTACACGGATTTAATAGATCGGCTCTATTGTACCGGCACTTTCAATGATTTGCTGCGAGTTGGTTACCCGAAGGTTAATGACGCCTGAAGTAATGTTCGCCGAGATCTCGCGCGGTTCTTCCCTTGCAACCTTTCTGAGCCGCACAAGCGCCTGCGCGAAGCGCCCTGCAGAAACATCCGGCGTGTAGGTATTGCGGGAATCCTCGATGTGCAGATTGGCCGTCCCGTCGAGGCGATGTTTACCGTTCAAATGGATGTCGCCGCGAGCGCGTATCTGCATATGGTCCCAATCCATATTGAGCTCCGCCAGATTTAGTACGCCCCTGTTGTTTCGCCATGCTTCCGCTGTCCGGTCCCACGCTTCCTGTCCCTCAAATAGAGGGATGAATGCGGTGGAAGGAGAGAATTTGCCGGCTATCGCCACGTGATGAAGGTCGGCGCCGAAGCCCGCCTGAAGCGCGGGGGATAGGTGGAGATGATCGGCGACTGCGACAAATTCGATCGCGTCGCGGTCCGGCGCCTTTCTGAAATGCAACTGGGCCCGCGCGCCCGAAATATCCTTCGAGCCTATGCCATTGACGTCGAGGTCGAAGCGGGCAAGCCGGCCCTGCGAGAGGATCGCACTGGCCTGCAAGGAACCTGGCACGAACACAAAGTGGTGAGCGCTGCCTTCAACATCCGTCCAGGAAAAAGTCTGCGCGCCCGCCGCTTCATAGATTTGTTGTGAACGTCCGAATGTGAGTTCGTGCAGCGCAAATGCATCCGTATGCCACGACGCCGATGTATGCTCGGTTTTCACACGGATTGAGAGATATTTCAGCAGCACATCTACATTAAACGGAAACCCGCTGACGGTTTCCGACGCGAAATGCAGTGTCACACCGGGAGCAATCTCATGTCCGTTATGCTGCTGGAGCCATTTTTCGAGACCTCCCGCGACGGATTGCCAGCGTAATCCTGCGGCAACCGCAAGAACGGCCAAAACCAGCAAAGGTGCGTAAAGGAACAGACGACTCGAATAGCGCATCAGGGTTTCATGCAGAAAGGCTGTATCCCTTGCAGAGACGGGCGGGTCCAGCGCGGGGTTTTCTTACTTGCACAAAGGCGAATTGCAATACGTCATTGCTCATGTCCGGTCCGTCGAAGCGCGAAAGATCTCAGTCCAGACTCTAACCACACCTGGAGAAACCGCAGGCAACGCAGGTATCGCATCCTTCCTGGCGGATAAGCGCTGGACTTCCGCATCGCGGACAATTGCGCCCGCGGATTTCACCGGCCGCAATCGCTACGGCCTGGGCGTTGGCAGGTTCGACGAGCGTTTCGCGTGGCGGCATGAAACCCGTCGCGACCAGATGACGCTCGATGATTTCGCCGATCGCGGCCAGCAGCGACGGTACATATTGCCCGTTCATCCATTGCCCGCCGCGTGGATCGAACACCGCCTTCAGCTCGTGCACTACGAAAGAAACATCGCCACCGCGCCGGAACACCGCGCTGATCATGCGGGTGAGCGCCAGCGTCCAGGCATAGGCTTCCATGTTCTTGGAATTAATGAACACTTCGAAGGGACGTCGTCGCCCATCCTGCTCGATATCGTTGATGGTGATATAAAAAGCATGATCGGAATCGGGCCATTTGATCTTGTAGGTCTGGCCCAGCAACACTTCGGGGCGGTCGAGCGGTTTGGTCATATAAACGACGCCACCCGCTTGTTCGAACGATCGGGATGACGCCTGCGGCATGACAAGCGGCAACGACGGCTCTAAGTCTTGCGCGGGTATCTCGGCGCCTACGGCTTCAACCGGCCCGCTCGGTGCGACTTCCAGCACTGCACCACGAATGTCGTTGGGCCGGTAAGTGGTGCACCCCTTGCAGCCTGTCTCATAAGCTTTGACGTAGACATCCTTGAAGGCATCGAAAGAAATGGCCGGGGGAACGTTGATCGTCTTGGAGATGGAGCTGTCGATATATTTCTGCGCTGCGGCCTGCACGGCGAGATGATCGTCGGGCGAGAGAGTCTGGGCGGTCACGAAATAATCAGGCAGTGCGGTATCTTCGCCGAACATCTCGCGGAATTTTGCCCAGGCAAAATCCGCAACTGTTTCGTCTTTGCGCGTTCCGTCAGGCAGGAGAAGCTTGCGGCCATAGGTATAGGCAAAAACAGGCTCTATGCCGCTCGAAACATTTTCGGCGAAGAGCGAAATCGTGCCGGTCGGCGCGATCGAGGTGAGAAGCGCGTTGCGGATGCCATATGCCGCGATACCGTCGCGGATCGCTTGCGGCAAGGCCCGTACATGCGGCGCGGCGAGAAAAGCATCGCGATCGAATAGAGGAAACGCGCCTTTCTCTTTTGCGATTTCAACTGATGCGGCATAGGCGGCATGCGACAGCGCGCCTAGCCAGCGGTCGATCAGCACAATGCTTTCAGGCGCGCCGTAGCGCGTGCGGCAGAAGATAAGTGCATCCGCCAGCCCGGTAACGCCAAGCCCGATCCGCCTCTTGGCCACAGCTTCTTGTTGCTGTTCAGGCAACGGAAAACGAGAAATATCGATCACATTGTCGAGCAGGCGCACAGCCACACCGGTCAGGCGCGCCAATTCCGCTTCATCCAGCTGTGCATCATGTGCAAAGGGATTGCGCACCAGTTTCGCCAGATTGATCGAACCCAGCAAACACGCGCCATAGGGCGGCAGCGGTTGTTCGCCACACGGATTTGTGCTGCTGATTAGCTCGCAATAAGCCAGATTGTTGTTTGTATTGACGCGGTCAATAAAGATCACGCCGGGTTCGGCATAATCATAGGTCGCGCGCATGATGCGGTCCCACAGCGCACGCGCGGGTAGCGTGCGCCAGACGCGGCCGCCGAAGTGCAGCGCCCATTCGGCATCATTCTTCACCGCTTCCATGAACGCGTCGCTCACGAGCACGGAGAGGTTGAACATGGTGAGCTGGCCGGGCGTGCGCTTGGCATCGATGAACAATTCGATGTCGGGATGATCGCAGGCGAGCGTCGCCATCATCGCGCCGCGACGCGATCCCGCCGACATGATCGTACGGCACATCGCGTCCCACACACCCATGAAGGAAACCGGACCCGACGCGTCCGCGCCGACGCCTGCCACAGGCGCGCCCTTGGGCCTCAGTGTGGAAAAATCATAGCCAATGCCGCCGCCTTGCTGCATTGTGAGTGCGGCCTCGCGCAGATGCGCAAAAATTCCCCCCATATCGTCGGGGATCGTGCCCATCACAAAACAATTAAAGAGCGTAACGCTACGCCCGGTGCCGGCGCCTGCGAGAATGCGTCCGGCAGGAATGAAACGGTGGCCAGTCAGCGCTTCGCCGAAAGCGAGACCCCACTCCTGCTGGTTCTCGGGTTTTTCGGCTTCGGCGGCAGCGAGAGCCACACGCGCCCAGGTTTCCGGCACATCGCGGTCGATGGGCGTGCTGTCCGCCGTTTTGAAGCGGTATTTCATGTCCCAGATCTGGCTGGAAATGTCGCTCATACCGGCATCCTTACCCGCTTCGAGGAACGGCCGAAAAGCGGGAAACAGAGCTAACAACAGTAACCGTTAATGTCAAGGAATGTTCGCTTTATGTTCTGCGCTGGCGACCCTAATGCGCAAGCCACCATGCCCCGAAAGCGATCGTGAGAATTGTGAGCGGAGCACCGATTTTGAAATAATCCCAGAACCTGATGGGAACGCCGCGGGCGGCTGCTTTCTGAACAACGATCAGATTGGCGACAGAACCAAGCACCGTGAAATTTCCGGCCAGCGTCGAAGCCATCGCCACGGTGAGCCACGCTGTTTTTTGGTCATGCAAAGGAAAAATGAACGGCCTCAGAACAAGGACAGCCGGTACATTGCTCACAACGTTGGACAAAACGGCCGTCACGACGCTTAATACGGGAATGCTTTCGAGATGAAGTCTGCCGACGCTGGCAACAATAGACGGTGAGAGCAGCGCCTTTTCAAAGCCGGCAACGACGATGAATAGGCCCGCAAACATCAGCAGCAGCGGCCAGTCGATTTCACGATAGATCTTTGTGTTCTTGACGATGCGTGTAAGCAGGAGCAACCCACCGACAAGAATTGCTGCCTTGGCAGGTGCTGCACCCGCAAAGAACAAGACGACCAGGATCGATGTCGCCGCGAGCGATTTGAACATGAGAGCCGGATGATAAGTCACGCGGTCTGATGTTGCTTCGAGTCTCTCCCGCGTCTGGAATTCTTTCGGGAAAAAGAGAACAATCAGAGCGATGGTCAGAACCAGCCCCGCAAGAGCGATTGGCGACAGTGCCTCGGCAAAATGGCCGTAGGAAATTCCGGAGAGGCTGCCGATCACAATATTTTGCGGGTTGCCGGTTATCGTTGCCGTGCTGCCGCAATTGGAAGCCATCGCAACGGCCAAGAGATAGGGAACGGGCCGTCGCCCCAGTCTAGTCACGACGTCTAATACGAGCGGTGCCAGTGCCAGGCAGATTGTGTCATTGACGAGAAACGCCGAAAAAATACCGGATGCGATCACGATTGCAATCAACAGAACCACGGGATGCTGGGCGTGGCGTGCGATCCAGTCCGTTGCCAGTCGGAAAAATCCGGACAGGCGGAGATTGGCCACGACGATCATCATGCCGAGAAGCAGTGCAATCGTATTGCCGTCGATGGCGTAGAATGCTTCCGCGGGCGTCAATACGCCACAAACGACCACGAGACTCGCGCCAAGCAACGCTGCGCCGGTGCGATCCAAATGAAAACCCGGCAATTTGCCCAACGCAAGCACCAGATACGTGCCCAGGAAAATCAGACCCGCCGCGACTGGGACAAGAGTAATTCCTGGTTCCGGCACGGGCAGTCCTCGAAGTTGGAATCGAATTCACACGGCAGAAGGGATTTCTACAAGAAACGTTCGCTATACCGCTTTTGGATTCAGAACGGTGGCCGCCGTCTTCACGCTTCGTGAGAACCCAAGCCAAAGAAGAACCGAGGGAACTGCAATGATGCCGAGTATGATAAAGGCTGTTGGATAGCCAGCATTCTGTGCGATCAACCCGCCCAGAGCAGGACTGAGTGCAGCCCCGATGCCCTGCATTGTCATGACTGCACCCTGCGCCACGTTCACGCGTCCGGTCCCATTCATGATCCGCGCCACGAGACCAGGCACGGCGACACTTTGAAGTCCGGCGCCGATGCCGTCGAGTGCCTGTATGGGAAAGACGCCCCAAGGTCGAAGCAAGGAAGCAGCAAGCAGTCCGCGAACGGGAAGCGCGAGAAACGAAATCAGCATCACAATCCAATAGCCACGCGTCTCGGCCATGCGCAACGCCACGAGGGATGCCGCAACCATCACGCCTTGGGCGACCACGACTGTCGTGGCAACAAACAGTGCCGGATTCGCCTGGTGCGTTGCGACCACGGCGAGGCCGTAAAACGGCAACATCGCTGCGTTTCCCAGATGAAACAGCATTAGGGCGAAAGCGAGGATCAAAAGAGGTTTGCATTCGAGCAGAACAGCGAAGCCCTTTGCGCTGCCGCCGGACGGACTCGAACCCAATCCACGTGCCGCGCGATGATCGATTGTCGACGCCGAAACGGCCAGAACTGAAATGATCGAAAGAACGGCGAAGAGGCCGGCGAGCAGGAACACTGCAACCAGTCCAAACTTCCAGCCAAGAAACCCGGAAAGAGCCGCCCCGGTCATGTTGCCCGCGTGATTGAAAGCTTGGTTTTGACCGTTCTGCCGGATAAAGCCCTGTTGCCGGACGACACCAAGCGTGAGTCCTACCACAGCTGGGCCGATGACCGCTCCCGCTATGGCCGTTGCCGCCTGAGATAATGCAACTGCTCCGAAGGACAGCGAAAACAGGATAAGGGCCGAAGCCAACACGGTACAAACACCTGATATCACGATGGCAGCACGTTTGTAATGAGTGCGATCGATGAATGCGCCGGCAGGTGTCGTCACAGCCATCGCCGCGATGCCGCCGAGTGTTATTACGGTTCCGATGGAGTCGGTCGTCCAATGATGCGACTGAAGATAAACACCCAGAAATGGGCCCGTGCCCGCCTGCATGTCGGCCATGAAGAAGTTTAACGTGAACAGGGCCATGCGGCTGCGCCGCATCGCATCTGCGTTCGGTACGGGGCGCGCCATGCGGAATTCACTGCCAATTCGGAAGTCAAAGTCGAAACGGACAAATGTGAAATCTGATCCGTCCGTTGCGAAGAGATCAGCCTGTGCGGCTGTTTAGCAACGCTTTGCCCTCGCGCAGGAGTTCGGATGTCGCCTGCTCGATCTGTTCCTCCAGCGTGCGCATGAATTCCCCGCGCTTGAGGCCGGGTTCGATCGCTGGCAGGAATTGCAACACGATACGTCCGCGTTTCTTCAGAAAGCCTGCTGGTCCCGTCCAGAACAGGCCGGAGTTGAGAGCGACGGGAATGCAGGGTTGATCAAGTTGGTGATACAGGGCGGCAACGCCGGGCTTATAGTCGGCCGGTGAACCGATGCTCTTCCGCGTGCCCTCTGGGAAGATGATCACGCTCAAGCCGTTCGCCAGTGCCTGTTTCACCGCTTTGGTCATGCTGCGCAACGCATTGCTGCCCGCTTCGCGGTCGATGGCGATCATGCCCACGCGCTGCGCATACCATCCGTAGAACGGAACGCGCATCAGTTCGCGTTTGAGCACAAAGACCGGGTCGCCAATCGTATAAAATATTGCAACCGTGTCCCACATCGACATGTGCTTGGATGCGACGAGCGATGCTTGCCGTGGAATTTCGCCGCGCACTTCATAATCGAGCCGGGCAATCGTTCTCAACCCCCATAAAATGCCTGCACACCAGCTGCGTGCTGCCAGAACCGAGGCGCGCCTCGACAAGAAAAGAGCAGGCAAGAAAATTATATGTGTGGCCACGCTCATGACCACGAACCAGACGAAGAAAAGAACCGAGCGTAGCCAGTTCATGGTGAGGAAACGTGCGCTGCGGTTGCAGGTTGCGACCAGTGCTGCGGATAGATGATACGCAACGCCATGCTGCCCAGATATTTTGCATACTCATAGTGCAACAGGCGGACGGTTCCGGGATCCAGCCACCAATAATGCGCGATGATGACTTCAGGAACGGGATAGGGCACCAGCTTCACATTCGGCATCGCGGCTGAAAATTCCTCAAGGCTCCGCGGCATGTGATAGTTGGCGGTCACCACGAGAAGGCTGTGGAACCCGTTCGCGCGTGCCCAGCCTGCCGTTTCCATGGCATTGCCATGTGTGTTGGTAGCAGCGAAACCGAGATCCGCGCAGCAATCGAAGCGGCGTCCGCCATAGAGCAGAGATCGCAACAGGGTCTTGCTCATTGAGGAATGCACGCCGGAAATAAGAAGCCGCTTGCCGACGCCATGCTCGAACAGGGCAACGGCCGTATCGAGCCGGTCTTCGCTGCCGGTCAAAGCGACAATGGCATCGGCACGAGGGGCAGCCGGAGGCGTGGCCGGCAAGGCGCCGACAAACACCACAAATCCCGCCAGATAAGCGAGAAAAAGACCAAAGACCACGAGCAGGAACAGGTGGCCCGCGGCCCTATTGTGTGACTCTTTCACCCTGCCTCCGGGAGTCGCGAATGCGCGTGGAGCACGAACATATCTCCTCCCGGTTCGCTTCAATAGTTGCGGGCGAGAGCGGCCAGAACCGAAATCCGCGCCGTGGCAAGCGCTATAAGACCCGTAACCGCTGGCACCGCAAACAGCCAGATAAGCTGCGGCGCGCCGAGACCCAGTGGCGGCAGGAATGGAACTGGTTCGATTCCGGCGATTTCCAAGCCGCCGGTCAAGGCAAATATGCCGGCTGCAAGCGCCGCGCCGACTGTCGATGCCACCAGGGCGGATGCGAAGTAATGCCATTCGAAGGCACTCGCGATAAAGCCCGCGCGGGCGCCCATCTGATGTAACAACGATACAATATCCTGATGCGCAGCCAATCCCGCACGCGTGGCGAACGTGACGGTTGCAGCCGTGGCAAGTGCGATGAGAGCGAGGATGGCCCAGGCCGACCAGATAACGGCGTCTGCCACACGCTGCAGCCGGGTCAACCAGAGCGCGTGATCGTCAATCACCGAGTCCGGCGCTGCGCTTTTGAGGCGCTGTGTTAGTTCTGCAAGATCGACAATTGCTCCAGGTGCGATTGCGGCATCGATCAGCCGCGGCAAGGGCAGATCGGCGATAGCCGCTCCGGAACCGAGCCAGGGTGCAACAAGTGCGCGCGCTTCCGTGTCGCTGACGAGTTTTGCCTGCGCAATGCCATTCGTGCGCCGCAGGATTGCGAGAACAGTATCGGATTCGCTGTCGAGAGTTGGGCCCGAGCCTTCATGCGGCAGGATTTGCACAGTAAGGCCATCGGCAAGTCCCGTTCGCCAACCTTCGGCGGTGCGCGATGCGATGAGCGACGCACCGAGCGCCAGTGCAGCGAGGAAACCCATCACACCGATGACCACGTCCAATGGTGCGGCGCCTTCCCAGCGCGGCATGATGCGGCCTGGGCGTTGCGCGCTCATGGCCGTGGTGTCCGCATCTCGATCAGCCGGCCGTCGACAAGGCGCATTTCACGGGCCTGCGTGCGCTCCAGCAGCGAGCGGTCATGGGTTGCAATCAGCACGGTCGTTCCAAGCCGGTTCAACTCTTCAAACAGACGTACGAGCCGCTGCGCAATGTCGGGATCCACATTGCCGGTGGGTTCATCTGCGAGCAGGAGATCGGGGCGCGCCACAACGGCACGTGCGATAGCGACGCGCTGCTGCTCGCCGCCGGAGAGCGTGGGCGGCTTGGCTTCGAGTTTGGCCCCGAGCCCGACCCAGTCGAGGAGTTCCTCCACATCATGCGCATAATGGTCGAGCCGCTTTCCCGCCAGCCTGAGCGGCAAGGCGACATTGTCGAAGGCCGAGAGATGGTCGAGGAGGCGGAAGTCCTGGAACACGACGCCGATTCTCCGGCGCAACGCAGGGAATTGCGATGGCGGCGTGGTGGCGAGATCGCAACCGAACAGCGTGATCAGCCCCCGCGTCGGCGGCTCCGCCAGATACATGAGCCGGAGCAGCGTCGTTTTGCCCGCGCCTGACGCACCGGTCAGAAAGTTGAAGGAGCCCGCTTCGAGCAGGAACGTGACATCGCGCAGGATTTCGGGCCCGCCGCCAAACCTCATCCCCACGTTTTCGAAGCGCAGCATGGCTCCTCAACCAGGCGAGGATTGGATCGCGCATGGCCCATTCGTGCGTGTTGAGGCCAGTTTCATGCGACCGGTCGCCGAATCATTCCGCTACAAATAGCATCCCCGCTGGCGTTCTTCTTGCAGTGCAGAAGAGCTTGCGTCATTTTCGGGCGACGCCATGATCCTTACCTGCCCCGCGTGCCAAACGCGCTACCGCGCGGATGCGGCACAATTTTCGGCCGATGGCCGCAAGGTGCGCTGCGCCAAATGCAGCCATGTCTGGCACCAATCGGCCCCGGAGCCGGAGCCGGGCGCTGAGGTTGCTGTCCCGGAAGTTGTGGAAACCGGCATCAGCGGGGGATCGACATCAAGCCGAGCCAAGCCTACCGAAACGATCGACGTGCGGCATAGCCGTGTACCGGATCGGTCCCTTCCCGATCGTCTGGGAGCGCTCGCGGGATGGCTCGCACTTGGAGCGATGGTGTTTTTCATCGGTTGGACGGGTTTCAGGTTCCGCCAGGAAATCACAACGCTCTGGCCGCAATCCTCTTCGCTGTTCGCCACATTCGGCGTGGCTGTCAATGCACGCGGCATCGCCATTGATGACTGGAGTTATCACCGGGAAACCGAAAACGGGCAGCCGGCCATGGTCGTAACCGGCAAGCTTGTGAACACAAGCGGTCATGAAATCAGCATACCGCCGGTGCGCGTGACGTTGACCGACGACAATCAGAGAGAGCTTTATCATTGGACGTTCCAGCCGCCGCAGCCGACGCTGAAGCCCGGGCAGAGCCTCGGATTCTCAACGCACCTGTCCAGCCCGCCGCCCAACGCGCGGCATCTGCAGCTACGTTTTGTGAGCCAGGATTGACGCCAACTCTTCCTGCCCTGTTCTCCGAAACCGAAATTCGTACGCGTGTCTCAGAAATGGCCGTTGCGATTTCGGCGATGGATGATGTGCCGGAGATTGCACTGCCGATTCTTGTCGGCGGATTTGTTTTCGCCGCCGATCTTCTACGCGCTCTTCATACAAGCGGCCTCTCACTGCCGGTGGAATTTCTTCAACTTCGTTCCTATGGCGGAAAACGCCGCGCGCAGAGCGAAGTTCGTGTGTTGATCGGGCCGGGAGAGAATGTTCGGGGGCGGCATGTCCTCTTGATCGATGGTGTACTGGACCGTGGCCAGACACTTGTCAGTGCGCGCGATCTCGCCATTTCTGCCGGCGCGCGCGCAGTAACAACCGCCGTGGCGATTGACAAGCGTCATTCCCGCGCGCGGCTAAGGGCCGATTTCGCAGCCTTCATCCATGTCGCGCACTTCGTCGTGGGCTATGGAATGGACGACGCTGGGCGTCTGCGCTCGCTGCCTTACATCGCAGCGGTCGGGTAATCGGCGATTATCAGTGCGATCCGAATAATTGTCTGGTAAGTTGAAAGCCCTCCGATCCCAGAACAATCGCGAAGGCGCAACCAAACAAAGCACAGAACATCACCGCGATCGTGAGCGCGGTCGCTAGCATGTCGCCGGGCCCGGTACGGGCAAACCCGTTCCACTGGCTACGTAGCTGCGCGGTGAGTGAAATTTCCTGGGTGTGTGTTTGCGTACTCATTATCAGCCACCGGAATACCCTTTTCCAAACGGGGTATAGAGGGCGGATGGCCGCCGCAATCGGGCCGCATCTGACATGTGCCGAATTCATTTTTCGGCATCGGACGCCGCCCGACATACGGTTTGGTAACCAGAATATAGGTTAATGCATACTGGCGGCGGGGATGGGACGTACATCCCGTGAAAGCCCCCTAACGGTTCCCCCGCCGCCGGCTTTTTGGATTTCTACAATCCGGTGACGCCGCCGATACGATCAGATGATTGCTCCACGACTGCTATCACACCGGCTCGCGGCGGCGGCGCATCCACACCGTGACGCCGAAGAAGAAGACCGCGACGACCAGCCCAAGCCACAGCCCCGGTGAACTGAAGAACCTGACGGGATCTGGCGTGGGCCACTGAAACCCCATGCTATGATGGTGCGGGAAGTCGACGAAGGCTTCGTGAAAACTGCCGCCCAGCCGATACTTCACCAGATCGACAAAGTAGCTGGTGTTGAAGGCAATCTGCTCGACGACGCTGATCGCCACCACGGGCAACACCGCCCAAAGGAACGGCCCGCGCTTCACCCATGACGACAGCATGAAGAGCCAGCCATAGATCGGCGCGTACCAGAGCGCAAGTGTCACAAGGCTGTAAAAGAGAAGCAGCCAACTGCGCAGCAACGGCACCTGAACAAACAACGATCCCGCATCCTGTCCACGCGCCGCCAGTGTGGCCGCATGTAACGGCAGCATGATCAGTTGCGTGGCGCAGATCACGACGAATGCAATTAGCGGCAGCACAATCATGGGCACGCTGGCTTTGGCAAGCACAGTCATCAGATCGGAAACCGGCATCGACTTCCAGAACAGAATGCTGCGATCGCGGCGTTCGTTATAGAGCGTGCCGAGGCAGTATGAGATGCCGACGATCACCGACGTGATCGTAACAGCCGCCATCGCAATCCCGTAAGGAACGAGACGAAGCGCCATCTGCTTGTCGGGCGGCAGATTGGTGATCATATGGACGCCCGAGATCCGCACCAGACTGATGACGAACCCCAGCATGACAAAGCCCGCGGCGGCCAGCGGTGCGATCCATGTCGAGCGATATTCCCATAATTCGCGTCGCACCGACCACGCGAATATGCGCGTTGAGGGGAAGGCGGAACTTGCAGTGTCCTGCGTTGCGGAGGCCGTATCGGCCATGGTGTTGGATTGCGTGCTCATGCTGCCAAACTTCCTGGCTCCTGGACTGTCGGGTTGCCGATCACAGCAACAAACAGATCGCTGATATTGGGTGTGCGGATTTCGCCGAGCGGAGCGAGCTGGGCCCGGTCCGCGCTGTCGAACAGGAAAACGGTGCGGCCGAACGCCTGGCGCTCATAGATCGGCTTCAGAGCGCGCGCCGCCGCAGCCTGGTCGGGCGGCGAGGCCAATTCCGTGTAGCGCGCCTCGACGGCCTCCATGGTGCAATCGAGCACGATCTTTCCGCGATTGATGAACATGAGATCGGTGAGGATGTGCTGCACTTCCTCCACCTGATGCGTCGTCACCACGATCGTGCGGCTATGATCGAAATAATCGTTCAGCAGCGAATCGTAGAACTGTTTGCGGTAGAGTATGTCGAGGCCTAGCGTCGGCTCGTCGAGTATCAGCAATCTTGCGTCGATCGCCATGATCAGCGCGAGATGAAGCTGGGTGACCATGCCTTTCGAAAGCTCGCGGACGCGGCTGGAGCGTTTAATATTGGTGCGGCCAAGAAATTCTTCGGCTTTGGCGCGATCGAAACGCGGATGTACGCCGTCTACATAGTCGAGCGACTGGGCGACGGTCATCCAGCGCGGCAGCACGGCTACGTCAGCGATGAAACATACGTCGCGCATCAGCGCGTCGCGATCCGTCCATGGATCCCGTCCGAGCACTTTCAATTCCCCTTCATAGGGAATGAGGCCGAGAATGGCGTTGAGCGCCGTGCTTTTGCCGGCGCCGTTAGGACCGATCAGGCCGAGAATGCGGCCGGATTCGATGCGCAGATCAATTCCCGCTAACGCGACGGTGGAGCGGAAGGATTTTCGCAAGCCTTTGGCTTCGATGCTGAGCATGGGATTAGTGCTTTCCGGCATTTGACGATGTGGAGCCTGAGGTACTCACCGCAGCAAGAAGTTCCTGTGGTGTCAGGCCGAGACGTCGGATCGTCTCGCAAACCTGCGGCCATTGCTGCGTGAGAAAATTTTCCCGTTCGGCGCGCAGCAGAACATCGTGTGCGCCCGGTTTGACGAACATGCCGAGACCTCTGCGTTTTTCGACGAGCTCTTCGTCGACGAGCTGCTGATAGGCTTTGAGCACGGTGAGGGGATTGACGCGGTTTTCCGCAGCCACATTGCGCACCGAGGGCAGAGGATCGTCGGCCTTCAGCGCCCCGTCGAGGATCATCGCCACTACGCGGTCGCGCAGCTGGCGATAGATCGGTTGATTATCGTTCCACTCGCCGTCCATTACTCAGACTGCCTCAATAAGATGTGTTGTGCCGGATCGGCCGGTTTTTTGCGCCGGCGTCGTCGCGGCCACGATCACGAGGTGCAAGGTCATGAGACCGGCCGCCGCCGACAGCAGGCTGGCAAGGAAAGGCGAGATCGCTGCGCCGATGCCGGCCAGGACCAGCATAGCGGCGAGCAGGACATTTCCCGTGCCGCGCGGCAGCCCATCCATTGCGGCGAAGGCCCGGTCCGTATTTCCGATAAGGGTCACGGCATCTCTCCTTTGGCACCGCCCGGTCGAGGTGGGTGCGCCGGTTCCAGTGACGGTGATATAGTTGACTATAACACTGACGTCAAGGGTGGTTGCCGGCGAAATTGCGAGAACCTAAAAAGGAACTGCAACCAATGGTTGAATTATCCCGTGAGCAGTAGAACCGATCGTCCGGGACGTTGCCGCCAAAACCCAAGAACCAGTGTTCGCGCTGACAAGATGTGTTTCGAAGGCGCGCAGTCGACGAGCCAAAACATCTTCCGTGCAGCTTTTGTTAGTTCTTGTAGGCTAGCGTTTCATATGAGCTGATACTTCACGGAAGTGATAGTTCTCATAGGATATCGCCCGACAGACGAACCGAAAGAATCGCACCATAATTCGCAACGATGGAGCAGTCTTTATCCACGCGCGGTTACGCTGTGATCATATTCGGGGTCGTGGTCTTTGCCGCACTGCTTTATTTGCTGTTTCTGCAATTCGGCTGATACAGCCTTCGCCATCCTACAAACATTTGATAGTTAAATTATCGGGCGGACAGATCGAGATCTTTCGGTCTATATTCCTGTCGATCGCCGGCCTTTTCAATCTCAGAAGATGTAATAAAGCACGACTGCCCAGAAGACGATTCCGAGCAGAATCGCGATGGGGAGCCACCAGCTGGATTTGGAAGGGGGTTGTTTCAAAGCGGCGTGGCATTAACCCATCTTCTCCAATAAATCCCGCACTTTTCCGTGAGTTGGTTTGCGAAAATGGTTAAGAAAATAAATACAATTGTATTTCAACGCGTTAGCGCTGTGGTCCGCGGGTGCCAACGGTTCGAAATAATTACTAGATGAAATCTATCTGATTTATATCGGAATGGATTGCTGCATTTGCTGGGCTTACGGCATGAAACCGTATTTTCTGGGAAGTAATTGGGTAGCCAGTTGCCAAAAGTCTCTCAGAACTCGCGCAGCAGGCGATCGATATAATCGAGTTCCTGTTTGGAGCGTCCAGGCTGGGCGGCGCGGCGGCGAAGCTCTTCCAGAATGGCGCGGGCACGCTGCAATTCCGAGGCACCCGGAAGCTTGGTGTCGCTGCCCACGCCGCCATTCGTGCCGCTGGTACGGCCAAGCGGATCCTGATTTTGCCGGCCCCGCCCATTCTTTCCTTGCGCGCCGTCCTTCATCATCTCTTCGGCGAGCTGGCCCGCGCCCTGTTTTAAGGCCTCGAGCGCATTTTTTTGCGCATCGCTGGCGCTGCCGAAATCCTGCCTGCCGAGCGCGCCTTGTGCGTCGCCCATTGCGCTTCCTGCCTGCCCCATCTTGTCGGCGCCGGGCACCTTGCGGCCATTGAGACCTTTCAGAAGGCGATCGAGATCCTCGTGCAGCTTGCGCTGCTGGTCGGCGAGGCCCTTACCGCCGCCATCTTTGGGATCGCCGGCGCCCTGACCCTGGCGCAGAGATTTGTCGAGGAGCTGGCGCTGGCGGCCAATGATGTCGCCCAGACCCTGAATGGCGCCGTTGAGCGCCTTATCGGCTTGGCCGTTTCCTGCCCCGCCAGGATGCATGTTCTCAAGCAGGTTTTGAAGCATTGAGAGCAGTTCCTGCGCCTTCTCGCGCGCGCCCGTTTGAGCGAGCTGCTGAATGGCTTTCAGCATGGCTTCGATGTCTTTGGGCGTGATGACTTTCGCATCCTTTGGCACGCTTCCGCCGCCGCGCTGTGCGCCATTTTGTGCCAGCGCGCGAAGATAGTTCTGCAGCGCCTGCTGATACCGCTGCATCAGCGAGTCGATCATGCTTTGCGGCGCGCCTTGCGCTAGCGCCTGACTCAGCAATTGCTGGAGCGCGCGTAGCTGCGCGGCGGCATCGAGCAGGCCGTCCTGTTCGAGCGCAGTCGCGATCTGCCACAGCATGTCCTCGACCTGCACGAGGTCCCGCCCGTCATGCGCCTTACGCAACATCCAATAAGCGGTTCTTATTCCCAGATAGATGTTTGTTTGATGGACATAGAAACGGTCCGGCGCGATGGTGAGCGCGTCGAGCATGTCGGCCACATGAGTGCGGCCCACCATTCCGTTCATTGCCAGCGCCTGGCGTTGTTCGATCAGTGCGCGCGAGAGCGGGTTGGTGAAGATGCGTTCCGGGAGCTGCATATGAAACGGCTTGCTACGGCCGATCTGTCCGGCGCCGTCGCGCGCTTCCAAAGTAATTTCAACATCTAGGCCCGCAAATGGATGACCGGTCAGGTCGCGATAGAGCGTCTCGGAAACGGTTTTCGCGGATGAGGCCGGCAGAGGCAGATCGACCGAGAGATTGGCATGGGTCTTCGACCCGACAGGCCGAATGATCGCGCGCGCGCTGACAACGCCGTAATCGTCACCCGCCGTATAGGCGATTTTGAGTGCATCGCGTTCGGTACGGCTCGGTGGCGCTGCGAAGGCGATGATCGGCGGCTGGTCGGCGATGGCGTTTATCCGCCACTGGCCCAGCCGGTTGTCGGCGTCACTGACGCTCACCTGCGCATTGGCGGTGATTTTGGCGCTCGTTCCCCAGGCACCGGATTCGCCGGAGAAATCCTCCAAACCGGCCGGTTCGGGATAAAATTGCAAATGGGGCACGATGCGGCCACCATGAACGCGTAGCACCAATTGCGATCCCGCCGGCACGGCAACTGTGGCGCCGGAGCCGGGTCTTAAATAGAGCGGCGCCCAGCCCGTATAGGCCGGCGGCGTGATCCAGGCATCGAGCGCGGCCACAGGCGCGCCGGCGCCCTCGTCGAATGAGAACGCAAGTGCGAGCCGCCGCTGCCAATCCGCGCCCGCAAAAAGCAGCGCTGCGCAAAGCGCCAGCAACACGATGTAACGAAGCGCGTAACGGTCTTTGGTGGCCAGCCCTGGTGCCGGCGGCGCAACTTTCAGATGCCCAAGACGCCGGAGCAGTTGAACGATATGCGCCCGCCACAACGCTTCCGCGAAGGGATCGCCCGCACCGACAATCAGCCTGTCGTCGCGTTCCGTGATCGGACGATGCGCGAGTGCGCTATCGCGCTCGACGCGGCGTGCACCTTCCTCCCAGCGTGGCGTACGCCAGTCTCTGAATTCGCGGTAGAGGAAATACCCCGTCGCCGCGAGCACGCTAACAAATAGGAGAGAACGGAGCGCGCCGGGCAGCGCATCCGTGACTCCGAATAACGCAGCTGCGATGTAAAGGCCGAGGATTCCCGTTGCAGGCCACAATGCCGGCCAGCCGCGTTCCCAGGCGAGAACGATCCGCGCCAGCGTGATGAATCGCTGGTGACGCTCAGCTTTCGAGCCAGGCGGGGAGGCGATCGAATCTTGCAAGTTCGTCATATTGCAATCGCGGCCGTACTACGTCCCATTCCTCGCCGCGAACCAGCACTTCCGGAGCGGGCGGTCGCGCATTGTAGGCGGAAGCCATGACCGCGCCATAGGCGCCTGCCGTTAATATCGCAACCAGATCGCCGCTCTCCATGCGCGGCATCTTGCGGTCGCGTGCAAAAAGATCGGTCGTTTCGCAGACGGGCCCGACAATATCATAGATTTCGCAAGGCCGATCCGGGGCAGGGGCTTCAACAGGCACGATTTCGTGATGCGCGCCATACATGGCAGGGCGTATGAGATCGTTCATCCCGGCATCGATAATGAGAAATGTCCGCGCTTCGCCGTGCTTAACGTAAATCACCCGTGAAAGAAGTATCCCGGCATTGGCCGCAATCAACCGTCCAGGTTCCAGAATGAGCGAGACGCCCAGTTTTGCGGCGAGAGGAGAAATCATCTTTGCGTAAGCAAGCGGATCGGGCGGCACAGGTTCGCCGGGATCATAAGGGACGCCGAGGCCGCCGCCGAAATCCGCGCGCGTTATTTCATGCCCGTCGGCGCGCAGCTCTCCGATCAGTTCTCCGATCCGCGCGAACGCATCTTCAAAAGGTTGCAGCGAAGTAATCTGGCTGCCGATATGAACATCGATGCCGACGATTTTCAAAGACGGCAAAGAAGCGGCGAGGCGATAGGCATCCCGCGCGCGCTTCCAGGGAATACCGAATTTCACCTCGGACGTACCTGTGGTGATCTTGGCATTGGTATGCGCATCGATATCGGGATTGACGCGGATCGTCACTGGGGCAGGCGCTCCGCATGTCTTCGCGACGTCGTTGAGCGCCTCGAGTTCGGGCTCGCTTTCGATATTGAACTGATGAATGCCGGCGTTGAGAGCCTGCGCCATTTCCGGCTTTGTCTTTCCCACGCCGGAGAAAACAATTTTTTGTGGTGGAATACCGGCGCGCAATGCCTTTTCCAGTTCTCCACCCGATACGACATCCGCGCCTGCGCCGAGGCGCGCCAATGTTTTCAGAACGGCCAGATTGCCATTCGCTTTCACCGAATAAGCAATCAACGTCCCTGGCGGAAATGCGCCTGCGAATATGCGGTAGTGCCGTTCGAGCGTGGCAGTCGAATAGATATAAGCGGGAGTGCCAACTTCCCCGGCAAGTGAAGTGAGATCGACGTCTTCGGCATGAAGGCGCCCGTCCCGATAGGCAAAATGGTTCATCGCGAGATGGGGCTCGGCGGTTGCGAGGGATCGCGCTGGTCGCGCGGCGTCGGCTTGCCGTTCGGCATGAGAAGCTCGGTTTTCGTGCCGCATCCCGTCGCCGGCATCACCAGCGCAAACGCAACAGCCAGCTTCAGGATCGTTGCCTTGGAGAAGCGCAGAAGAAACGCGCTACAAAATTGATTGCGAGAAATGACCCTGCGTTTCTGTGTGAGCATCTTTTTCAATCCGCTGTTCACGACAGTCTCTCCCGCCAATACTGGATCTGCTCCCGCACCCGGGCAGGGGCCGTGCCACCGAAACTTTGACGCGAATGGACAGAGGCGGCAACAGAAACAATGTCGAAAACATCCGCGGTAATGGCGGGCTCGATCTTCTGCATCTCGGCGAGCGGTAGCTTTTCGAGAGCCAGATTGAGAGTTTCCGCACGCTTGACGATCTGGCCGGCAATGCGGTGCGAGGCTCTGAACGGAATTCCCTTTACGCGCGTGAGCCAATCCGCAAGATCGGTCGCCGTCGGGAAACCGGCCAGCGTCCGCATCCGCATTGCGTCTGTGTTGACGCTCCACTCGGATATCATTCCGCTCATCGCGGCGATGCAAAGTTCGAGCGTGTCCGCGGCGTCGAACAATGCTTCCTTGTCTTCCTGAAGGTCTTTTGAATAGGCGAGGGCGAGACCTTTGAGCGTTGTAGTGAGAGCAACAAAGTGCCCCAAAACGCGCCCGGTCTTTCCCCGCACGAGTTCGGCGGCATCGGGATTGCGCTTTTGCGGCATGATCGACGAGCCGGTGGAGAAACCATCACTAAGTTTCAGGAATCCGAAAGCAGGGGAAACCCACAAAACGATCTCTTCCGAGAGCCGCGACAGATGCGTTGCTGCAATGGCGGCACAGCCGAGAAATTCCAGTACGAAATCGCGTGCCGAGACGGCGTCGAGCGAATTGCGCATGGGCTGATCAAAGCCAAGCGATTGCGCGGTATTTTGCCTGTCTATCGGGAAAGACGTGCCTGCAAGCGCCGCGGCGCCCAATGGGCATTCGTTCATGCGCTTCCGTGCGTCGGCAAACCGCCCGCGATCGCGTGCAAACATTTCGACATAGGCAAGGCAATGATGCCCGAAAACGGTCGGCTGTGCGGGCTGCATATGGGTGAAGCCCGGCATGATTGTTTCCGCGTGAGTTTCGGCCTGGGCGAGCAGCACACGCTGCAAGCCACCGAGCGCCGCATCGAGCCGTTCGGCGGCTGCGCGCGTCCACAGCCGCAAATCCGTTGCCACCTGGTCGTTGCGCGAACGCGCCGTGTGCAGACGTCCGGCCGCATCGCCCGCGATCTCCGCCAGCCGCGATTCGATATTGAGGTGAATATCTTCCAGCGTGCGTTTGTAGACGAAGCTCCCCTCGGCGATCTCGGCTGCGATTTTATCGAGACCGGCAAGGATTGCGGCTGCATCCTCCCTAGAAATGATGCCTTGTGCCGCCAGCATTTCGGCATGAGCACGCGAGCCCGCGATGTCTTCGCGCGCAAGACGCTTGTCGAAATCGATGGAGGCGTTTATTTCCTCCATCAGCGCGGCGGGTCCGCCTGCAAAACGGCCGCCCCACATTTCGTTCGCACTCACAGTGGAATCCCGTATTGCGCCGTCACCCGACTGTAACCCTCGCTGTCCTTGCGGTCGCTGCCGCCGCAGCCGCTCTATATGTGATCCCCACAAGCCCTGTCCACGCGAGCACAAATCCGCCGCCCGCGCTCGCGAAGCTTGTGCCCGACGCCAAGCCCAAAGCGATTCCGGCTGTGGCTTTCGTCGATGACGGCGGACATCGTCTCTCGCTCGCGACATTTCACGGGCATTACGTGTTGCTTAATCTCTGGGCAACGTGGTGCGCGCCCTGCGTAAAAGAGCTTCCCGCGATCTCGCATCTTCATAAAGCTCTCCCGGAGCTGACGATCGTGGCCGTAAGCGAAGGACAGGAATCGGCGAAAGATACATCGGCGTTTCTCAAGGCGCATGGGGCGGGCGATCTCACCGTCTATCTCGATTCCAATCACGCCTTCCTGGCGGCATTCGGTGCTTTCGGCCTGCCG
>DASXXW010000032.1:0-3725 GCA_036502865.1 Rhizomicrobium sp.
CACCATGTTGCAAGACTGGCAGCAAACCTCGAACGGCGGGTCACTTCAGGATCAGATTCTGAACAGGATTCGCACCGAGATCGCGACCCATTCAAGCGACCTGCTGAGCGCGATCCCCGCTGCCAGTCTGAAAGCGCTGACTGTTGCGAGCAACGCCATTTACTTAGTCATCATTCCGATACTGGCGTTCTTTTTCCTGAAAGACGCCAACGCGATCAAACGCCATATTCTCGAACTCGTGGAGAATGGGCCGCGGCGCGAATTGCTCGAGGATGTCATGGCCGACGCGAGTCTGCTGCTTGCCCACTACATGCGCGCCCTGGTTTCTCTCTCGTTGGGCGCTTTCACCGCCTATAGTTTGTTCTTTCTGATTGCCGGCGTCCCGTACGGTTTCCTGCTAGCGGCACTCGCGGGCCTGCTGGAGTTCATTCCGATGCTGGGGCCATTGACGGCCGGAATCGCCATTTTGGTGGTAGCCGGAGTGACGGGATCGCACGTGCTCGGGGTCCTGATTTTCCTGCTGGCCTATCGCCTCTTCCAGGACTATGTTTTCTCTCCCCACCTGATGGGCCACGGGGTCGAGTTGCATCCTCTGTTGGTTCTCTTCGGCGTCTTTGCCGGCACTGAGATTGCCGGGATTGCGGGCACGATTCTATCGGTGCCGGTTCTGGCGCTGGGCCGGGTGATCTATGTGCGCATCCAGAAGACGAGGCTGAGTTCCCGGCCAACGCCCCAAACGCCTTTCTTGCGATGAAGCGCGCGCTGAGCTTTGTGCTGTTTGTGTTGCCGGCTTGCGCGCACGTGATGAGCATGAGTTCCGGCGACCTCACGGTCCAGGGCAGTCGCGGCCATTACGAGTTGCGCATGCCGATCTATGAGGTGGCGCACATCAAGGACCCGGATCGCTCGATTTTCGAGCACATTCGTTTTTCGAGCGGCCTGCGCGAAGCGAGACTCCTGGCCAAGAGTTGCCAGGCCGATACCGCGGGAGGCAGCTACGTTTGCACGGGCGAATACGAATTCACCGCGCCGCCCGAACATATTGATGTGGTCTGCACCTATCCGGCGATTACCGTGCCGAACCATGTGCATCTGTTGCGTGCCGAAATGGGCGAGAAACGGGACCAGGCGGTATTCGACCTTTCCTTCTCGAAGGCTACGCTCTGGTTCCGGCCGCCTACACCTTTGGAAATCGCGGTGACGCAAAGCGGAGCCGGCTTCGTGCGCGCGTGGGGCGGCCTTGTGCAACTTCTCTTTTTGGCGGCGCTGGTCTTGGCGGGACGCGGCGCGAGAGAGTTGCTGCTCCTTTCCACCATGTTTCTGGCGGGCCAAATCGCCTCGGTAATCCTGCTGGCACACACATTTTGGCAACCTGCTCCGCGCTTCGTCGAGGCGGCGGCCGCGCTTACGGTGGCGTATCTGGCCGTTGAGATCCTGTTCCTGCCGCATGCCGGCGCGCGCTGGGCGATCGCTGCGGTGCTCGGCGGGTTCCACGGCCTGTACTTCCATCTGTTCCTCCAAACGACGAACTACCAGGCGCGCTATGTTCTCGGCGGAGCAGCAGTAGCGGAGATAATCGCTATTGCCGTGTTTGGGCTGGCCTTCTCGCAAATCACGCGCCTCGCCCGCGCGCTTCGGCCGGTACAAGTTTCCGCCGGCGCGCTGCTGGCGTTCGGGATGGTGTGGTTCTTGTTGAGGCTGAGGAGTTAGATTTTGCAGGAGTCAGGAGTCAGGAGTCAGGAGTCAGGAGTCAGGAGTCAGTGCGTGCGCTGCATCCATTCTGACTTCTGGCTTCTGACTCCTCGCAGCGCTAGCTTTCGCCGCGAATCAAGTCCTCGTATGTCTCGCGGCGGCGGATGATGCGGTAGGAAGCACCTTCCACCAAAACCTCCGGCGCGCGCGGCCGGGAATTGTAGTTGGAGGACAAAACGAAACCGTAGGCTCCGGCCGTGCAGACCGCCAGGAAGTCCCCGGGCATCACATTGCTCATCTGCCGATCCCGGGCCAGAAAGTCGCCCGTTTCGCATACAGGACCGACGACATCGGCGGTCACCGGCGGTAAAGAATTTTTGCGGAGCGGAATGATTTCGTGATGGGCCCGGTAAAGCGAAGGCCGGATGAGATCGTTCATGGCCGCATCGACTACGATGAATTCTTTGTCGGCCGTCTTCTTGCGGTAGAGCACGCGTGTGAGCAGAACGCCCGCGGGGCCTACGATCGAGCGGCCGGGCTCCACCACAATGCACAGCCCGCTTGCCTGCAAACGAGCGTGGAGGCAGCTGATGAATTCTTCGATGGGCGGCGCTTTCTCCCCGGCATGGTACGCGATGCCCAGGCCGCCGCCGAGATCCAGGTGACGAATGGGATAGCCGGCCGCACGTAATTGAGCCGCGAGTTGCACCACCTTGTCTACAGCCTCGAGGATGGGACGAAGATCGAGAATCTGCGAGCCGATGTGACAACTGACGCCTTCGGCCGAGAGGTTGCGAAAATCGCGCGCGCGTTCATAGACGGCCGGCGCCTGGGTGATGGCGATTCCGAATTTATGCTCGGTCAAGCCAGTGGATATATAAGGATGCGTGGAGGGGTCGACATCCGGGTTCACGCGGATCGAGAATCCGGCTTTGACGCCGCGGCGCGCAGCCATGGCATCGATGAGCGCCAGTTCCGCTTCCGACTCGCAGTTGAAGCTGTGAATGCCGTGGGCCAGCGCGTACTCAACTTCGGCGGCGGTCTTCCCCACCCCGGAGAAAACCACCTTTGAGGCGTCGCCGCCAGCCTGAAGGACCCGATACAATTCGCCGCCGGACACGATATCGAATCCGCAGCCGGCTTCGGCCAGCAGGCGCAAAATCGCCCCAGACGAATTGGCTTTCACGGCGTAGCAAACGGAATGGGGCAGCTCGCCCAGCGCATGGTCGTAAGCGCGGTAGTTCTCCAGAATCGCCCGGCTCGAATAAATGTAGGCGGGCGTGCCGATCCGCGCCGCAACGTCGGCCAGTGGGACATCATCACAGTAAAGGTCGGATTGAGAGTAATGGAACACTAGCTCTTAGCCTAGCTGAAATGCGGAACGAACCCAATTTAATGGGCTTTTAACCGCCGAGACGCCGAGACGCGGAGTTTTTGAGAGTTGGTGCATGGGTTGGGAGATGGCGCCTCGTCCTTCTGGTTCGCGCGCAGAGGAGGCAGAGGGAATTGGGGGCTGGCGCCTTCGAGCGAGGGATGAGTTTCGGGCGCGGATTGCGGAACGAACCCAATTGGGAAGCGCTTTGAGCAATCAGCTGAGGTTAGTGCTGCGCAGGTTAGACGGGAATTGGGATAGGAGATGGATTTGGGCACACTACGGCCGAACTGCGAGAGGAAATAAACGGACGGGGCGGGAACCAACGCCCGCCCATCCGGGGTGTGAACTCAAGATAGTGCAGGTCCTGCCGTCAGACTTTGCGGCGCGACGCCGCCCCCGACGCCTTACCGCCACTCGATCCGAACGGATTCGCTGCAGTTTTTGATTATTCTTTTCGGACATCGATGCCCGCCCGCAACAGCCGATCGGCCCTACTACCGAACGGGAGCGCGGAACACCTTAGAGAAACTTCACTGGCCAGTGACGATTGCTTCTCCACACTGAGGGTAGCGCACAGGCGCAAGGATTTTAGGCGGGCGAGCGAGGGAAGTCACTGGAATCAGGCCAGATGGAGGCGCGAGATTTTTGGAACCGGCAA
>DASXXW010000033.1:0-14489 GCA_036502865.1 Rhizomicrobium sp.
ACTTCGACGCTCGTCACGCCGCTCGCCCAGAATAATGGCGTGGTCGGCGACCTGATGTACACGCATACGCTCGGATCGTGGATCATCAACCCCTACATCCAGTTTTCCGATATTCCCTCGAGCCCAGCCATCGGCATTGCGCATGACGCGACAAGTTTCGCCGGCGCGGTGCTCGCGAATTACGCCATTACGCAGGAATTCAGCGTCGCCGGCCGCGTCGAATATATCGCGACCTCGGGTAACGCTGCCTCGGGTGCGCCGAATCTGCTCTACGGGCCCGGCAGCGATGCGTGGTCGATCACGTTCACGCCGACATTCCAGCATGGCGTCTTCTTTGCGCGCGGCGAGGCGTCCTATACGGGCGCGATCGATTCTGCGGATGGCGCTGTGTTCGGACGGTCCCTCGACCGGACCTCGCAGGCGCGGCTGATGCTCGAGGCGGGCGTGGTTTTCTGACTATGCGGGCGCCGGACGAAAGCCATGCTATTTGGCGCTTCGGAGAACCGCGATAAGATCGAAGTCGATAAACATACAGGAGACGATCACCATGGCCGACGCTCAATCCAGCATTGCCGAACTCGACGCAGAGATTGCGGATGTGAAAGAGAATCTGCGCGATCTTGTCGAACAGGCAGCTGCCTATTCGGGCGCGGCGGATGACGAACTCGTATCGCAGCGTATTGCCGATCAGGAAGCTTTGCTCGACCGCCTGACCAAACAGCGCGACGAACTCGGGCAGAAAATCGGGTAAAAAGTCTGAACGCGCAGGTTGGTCTTACGCATTTGCTCGGAGCTTTGGGGGATTGATAATATTGTTTTAAAGAAGGGGAGGGATCGATGCCGCGTGTATCCGCTGCTTTTTTTGTTGTCGGGGGACTTTTGTTGCTGTGCGGAATGGCGCTGGGGGAATATATGGGCGCGCATAATGATTTCGCACTCGCGCCCCTGCATGCTCACATAAATCTCCTTGGCTGGGTCACGCTCGCCCTGTACGGAACATTTTATGCGCTCACGAAAGAGACCTATTCGCCGAACCTCGCCTGGGTGAATTTCGCACTTTCCAGCTTTGGTGTGCTGGTCATGATACCGATGCTGGCATTGGTACTCACGGCGCCGGACGGCGCAAAGAAATACGGCCCCTTTGCTGGCGCGGCTGGCGGAATTGCGCTTCTGGGGCTGCTGGTATTTCTCGTTTCGGCGTTTCGCGAATTGTTGCGCAAGGGGAACTAGCGCGACAATCCCAACAGCTCGGCGGCCGCTCCTTTATCCAAAACGTTGTGCGTTATTTGGCGGGCGCAAAAATAGGTCCTTCGCTATTCGCACCGCCCAAGAACCGCTATGTCTCGTCGAACAGGCGGCGGCCTATTCCGGCGCTGCAGATGATGAACTCTTTTCGCAGCGTATTGCCGATCAGGAAGCTTTGCTCGACCGCCTGACGAAACAGCGCGACGAACTCGCGCAGAAGGGCGCATGACGCTCAGGAGCTGCGCCGCAATCGCCGCTTGTTCCGACGAGAAGGATTGATCGGCCGGTTGGTGACAACCTCGCCCAACTCATCATAAAAGCTGCGAAGCTCCTGTGCGGGAATCTGAGTGTGGTCGGGAAGGAATTCCCGGGCGGGGAAGGCGAGATCATTAAAATCGGGAGGCACCGGCAAGGGATCCGTCAAATGGTCATTCAGCGCAACAACAGCACGCTTGAATATGACCGAGCACTCCCGGGCTTGCTCCAGTGTCAGGTACCGGCCGCGGTCGTCATTCCACCCTCTGGTGCTTCCAAGCATAGCGGCTGTGTTGCCCACCACCCGCCAACCCGGATCGCTTCGCCGCCCTGTCGCGCTTTTCAAAATCGGCACTAGCGGATGCTTCTGCGGCAACCCGTGCTTGCCTCCATACAACGCACGAACGGCTTCCAAAACCTTCCAGCCGGGGCTGACGTTTACGTTGCCGGGACGGGTGAGTTCCGAACATGCTTCGTCGGCCCCATCAACTCCAAAAATCGCCAGCGCTTCGTCGAAGATATTTCCATTCACAAGATGGTCCGGATGAACCAGGCGCACGCGCATGTTCGGCCATCCGAAGGTTGCAGCCCAGCGGCTTACGGTCTTAAAGAAATCAATCCGGGTCTCGCGAATTCGCGACTCAAAGAATTCGTCGAAATCGTAGAGATTTCGGCCATAGCGAACTTTCTGCGCGTAACTGGACGGGACAAGGCTTGTCAATTCACGAACAAATACGAGAATGACCCCCTCTTGTTCCGTCAGTGCGGCTTTTAACCGGCTGATCGCAGCACCGTCGGCGCGTTCCAATGCTTCGGATGAAATAATTGCAGAGTGATAACCTGACTGCCGGCAGCCGGAGAGGATACTCGTTATGCTGCCGAGTAACGCGTCAGACTTGCGATGGCCCAGAACTTCCAGCGCTATGAGATTGTGAGCCTTGCGGCCCTGGCGCCCTTCCTGCGGATATTCAATCCCGATCCGGCGCAGCGATTCTGCGTTTCCGGAGAAGAATTCCTGTAGGGCTGCCGAGGCGCACTTCGGCAGACCGATGTGAATGACAAACACATTCACCTCGCTCGTCGTGCGCTCTAGGTGTGCACCCTACATCAGACTAAGGCGGAATACTAGTGAGCGGGGTTCGCCCAATGGCAAATTTTGGCTGTCCACTTATAGTTGCGAAACAAATCGCCACCGATCGCGCGGCGTGCATTTCGGATTTCCGGAACAGTGGAAAGTCACAGGTACCATGACGACGGCGGTTAACATTTGTTTGGTCGCGAAACCCGGAACTGATGATGGAGCAATACCCACAAAACTATTGGTCAGCGGTCTCACGACGGTAACCGCAAGATTGGCAAATGTACGCCCGAAAGTGGCGCGAACGCTGTTATGAGGGCACCGGCGCCGCCCCGGTTGCTACGGTGTTGCAGAGCAATACCAGCGTATCGTTCCGGGCTGCCATGCGTTGCGCGTTATTTGGTAAGCGCGAAAATAGTCCCTGCGCTATACGCACCGCCTGAGAATGTCGTCCCGTAAAGCGTGCCGTTCATGTTGATCAGGCCGGCTTCCGGTGTCGTGCCGTCGGTGCATTTCTTGCTTTGACCGCAGAAGGAATGAACCAGCGTCTCTGCGCCGGTGCCCGGATCGATCGCAAACACGATGCCGCAGCCTGCACCAAGGCAGCCCGTGCCTCCGCCATAGGTGGTTGTTCCGTAGAGCATGCCTTTCATGGAGATCACGCCAGACAACTCGGGGTTCGCGCCGTCGTCGCCGCCTGCGAAAGCATAGAGCACTTTCTCCGCTCCGGTATCTGGATCGAGCGCAAACACTGTGCCGCAACCAAGGTTTTCGAAACAGCCTGTGCCATACTGCGCGCCGCCGCCCAGCGTTGTTCCGTAGAGCATGCCCTTCACATCGACCAGAAACTGGGGGCTAATGCCGTCGGTGCAATTTTGCTGGCCGCAAAAGGAATAGAGGATCTTTTCGCCGCCCGTTTTCGGGTCCAGCGCAAACACTGTACCGCAACCGCCGGTGCTTTGACAGTTTGCACCTCCTTCGTCTGTCGTGCCGTACAGGGTGCCTTTCACATTGGTCAGGCTTGCGGTGGGGAGCGACCCATCGGCGCCCCCCTGGAAGGAATAGACCACTGTTTCATTGCCGGTATTGGGATCGAGCGCAAACACCGTCCCGCAGCCGCCATTGCTTTGGCAGCCCGTGCCCCCGCCCTCGGTCGTGCCGTACAGCGTGCCTCTCACATCGATCATGCCCCCTTCGGGATAGACACCGTCCGTACCGCTGCCGAACGCATGTACCACGGTCTCGACGCCACTGTTCGGGTCAAGCGAAAACACAGCGCCGCAGCCATGGCCCGCGCAGCTCGAACCGCCCCAGACAGTCGTGCCGTACAAGATACCATTCACATCGATCAGGCTGGTAAGCGGGTATGATCCGTCGGCGCAATTGTGCTGGCTGCAAAAGGAATAGAGCACCGTCTCTGCGCCGGTCTCGAGATTCAGCGAGAAGATCGCGCCCCGCTTATGCGCGCCGCCAAAATAGGATGACCCATATAATATGCCATTCACGTCGATGAGAGGGGCCTCGGGATGTTGCGCATCGGAGCGTTTGGGTTTGGCGAAGGACCACAGAATTTTTTCCTGCAACTGTGCGGCGTTCGCTGCCGGAACGGATTGAGCCAAGGCGCAGGCGATTGTCGCTGCAAACAAACCTATGCCGGTGATTTTCATTTTCTGCTCCCCCTTGCCGAGCGCGCCTGACGGCACGCAGCGGCGACTATCTTACGCAGGATTTGTAACGGAAATCCATCGCCGTCCCGGTTGGGCGGCGACAACCCCCCGCCAATTTCGGCGCGAATTAGGTATGCGTCTTGCACGTTGCCGCGCCCGATCTGCTAGACACGCGCCATGCCCGCGCCCCTGTTGCTTCTCCAGGACATCGCCATCCGCTTCGGCAATACGCAATTGCTCGACGGCGCGGAATTGTCGGTCAGCGAAGGCGAGCGGCTATGTCTGGTCGGTCGCAACGGTTCGGGCAAGTCGACGCTGCTGAAAATCGCGGCGGGGTTGGTCGAAGCCGATTCCGGCACGCGGTTCGCGCAACCGGGCGCAGCCATCCGCTACCTGCCGCAGGAGCCGAATCTTGCGGGTTTCGCCACCACCCGCGAATATGTCGAAGCCGGATTGGGCGATGGTTATGATTCCAACCGCACCTTCTATCTTCTCGGCAAACTCGGGCTGACGGGCTCCGAAGATCCCGCGACGCTGTCGGGCGGCGAAGCGCGACGCGCCGCGCTCGCCAGGGCGCTGGCGCCCGAGCCGGAAATACTCCTGCTCGACGAGCCCACCAATCATCTCGATCTTCCCGCGATCGAATGGCTCGAAGAGGAATTGTCGGGATTGCGCGGCGCGCTGGTGCTGATCAGCCACGACCGGCGGTTCCTCGAAGATCTATCGCGCATCACGGTGTGGCTCGATCGCGGACAGACGCGGCGGCTGGAACGTGGCTTCAAGGATTTCGAAGCGTGGCGCGACGAGACGCTGGCGCAGGAAGAAATCGAACGTCACAAACTCGATCGCAAGATCGCCGCCGAAGAAGATTGGGTGCGCTATGGCGTCAGCGGGCGGCGCAAACGCAATGTCGGGCGGCTCGCGCGGCTGCGGGAATTGCGGCAGGGCCGGCGCGAGCAACTTCGCGTGGCAGGTAATGTCAATCTCGTTGCCAGCGAAGCCGAGGAGGGCGGCACGCGGGTGATCGAAGCCCGAAAGATTTCGAAGTCGTTTGGCGAGCGGCCGATCGTAACGGATTTCTCCATTCGCATCGTGCGCGGCAATCGCGTTGGTGTCGTGGGCGCCAATGGCGCGGGCAAGACGACGTTGCTCAATCTTCTCACGGGCAAGATGAAGCCCGATGCGGGCAAACTCCGGATCGGCGTAAACATAAAGATGGCGGCGCTGGATCAGAATCGCGCCGAACTTCATCCAGATACTTTGGTAGCTTCAGTTTTGACCGGTGGTGTCGGCGATACCGTGCAGGTCGCCGGCAAGCCGCGCCATGTGGTGAGCTATCTGAAAGATTTTCTGTTCACGCCCGCGCAGGCGCGCACGCCGGTGGGTGTTTTATCCGGCGGCGAACGGGCGCGGCTCATGCTTGCGAAGATCATGGCAGCGCCGTCCAATCTTCTTGTTCTCGATGAACCGACCAACGATCTCGATCTGGAAACACTCGACCTCCTGGAAGAAATGCTGGCCGATTATCCTGGCACCGTTCTGGTCGTCAGCCATGATCGTGATTTCCTCGATCGTGTGGCGACGTCGGTGTTGTTTGCGGAAGGTGACGGGCGTTTCCTCGAATATGCCGGCGGTTACAGCGATATGGTCGCGCAGCGCGGGCAGGGCGTGGCGGCGCGCGAGCTTCCCAAACCAAAGACACGAAAACCGTCTCCGCCAAAGGAACCGCGTAAAGTTGCTGCGCCGCAGAAGAAACTGACCTTCACCGAGCTGCATGAGCTCAAGAATCTACCCGCGCAGATGACCACGCTCGAGAAAACCATTGCAGTGCTTCATGCGAAGCTCTCCGACTCGGCACTATACGAACGCGATCCGAAAAGTTTTGCCGAAGCGTCTGCAAAGCTGGTCGCGGCGCAGGAATCTCTCGCATCGGCGGAGGAGCGCTGGCTGGAACTGGAAACGCTACGCGAGGAGCTGGAGGCGCAGTAGGTCTGGACGGCACCTCCCGCTCTCCAAGAGTTCAATTTTTTCCAGGGCGGCTGTGCTTCTGGAAGACGTGCCGGCGCGTTAGCATCCTTTGCTAAGTTCAGATTCTCGGGCGAAGGGCAGCGGGGTCTCGTGGACACAGTGCGGTCATGAGCGGCAATAGCGAACCGGTTGTCATCATTACCGGCGGCTCTTCGGGCATCGGCCGGTGCACGGCGGCGCTTTTTGCGCGGCATGGCTGGCGCGTGGGGCTCATCGCCCGCGGCGCGGAAGGGCTGGCCGCATCTCGCCGCGATGTGGAGGCGCTGGGCGCACGCGCCGCGAGTGCTCAAGCCGATGTGACAGACAGCGCCGGGCTCCATGCCGCAACCGACGCGATTGTTGCGGCACTCGGGCCTGTCGATCTCTGGATCAATTGCGCCGGAACCGGCGTCTATGGCCGCTTTACTGATGTGCCGGAGGCCGATTTCAAACGTGTGACGGATGTCACCTATCACGGCGCCGTCAACGGCACGCGCGAAGCATTGAGCCGGATGCAGCCGCGCGGCGCGGGAACCATCCTGAATGTCTGTTCCGCCGTCGCCTTTCATGGCCTGCCGCTGATGACCTCCTATTCCGGCGCTAAGGCTGCGTTGTGCGCTTTCAATCAGTCATTGCAGGCCGAACTCAGACTCGAACGCAGCCCCATTCGTTTGATCACTGTCTATCCGCCCGCGGCGAACACGCCGTTCTTCAATCACGCCGTCAGTTACATGGGCTGGCCCGCGCGTCCTGCGTGGCCGGTCTATCAACCGGAAGTGATTGCGCAGGGAATATGGCAGGCGTTCGTCAGCGGCCGCCCCGAGATGAAAATCAGCGGCACCACCGTGGCTTTCTCGGCTGCGAGCCGAATCGCGCCGCGGCTGATCGCCTGGTGCATGGCGCGGATGGGCTTCGAACGCCAGATGGCACGAGACGGCGAAGCTTGCCATCTCCAGGAGCCCAATTTGTTTGTGCCATCGTGCCGCGTCTTCGCTGTCCGGGGCCCGTTTGGAAAAGGCGCGCGCGCGGCGAGCTCTCAGCTCTGGATGGATAAACTGCTCACGAAGCTGGGAATGTTTGCGGCGCGCGGACGGCCGATGCAACAAGCCGTTCCGTCTCCGCCCAGACTCGCTGTTGCAGAACCGGATCCAGCGCTAGCGGATTTGGCCGCGCCAGCCGGCGAGTCTTGAAATAGGTTCCCGTGACGGTACGAAGCTCGAGCGCGAGCGCAGCGTGGAGCGGCGTATCGGCGCCCTGTTCTTCCGTCAGCGCCCTGAGCGATAGATACCGCCAGACAAGTCCGATGATACCGCCCGTCCGCACCAGCCCCGTGGCCACGAGGCCCGGATGCACGACGTTCACCGTGACGCCCGTCCCGGCGAGACGCCGCGCGAGCACGAAACTCGTCATCATCATCGCCAGCTTGGACTGGCTATAGGCGCGGACCATCCGCCAGCGATTGCCGAGCAGGAGATGATCCGGATCGATGCGCGCGCGATCCGAGGTCGACGAACCGACATTCACGATACGTGACGGCGCGCCGGCGCGCAGATTTGGCAGAAGCGTCTGTGTCAGCACGAACGGGCTCAGATGATTGACGACAAGAACTCTGTCGAAGCCTTCGGATGTCATAATCTGCTTCGCATCGAACACACCGGCATTGTTGATCAGGAGATCGATACGCGGGTAATCGTCGGCGATCTCCTCGCCCGCTTTGCGCGTTGCCGACAGCAACGAAAGATCCGCGATCCGCACATCGATGCCGGAATGCGGCGTAGCTTCGGCGATCCACGCGCGCGCCGCTTCCGCCCGCACCGGCTCGCGGCAAATCAGGATCAGGCGATATCCTGCCCGCGCCAGACCGTACGCAATGTAACGGCCTATTCCGCCGGTCGCGCCGGTGACGACAGCGACAGGCTTATATGTGTCCAACATCTGTCTCAGGGCTTGATGCTGAACACCACGCCGTAACCGCCGGTCGAATCATAGGTAGTGCCGATATAGGCCCCGCTCTTGCCCGCGCTCACCGTGCCGAGAACCTTGTTGGCGTTCGTGGTGAAATCATACACATCCGTCGGCGTGCCGGCAGCAGTCAGTTCGAACACGGTGCCCAGCGCATTGGCGCCGCCGCTGTTTGTGAGGCAGAACAGATTGCCTTTCTTGTCGAGCACGGTAGCGCGCGGATAGCTGCCATAGGGGCCACCGCTCGCGAAATCATACAGGACCGATTCCGTCCACGCCGTTTGTCCCTTGGGCGGTGGCGTGAGCGAAAATATCGTGCCGTTATACGCTCCGTTGTTTGTTCCATCGGTGGTGCCGTAGAGCACATGGTTTGCGCCCACGACCAATCCGCCTTCCAGCAGCTCGCCGTCGACCGTCGCGCCGAATGCGTGCAATATGGTTTCGGTCCAGGCTGTGCCGCCTTTCTTCGGCGGCGCGAGTTGATAGGCAACGCCGCCATTGAAGGCGCCGCCTTCTTGCGTCGTGCCATAGAGCACGCCTTTCGGGCCGCCCACCAACGCGCCGTAGCTCGGCGAGATGCCGTCCGTTCCGTTCGATGTGAACGTGTGAATCACCGTCTCCGTCCACCGCGGGGAGCCGCTGGTGAGCTGGTACACGACTCCGTCATTCGTAGTGCCGCCAGCGCTGGCTGTACCGTAGAGCGCGCCCGACGAATCCATATACACGCCGGCCTGTGGCGCCCAGCCCCCTGGAGTGGTCGCGTCGAAATCGAACAATGTATGCTCGGTCCACACGCCGCCCGATTGTGTGATCTGGAATATTGTCCCCTGACTATGGGCGCCACCCAATTCGCTGGCGCCATAGAGCGAGCCGTCGGCTGCCAATAGCAGGCTTCCCAGCGGATACTGGCCGCCGCTCGAGACGCTGCCGAAACTATAGACCACCCCGCCTGTCCAGTTGCCCTTCTTCTTGGCGGGCGGCGTGAACATGTAGATCGTCCCATATCCATATTGGCCGCCATATTTCGTGCTGCCGATGATGGCGCCCGAGGATGTGACGACAGGCGCCTGTTCGGACTCCTCGCCGTCATTGTTCTGGCTGGTGAAATTATGGATGACCGTGAAGGTCGAGGCCGAAAGCGGTTGCATGCCCCCGAACATGCCGATGATCACGGCTACGCTCGCACCCATCAGTTCGCGTCGCATTTTATTCACCCTCTCCGTACGGCTTTTTCCGATTCCAGCTGGGCAGCATCATAGAATTGCGGGGTTTGAAATACAAATTCGGATTTTAGAATCGAAACATTTTATGCGAACCCAAAGGTGTTCATAAGCTTCGTTTCCGCGGGACTGCAGCTGGCGTCGAGCCTGCGAAGGCATGTTATATCGGCCAGCGCCATCCTTTAAGCGCAACGCGGAGTGCGAATTCTTCGCTTCCCCTGATAGTCGCCACTGGTCAGCCCGGCTCTTACTTCGAGAGGAGGCTTCGTCATTGGCGCGCCTCACTTTTTCACGTAAAACTGTTGCGGGTAAAGCGGGGAGGTTTCATGGGTCGGTTCATCGTCTGGCTCTTTGCCGCAATTGTTTGGCCGGTTTCTGTTTTCGCAGAAATGCCGATACAGAGCGCGCCTGCGACCGCCGCGCCACCCGTTCAGTCTCCTACGTCAAATACACCGCCGGGGCTTCAAGCGCCTATTCGGATCGGCCCTCCGCCAGCGTGTCATCAATCGCGAGCCGCGATAGGCCTGCGAGACGCCGGGGAAACCGTTATCGAGGTAAAAGTCGGTAAGACTGGGACGGTCGAGGACGGAACCATTGTACAAACTAGTGGGAGCCGTGAACTCGACTCTGCCGCACAGCTTTGCGCGAAGACATGGCTTTATAAGCCGGCCACGCGTGATGGGCAGCCGATCGAATCCTTAGTGAAGATGAAAGTTGATTGGCAGCCGCTCCATCGCGAGGAGGCGACGCCCGCATTGCCGGATGATGCACAGTCCCCCAACTCAAAGTGACTCACCCATAAAGACGAACTGCGCAGCTTTGTAGCCGGCCGTATCGCGGACGTGCGGAACCCGGCATTTACGAATTGGTAATAACAATTCCCGGTAGTAACCGGATAGTTACGGGAATTGTGGAATAACATTGCCTGGCGGTTGGGCGGCGGCCGGGCAAGTTCGGACAGGGAGCCGAAAAGGTCTATGGACATCGCGCCCGACGCATCCCGTTCGGCCCTGCCGGGCAGCACCCGCCCCGACCTGAACACGATCCTTCTGCCGCTGGCGTTGGCCGTCGGATATTTTGTCATCGCATTCATCAGCGCGACGCTGACCCGCTGGGGTGGGCGGCCTTCGGCCGTGTGGCCCGCCAATGCGTTGGTCGTTGCAGCTCTTCTGGCGACGCCCTACCGGCGCTGGCCCGTCATTCTCGGCGCGGCGGCGGCGGCCAATTACGCCTGTGGCGTCGTCATGGTCGGCGTCGCCTATCCGCTGACGCTGCCGGTGCTTTGTAATTCCTTCGAGGAATTTGGCATCGCCTTTGCCGTCAGGCGCTTGTGCGGCGAACGGTTCGATATCACGCGGATGCGCGATCTGGTGTCGTTCGGGCTGGCGGCAACGACGATCCCCTGGCTTACCGGATTGCCGGCCTCCGCGCTGATCCATCTGCGTACCGGCGCGTCCACATCCGGCAACCTCGTCGTCTGGGCTCTCGCGCATGGGCTGGGCATCCTCATTGTGACGCCGGTGCTCCTTTTGCTCACGCCGCGCTGGTTTCTGCGGCTCAGCGTTCCGAGGCGGGCGGAAGTGCTTGCAATATGGCTGGCGCTGCTCAGCGTTTTGACCGGCTTGTCGTCGCAACCTCATAATCAGTTGCTGATCCTGGCTCTTCCACTTGCTCTGCTACTGACATTCCGGTTCGAAACCGAAGGTGCGGCTGCGGCTATAGCAACATTGGCGGTCGTCTCGACGACATTTGCCATGCTTTCATCCGGGCAATCCTGGATGTCGTTTGGATCGCCGCAGGCGAAATTGCTGAGCCTGCAAATTTTGTTATCGGTCATTACCATCAGCTTCCTGCCGATCGGCAGCGCGCTGGCAGACCGCAGGCGTGTTTCGTCGCTGTACAAATTGCTGGCCGAGAACGCGCATGATCTCATCATGAAAAGCGATCTGCAGGGCCGTTTCGCCTATATTTCGCCATCGGTATCCAGCGTGACGGGATTTGCGCCGGAAGAAGTGGTCGGCCGGAACTCGCTGTCGTTCATCCATCCGGAAGATGTGCCCGCGGTTCGCGCAGCCTGCGACGAGGCAATCGCATCCCGCGGAATGGCTGCTCCAAGAACGGTGGAGTATCGCGTCTGCCACAAGGATGGGCGGCTTCTTTGGTTTGAATCCTGCCCGAAATTATTGCTCGATCCCGAAACCGGTCGGCCGAACGGCATCAGCGACGTCGCGCGCGAGATCAGCGAGCGCAAGATAATCGAGGCGCAGCTACTGGAAGCGCGCGACAGGGCCGAATCCGCTTCGCGCGCCAAGGCTGAATTTCTCTCCAACATGAGTCACGAGTTGCGCACGCCGCTCACCAGCATTCTGGGTTTTTCCGAACTGCTCGCCGATCGGCCGACACTCGATGAAGATACACGCCGGCAGATCCGTATCATCGCATCGTCCAGTGCGGCGCTGCTCAATGTCGTCAACGACGTTCTGGATTTCTCCAAGGTCGAAGCCGGCCAGATCGATATCGAAAGCAGACCGATTTCCATCGACGGGATTGTCGAAGAAACGGTCGAGCTGCTCCGGCGCGACGCCGCGGCCAAAGGAATCGAACTCAGGATCGAAACAAGCCACAGCCAGTCTTCGCTGTTGCTGGGTGACGGGTTGCGCTTGCGGCAGGTCATTCTCAATCTGCTCGGCAACGCGATCAAATTCACCGACCACGGCAATGTTACAATCGCGATCTCGCGTCAGCCTTCGGACGCCGCGCACGAGCGGGTCGAGATCTCGATCAGGGACACCGGAATAGGCATCGCGCCGGACCGCATTGCGCATTTGTTCGAGCGTTTCACCCAGGCCGACGGCTCGATTGCCCGTCGCTTCGGCGGCACGGGCCTCGGCTTGGCCATATCCCGCAAACTGGTTCGCGCAATGGGCGGCGACATCGTCGTGGAAAGCCGCCAGGGAAAAGGTTCGACATTCACGATAGGTTTGTTACTTGCTCCGGCGCCTCAATCCATTCGCAACGCGCCGCAATCCGAGCCTGCCGTGATCAGCGCTCCGCCATCGCGGATACTTCTCGCCGAGGACGTCGATTTCAATCGCGAACTGGTCACCCTGATCCTGACCCCGCTCGGACATACCGTCGAGCTCGCCTGTAATGGACGGGAAGCAGTTGCTGCCGCCGGCAAGCAACATTTCGATCTCATCCTCATGGATGTGCAGATGCCCGAGATGGACGGCATGGAGGCAACGCGGGCCATACGCCGCATGGGCGGCGCCGCGGCCACGGTTCCTATTCTGGCCCTTACGGCCAGCGTGTCGCCGGATGACGTTGCCGTATGCCGCGCTGCTGGCATGAACGATCACGTCGCCAAGCCGATCCGGCCCGCCGATCTTGTGCGTTGCGTGTCCGCCTGGCTCGCTGCGGGCGCCGTGCAGCCGCTTCCGGCCGCAGATCGCAGCAAGGTCGATGATTTGCGGAGCAAATATGGAAACGAGAAGGCGCTGGTTTTGCTTGAACATCTGGCGGATCAGATCGCGCATGACCTCGCTCTCATAAACGGGTCGGAGGATGCCGCTACGCTCCGCGTGCCCGCCCATAATCTCAAGGGTGCCTGCGGCTCGTTCGGTTTCGACGAACTCTCGAAATCGGCCGGCGCACTCGAGGCGCTCTGTATCCGCGGCGAACATTCCGCGCTGACGGTCGCGCGCGTGCGCAGCTGTGGGGAAGCAGCCCTCGCCTATATCCGCGAACTACGCCTCGCGGCTTAGCTGCTAAGTTTCAGTCGCGAGTCCAATTTTCGATTCGTAATCCGGGTATGCGCGCAAACTCGCGCGTATTGGCGGTTATGAGACACGCACCTCGGCGTCGTGACTGCGCGGCGATCAGAATGTCATAAGGCCCTATTGGTGTACCCGCGCGTTCGAGTACCTGCCGGATCTCTCCTGCTTCTTCGGCGTCCTCCGGTTCGAACGGCCAAACACTCAACCCAAGTGAAACAAAGGCTGCAAGCGCTGCGGTATTGGCTTGTGGCCGCGCGCTCTTCCGAATGCCATACGTCAGTTCGTAGACGACAATCACGGACATTCCGATTGGTGTCTGATCAATAAGCGCTGCTTCGAGCTTCTCGCGGACGCCGGGGATGCGACTGCTAATCGCCGCAATCACAGCGTTGGTATCGAGCGAGATCATTCGTCGAAGAGCGGAGAGGACGGCGGCAACGGGGGCTGTTCCGGCCGGCCTTCCGGCAGGAAACTCCCATCGCCCAGCCGATCAATTTCCTCGAAGATTGCCCTGATGTCTGCGGGACTACGTTCCAGCGGTTCAAGCAACACGCCGCGTCCGACCTTGCGGACGCGCACTTCCGAACCCGGCAGGCGAAACTCCTTTGGCAGCCGTACTGCTTGGCTGCGCCCATGCCTGAACAGTTTCGCTATGCCAGATTTATTGATCATTAGAATCCGATATGGTATCTATCATGCAGTGGATACCATACTTCTTGGCGGTCGTCAATTTCCGGCCGTGGTGCTTCACCGCTCTTTGGCAGCCAAAAAAACTTCAGGATTACATGAGACCGCGGCTAGCTTGGCACGAGCCACTACTCTTAAGGCGATCTTTGAAAGCTGAAGCGACTATGGCGCCGCCATTCTTCGGGAAAGACTTCCCCACGGTATTTCCCGCGTACTCGTTCGGAGAGTGTCGGTAATATGCATCCGGTTGCCGTATAATCAGTGCGACGTAGAACATGGGCCTGACACAGAGTCCGAAGAACGTCATGCCCAACACGCCAAAGAGCGCATCGACGTAAGTCGCGTGACGTTCAAGGAGGGAGCGCAGCTTGCGTCGCCGAATTTCGTTACGCTCCGGAGGATCTTCGTGACCCGTGCTCCCACTACGGGGCAACCGTGGCACGAGATTCGAAGATCGGCTTGAATCGCCTTGGGCCGACTCCACAAAAAGACCGTATCAATGCTCTGATATACTATCGTCGCAAGCCCATCATTGCGCTACGGGACATTCACCGATCGGACTTGCCAATGAGACACTTTCTTCTGAAGCTCA
>DASXXW010000034.1:0-15584 GCA_036502865.1 Rhizomicrobium sp.
GGACGAATTCCTCTTTTTCCGGTACACCGCTGTCGAGCAACATGCGCCAATGCACATCCTGCAGCAGATGAAATTCGAGTTGGCAGTCTGAGGCGTTCATCGCGAGGCCGGTGATACACGACTGTCCACCTTCCGTAGAACTCGCCAGATAAAGAATGAGAGCGCGTCCATCGCCATTCTGCCAATCCTCCGCCGTAAGACGGGTACCGCGCTCATCGAACCATTCGATATCTGCAAATCCCGGCGCAACCTGCTCGGAGCCATGAAGAAACCAGCGAGGCCGCGGAAATCGGTGCCGGATCGCTGTCAACCGTTGCACGAAACGCGCAAGATTTTGCCCCTCTCGCGTTTCGGTCAATGACCAGTCGAACCAGGAAACATCGTTGTCCTGGCAATACGCGTTGTTATTCCCCTCTTGGGTCCGGCCGAACTCGTCACCGCCGAGCAACATGGGCGTGCCCATCGCGCCGAGCAACGTCATCAATATCGAGCGCTTGACCCGCGCACGCATGGCTTTGACCGGCTCATCCGCGTCCGGCCCTTCCACACCCCAATTGTTGGAATGGTTTTCCGAATGGCCATCGGCATTATGCTCGCCATTGGCCTCATTGTGTTTGCCGTTATAGCTGACCAGATCTTCAAGCGTCATACCGTCATGTGCGGTGACGAAATTGATCGACGCCCAAGGCCTCCGGTTGTCATGCTCGAAGAGATCGGCAGAACCGGACAGACGGCTGGCAAGATCCGGTCGTATGCTCGCTTCGCCCTTCCAGTAACGTCTTACGCCGTCGCGGAAACGGTCGTTCCATTCGGCAAATCCCGGCGGATGACGCCCGACTTGATAGCCGCCGGGGCCGATATCCCACGGTTCGGAAATAATCTTCAGCTTTGACAGCTCCGGATCCTGGCGCAACGCGTCGAAGAAGCCGCAGCCTGGATCGAAACCATGATCCTCGCGCCCCAGCGTGACTCCGAGATCGAAGCGAAATCCATCGACACGAAAGGATTTCGCCCAATATCGCAGCGAATCCAGGATCATCTGCAGCACTCGAGGGTACGAGGCGTTGACTGTGTTTCCCGTTCCGGTGTCGTTGATATAATGCCTGCGGTTATCGGGCAGCAGCCGATAATAATTTGTGTTGTCAAATCCACGCCATGACAGCGTTGGCCCCAGTTCGCCGCCTTCGCAGGTGTGATTGTAGACTACGTCGAGGATTACCTCGATGCCGGCCGCATGCAGCCTTCGCACGGCACCGCGCATTTCATGGGCGCTACCGTTCGACAGATACCGGGGTTCCGGCGCAAAAAAGGCCAGCGTGTTGTAGCCCCAGTAATTGGCCAACTTCTTTTCGACAAGATACCGGTCCTGGATGAAAGCATGAACCGGAAGAAGTTCAACCGACGTTATACCTAGCCGCTTGAGATGCTCAATGACGAAAGGGCTGGAAAGCCCGGCAAACGTGCCGCGCATATCCGGCGGCAGGCGCTCCAGCTTTTTGGTCATCCCGCGCACATGCGTTTCGTAGATGATTGTTTCGCTCCACGGAATCCGCGGCCGCCTGTCGTCGCCCCAGTCAAATGTATCGTCGTCGACTGCCGCTTTCACCATGGCAGGCGCGCTATCACGCCTGTCGAAACTTAAATCTGTGCGAGAAGAGTTGACCCGGTATCCAAACAAAGCATCAGTCCAGCGGAGATTGCCGACGAGCCGGCGCGCATAGGGATCGAGGAGAAGTTTGTTTGGATTGAAGCGCAGCCCGTTGTGAGGATCATATGGGCCGTGCGCGCGAAAGCCGTAGACGAGTCCGGGCTTGGCCTGGGGCAAATAGCCATGCCAGACGTCTTCGCTGTGTTCCGGAAGATCGTAACGCGCGATCTCGCGACGACCGGCCGCATCGAAGATGCAGAGCTCCATTCGAGTTGCGTGCGCGGAAAACACCGCGAAATTCACACCTAGACCGTCCCAGCTCGCGCCGAGCGGGTAAGGTTTGCCCCGATCGAGATTTCCGCCCTGAAAATCCATGTCAGCGCACAGCGCCGAAGGTGATGTCCGGAATAACCTCATGCCCCCTCCACCGCTTCGCGGCCCCCCTCCCCCGCTCAATGCGCGGGGGAGGAAAATCTTGCGCATGATTGTTTCCTTCCCCATTTGCGGGGAAGGTGTCGAACGAGCGGAGCGATGCGAGACGAAGGGGGCGTATAGGCATGTTTATTCTGCTACTCATGTTTCAGGATGAGCGTCGCGAGCGGGGGTACAATCAGCTCGACAGACTGGGCACAGCCATGCGCAGGCACATTGGTTGTTTGAAGCCCGCCAGCATTGCCGAGATTGCTTCCGCCATAGAGCGACGCATCGGTGTTCAGAACCTCGCGCCAGAAGCCCGGGCGTGAAACACCAATGCGATAAGCGGTTCGCGGCACCGGGGTCATGTTTACTATCACAGCGATCGGCATCTCGCCTTCAGCGCGCCGCTCATAGGCGTAGACGCTGTTCTCTGTATCGTCACCGGCAATCCAGGAAAATCCCGCGCTATCCGCATCCTGTATATGAAGCGCCGGTTCATTGCGATGAAACCGGTTCAGGTCGCCCACCAACCGTTGCATGCCGGCATGACCATGATCGGACAAAAGCTGCCAATTGATTTCACCGTCGTGATTCCATTCGACAATTTGCGCGAGTTCGCCGCCCATGAAGAGAAGCTTCTTCCCCGGATGCGTCCACATGAACGCGAAATACGCGCGCAGCGTTGCAAGTTTCTGCCACACATCGCCAGGTACGCGTCCGTAAAGCGAACCTTTCCCGTGAACGACTTCGTCATGTGACAGAGGAAGAATGAAACGTTCCGAAAAAGCGTAAACAAGCCCAAATGTCATTCGATGGTGCTGCCACCGCCGATGCACTGGATTCTCGGACAGGTAGGACAGCGTATCGTGCATCCACCCCATGTTCCATTTGAAATCGAACCCCAGCCCACCCTGCGCCACCGGCGCAGAAACGCCGGGCCACGCCGTGGACTCTTCCGCGATTGTGATAGCGCCCGGCGCACGTTCGCGCACGACGGTGGTCAGCCGACGAAGGAAATCTATGGCTTCAAGATTTTCTCGGCCGCCATGGAGATTGGGAATCCACTCGCCCGCCGCACGCGAATAGTCGCGGTAAAGCATCGACGCCACCGCATCGACCCGCAACCCGTCCACATGAAATGTTTCAAGCCAGAAGAGCGCGCTCGCTAGAAGAAATCCCCGCACTTCGCGCCGGCCGAGATTGTAGATATATGTATTCCAGTCCTGGTGTAGTCCTTCCCGCGGATCTTCGTGTTCATAGAGCGCCGTGCCGTCGAAACGCGCAAGGCCGTGCGGATCGCTTGGGAAATGGCCGGGCACCCAGTCGAGGATCACCCCAAGCCCGGCGTTGTGACATGCATTCACGAAATATGCGAAGTCCTGCGGCGTGCCGTAACGCGCGCTGGGCGCAAATTGCGAGAGCGGCTGATAGCCCCACGAACCACCAAACGGATGTTCCATGATGGGCAGCAATTCGACATGGGTGAAGCCGAGATCGCACGCATAAGGAATGAGACGATCCGCCAGAGCGCGCCAATCCATCGTGCCTTGAGGATCGCCTGCGGGCCGCAGCCACGACGCGGCATGCACCTCGTAGATTGAAATGGGTGACGAAGGTTGTTGGCGGTCGGCGCGTGTCTCCATCCAATCGGAATCCGTCCAGTGAAAATCCCAGGGACGGGACACGACGGAAGCTGTCGCCGGCGGAAGTTCCGTTGCGCGCGCAAGAGGATCCGCCTTTAGCGGCAAAACCTCGCCCGAAGATCCGACGATCTCGTATTTATATCTCTCGCCGGAGGGGAGCCGGGGAATGAAGATTTCCCAAACACCGGCCGAATGGCGCAACCGCATCGGGTTACGCCGCCCGTCCCAGGCGTTGAAATCACCGATGACTGAAACGCGCTGGGCGTTCGGCGCCCACACCGCGAATCGTACGCCCGGAATGCCTTCGACCGAAGTAATGACGGACCCGAACCGGTCCGCAAGCTGATAATGCGTTCCTTCGGAGAAGAGATGCAGATCGATGTCGCCGAGTAGCGGGCCGAAGGAATAGGGATCTTCGGTTTCCTGAATCGAGTCCGGCCATTCGATACGGAAGAAATAGGGAGCGACCCGCGCCAGCGATCCGGCGAATAAACCGCCGGGATGAATTTTCGCCAGCCGCCCGAGCGGCTCCCCCGCCTCGCGTGCAAATACTTCCACTCCTAACGCGCCGGGGAGAAAAGCACGCACCAATGTCCCCTCTTCTCCGGGATGGGGACCGAGATAGGAGAACGGATCGTCGAAACGGCCCTGCGTCAGCGCGAGCGCTGCAGCCGAATCTCCGTCGTGATCTGCGATGTTATCCACTCACGATCTCCGAACCGCGCTGGAAAAGGCCGGCAAGTCCATCGAGCGGCAAATCGACCCAATCGGGACGGTTGTTTGTTTCATATACAATCTCGGAGGCCGCTTTTTCGATGCAAAAAGCCCGGATGGCATCGCGCTCCGCGTCTTCGAGCCCGGCATTGCGGCCCTCGCCATAAGCCTCGAGAAAATTGCGTTCTGCGCATCTACGGAAATCGGTGAGCAATTCCGAGGCGCGCGCATGCCCCGGTGCTGCAGCAGCAAACTTGTACTCTCGCTCGATCACTCCTGCCGCATAGTCGAAAGAGCGGAGCACACTCGCCACATCGCGCATGGGGCTGCGCTTCATCCGCCGCTCTCTCAACGAACGAAAAACTCCTCCACCGAAATTAATGATGGACGCGTCATTTCCACACACCAGGACATGCCCGAGATCAAGATCACCATGGATGCGCGTGCGTAGCGATCCAATGCCTCTGGCAAGCAACTTTGCCAGCATGTCGAGGGTTTCATCGCGACGCACCGCAAGTTGCGCAACCAGATGCCGGCGCTTCTTGTCCTCCGTTCGCAACAGGCATTTCAACGCGGCCTTGAGTTGATCTCGCGCGCTGGCACAGGCAGTTTTGACGTTTGCGTCATCGACAATTTCCGGTGCAAAAGCCGGATCGTCGCTGGGCTGCGCGAGGATATTGTGCATCTCTCCCGTGCGGCGGCCAAACGCGCGCACAAACGACCATATCGATTCGAACACATCGATACCTTCCTCCATCGGCGCAACGGCGTACTCGTCAATAATCCGAGTAAGCTGTTCATGCATCCACCCTGCGCCATCGCCCTGATTGGCGATATAGGTTTCGACAATGGCGAGCGCGGATGTCTCGCCGGACGCGTGCCGGCGCACCGCTTCGCCGATCAGCGCCGGCGTACCCGTAAACCCGCGCTCGGTAAGCGCCCGTGTCATTTCCGCTTCGGGATGAATTCCTCGCACCACGCGACGGATAAGCTTGACGATGGCCTGCCGTCCCACAATCAGGCTGGAATTTGTTTGTTCGGCGCTCGGCCATTCGATTGGCGAGTCAGCCGGAATGTTTGCCGCGGCGTCGCCGAACGGCAGGAATTCGATTTCACCGCGGCCGAAAGAGATCATTTCGCGCCGCGCAAAACCCTCGATAAGCGCGCGTGCGAAGCTTGCAGAGGCAAAACCATCTGTTAGCAAACCTACCCGCCTCGCCCGACGTGCGCGCGCGAAGGCCAACGGAGCTTCGAAAGGCGACGGTGATACATCCTCCCATGCAATCGCCATGGGCAGCGCATAGCAGATCTTCTCACCCTGGATTGTTACTTCGAGATCGACCAACGCGACATCGTCTTCCATGCCCGGCATGGGAGCTGCCGTGAGGATCCGTATCTCGTGAATATCCGCACCTTCGTGCTGGAACCATCTCCTGCCCCGCACATAAACCGGCAATATGTCGCGTTCGAGAACCTCTTTTGTCCGATGATCGAGAGATTGGGCGAGATTGCTACGCAACACAAAAGTCTGGTGTTCGATAAACGGCCCTGTCATTGCCGTGCTCCAGACGGGCGCCGGAGCATCCTTGCTCAGCTTGAACCAATAAAAACCATAAGGCGGCAGCGTGAGCATATAGGTGAGCTGCCCGATCGGCGGGAACGGCGTTCCGCCCAATAGTTCAATAGGCGTGCGCCCGGCGAATTCGTTCAGGTCGAGTTCGACCGCCTGCGCAGAACGCGACACATTTACGACGCAGAGAATTGTGTCGCCCTCATACTCGCGCAGATAAGCAAGCACTTTGCGGTTTTGAGGCTGCAATAGACGCAAGGTTCCGCGGCCGAACGCCTGATGTCGGCTGCGCTCGACCAGCATATGGCGGAGCCAGTTGAGCAGCGAATGCGGATTGCGCCACTGCGCTTCGACATTCACCGCCTCATAACCCCAGATCGGATCCATGATCGGCGGAAGCACCAGCGAGGCGGGATCGGCGCGGCTGAACCCGCCGTTGCGGTCCGACGACCATTGCATGGGCGTGCGTACGCCGTCGCGATCGCCGAGATGGAAATTGTCCCCCATGCCGATCTCGTCGCCGTAATAGATGATCGGCGTGCCAGGCATGGTGAGCAGCAGGCTGTTCATCAGCTCGATACGGCGGCGGTCGTTTTCGAGCAGCGGCCCCAAGCGGCGGCGAATGCCGAGATTGAGACGCGCGCGCCGGTCGGCCGCATAGACCTCCCACAGGTAATCGCGCTCGCGGTCGGTCACCATTTCAAGCGTCAGTTCGTCGTGATTGCGGAGAAAAATCGCCCATTGGCATCCATCGGGCGCATCGGGCGTCTGGCGGATAATATCGGTGATGGGGAATCTGTCTTCCTGCGCGATGGCCATATACATGCGGGGCATCAGCGGGAAATGAAACACCATGTGGCATTCATCGCCCGCGCCGAAATATTCCTGGATGTCTTCCGGCCACTGATTGGCTTCGGCGAGGAGCATGCGGTCTGGATAGTGCTCGTCGACAACCTTGCGGATGTGTTTCAGGATCGCATGGGTTTCGGGCAGGTTTTCATTCGACGTACCTTCGCGCTCCACGAGATAGGGCACGGCATCGAGTCTCAGGCCGTCGACGCCCATGTCGAGCCAGAAGCGCATCACCGACAGCACAGCCTTCAGCACTTGCGGATTGTCGAAATTCAAATCCGGCTGATGCGAATAGAACCGGTGCCAGTAATAGGCCTTTGCCTCTTCGTCCCAGGTCCAGTTGGATTTCTCGGTGTCGAGAAAGATGATCCGGGTGCCGCCGTAATTCTTATCGGTATCCGACCAGACATAAAAGTCGCGCGCCGCCGATCCCGGCTTTGCCCGCCGGGCTTTCTGAAACCACGGATGCTGGTCGGACGTGTGATTGATCACCAGTTCGGTGATGACGCGGATGCCGCGCGCATGTGCCTCGCTGATGAAGCTGCGCACATCGCCGATGGTTCCATATTCGGGATGAACGCCACGATAGTCTGAAATGTCATACCCGTCGTCACGGCGCGGCGAGGGGTAGAACGGCAAAAGCCAGATTGCATTGATGCCAAGCTCGGCCAGGTAATCGAGACGCCGGATCAGCCCGGGAAAATCGCCGACGCCGTCATTGTTCGAATCGAAGAAGGATTTGACATGCAGTTGGTAGATCACCGCATCGCGATACCAATGGCGATCGCTCGGCAGGGTGGACGGTTTGCGTCCTGGCATCTTCAGCGCTCGTCCACGAAGGCGGCCTCCGCCGTCACCGCCAGGCCTATTTGATAAAATCTGGGAAGCATTCCACCTCGCCGGACGCATGCGACCGCCGCCTCCCTTTATTCGGGAGCCGCCCTCCTGTTCTAAACAAAATCCCGGAACGTGAGTTCCCGGGCGCACCTTAAATTGGGGGCAAGGAATTGCGTGCTATTTGCCCAAGGCGGCGAATCGACGAATTTACCTCCCATGTGCGGACTTTTTGGTTGGGCATTACCCGAAGCGCAGGCACGCGATCGCGGGCTGCTTGAGCGGCTCACGGACCGCCTAGCCCATCGCGGCCCGGATGGTTCGGGCTTCTGGCTCGGCAACACCGCCGATCAGTCGTTCCAGCTCGGCTTCGGCCATCGCCGGCTCTCGATCATCGATCTTACCGGCGGCACACAGCCCATGTGGAGCGCCGGCGGCGGGACTGGTTTGGTACTTAATGGTGAAATTTATAATTATGTCGAACTGCGGGAGGAGTTGCGCGCACGAGGCCACGTGTTCTCCACGCAATCCGACACCGAGGTTCTGATTGAGGCTTGGCGTGCCTGGGGCATGGCGGCGCTGCCGCGCCTTCGGGGCATGTTTGCGTTTGCGCTCTGGGATGGCAAGTCTCAGCAACTTGTGCTGGCGCGCGACCCATTCGGCAAGAAGCCGCTGTTTCTCGCCGAGGGATCGTTCGGTCTTGTCTTTGGATCCGAGATCGAACCGCTGCTAGGTTTTCCTGGCGTATCTCGCGCCCTCGAACCTCAGGCGCTCGGTCAATATCTCCTGAACCGCTACGTGCCGGCACCGCTCACATTCTTCAAATCCATCAAAAAACTTCTGCCCGGTTGTGCGCTGATGTGGAAGCAGGGACACTATGGCATCCAGCGTTACTTCACGCCGCCGCTGGCGGAAACCCAACCCGATTTCAAATCATTCGATGCTGCGGTCGGCGCATTCGAAAGCGTGTTCGACGAGTCCGTACGTATCCGCATGCGCAGCGACGCTCCGTACGGTGCGTTCCTTTCCGGCGGAATCGACTCCTCCGCCGTCGTCGCCGCCATGGCGAAGCACAGCAGTTCGCCCGTGCGTACATTCTCGGTCGGATTTCGCGAGGAGGCTTGGTCGGAACTGCACCATGCCCATGTGATCGCCACGCGTTTTGGCACCGATCACCGCGAGCTCTTCGTCGATCCGGATTCTTTTCTCCAGCATTGGCCACATGCCGTTCTGCGGCGCGGCGCGCCCGTCAGCGAGGCGTCGGACATTCCCATTCTCATGCTGTCGGAACTCGCGCGCCAGAGCGTGAAGATGGTGCTGACCGGCGAAGGTTCAGACGAAATTCTGGGCGGCTATCCAAAGCACCGCGCCGAGTCCTGGGTTGCTACGTATCAAAGCCTGATGCCCAGGATGTTCCATGCTTGGTTTGCAGGAAACAGTGCGGTGGCCGGCGCCAGTCCGCGCCTGCGCATATTGGCGACAGCGCTCGGTGAACGCGATCCCGCGACGCGCATGCGTGTCTGGTTCGGCGGTATCGAAGCAAATGATCGCACTGCGCTGTCAGGCGGTGAATCCATCGCGAAGCCACCCGACGTTTTTCCATTTTCGCTCGCTACCCGATCGGCGCTGCGCCGCATATTGTTCTTCGATCAGACCTCCTGGCTGCCCGACAATCTCCTCGAACGCGGCGACCGCATGATGATGGCCGCGTCCATCGAAGGCCGCATGCCGTTCATGGATGTCGAACTCGCACGGCTGGCCGCACGGATGCCCGATCATTTCCTGTCTGGCGGCAAGGGCGGCAAACGCGTGCTGCGCGCGGCGATGCGGAAGGTCTTGCCGGAAGAAATCCTCTCCCGCCGCAAGATCGGCTTCCGCGTACCTCTCGCGTCGTGGTTTCGTGGGCGTTGCCGCGACCAGTTGCGAGACATGCTGGCAAGCAACAATTCCGCGGTCGCGAGACTCTGCGAACCCGTCGTTCTGAGGCGTTTGCTCGACGATCATCTGGAAGACCGCCGCAACAATGAGCGCGTGCTGTGGACGCTCGCCAATCTTGAACTCTTCCTACGCACCTTCCGGCCCGACGATGCCGGCGGCCTGACAGACACCGGCGCCCGCCGTGCGGCGTGATTCAGTTCGCAGGTCCTGACGGCACGATCGGCAACCAGACCGCGCTTGCGTGATCGGCCGAGTGCAGCACGGTGATGGTGGCTTTCCGATAGTCGGCTGCTTTCGCGAACAGCGGATTATCCAGATAGGTCTGCGGGTTGCGATCGTAGAGCGGGAACAGCGTCGACTGGATCTGCACCATGATGCGGTGCCCCGGCAGGAATACGTAGTTCGCATTTGGCAGCGCGAAACGGTAATGCTGCGGCGTGTTGGCCGGGATCGGCGAGGGATGTTCAAAGCTGTCGCGATAGCGGCCACGGAAGATGTCTGTTCCGATGGGCAGCTCGTACCCACCTAACTCGGCTTGAGTGGGATAGTCGGGCGGATAGACGTCAATCAATTTGACGACGAAGTCTCCGTCAGTACCGGTGGTGGAAGCGACAATATCGGCGATGGGCGCGCCTTCGAGCTTCACCAACGCGGTCAGGACATTTGTTTCATAAGTCAGAATGTCGGGCCGGCCATCGACAAAGCGCTGATCGCGCACCAGCCAGGTCCGCCACACATCCGTATCGGAAAAGCGCACCGGCCGCGGCAGATAGCTTATGGGCTTAGCGGGATCTGAAACATAGGAATCCCCAGCGTTGCCCGCAGGCGGAGCATCAAAGCCGAGGCCAGAACCGGCTTGCAGATAAAGCGGCGTCAAAACATGCGCACAGCCCTTCTCGCAGGCGGTCGGCCAATCGGAGAAATTTTGCCAGTGATTTTCCACCGGATTGTAAATCGTCGCGCGCGCCAGGCCGGCCGGCGCTCCGCCTTTCAGATATTGATTGAAGAACGGCATCACCATGTCGTGCCGGAACTGCGCCGCCGTATCGCCGTCCCATTTGAATGGACCCAGATTCCAGCCTTCGCGATTGATCTGGCTGTGGAACCACGGGCCCATGACAAGCCAATTGTTGGATTCGTGGCCCGCCGCTTTCAGCGCGGCGAAGGAATGATTTGCGCCCCACATGTCTTCCTGATCCCACAAACCCTGCTCCCAGAGCGTCGGAACATTGGAGGGATGGGCGGCCAATTTTCGTACAAGGTCCTGATCCTGCCAGAACGCATCGTAGGCCGGATGCGCCGCCATTTTGTTCCAGAAATTGAGCTGATCGAATCCGCTGACCTTGGCCAAAGCGCCCGGCGAGACTGCATTCATGAACGTCTCATAATCATCATAAGCAGCGCGTGGCAGGCTTTTGCCCTCACCCTTCTGCTCCGTCTGGTCGGCGATGAAATCGAGATTCGGCTCGCGAAAGGCGCCGTAATGATACCAGTCGTCGCCCATCCAGCCGTCAATCATCGGACTTTCAGGCACAGCGGCTTTCAGCGCCGGGTGAGGATCGAGTAACGCCATGACAACCGTCCAGCCTTCGTAGGAAGACCCGATCATTCCGACATTGCCATTGGACTGAGGTATGTTCTTCACCAACCAGTCAATCGTGTCCCAGGCGTCGGTAGTATCGTCCGTCCTTGTATGATTGAACGGACCGCGCGCCGGGCGCGTCATCTCGTAGCTGCCCTGCGAACCATATTTACCGCGAACGTCCTGATAGACACGGATATAACCCGCACGCACATAGTTTTCGTCGGCCAGCGGCAACAGCGAAAGCATCGACGCACTCTGGTTCCGCTCGGCGCGCTCCTTCGCGTTGTACGGCGTGCGTGTCAGAATAATGGGGGCGTCCTTCGCGCTCTTGCTGATGACGATCACCGTGTAGAGCTTGACGCCATCGCGCATGGGGATCATCTCCACGCGCTTGATATAATCGTTCTGCGCTTCCGGCCGCTCGAATTTGGCGGGGATGTCGCCTTCAGACGGTACGGCTGCGGCCGAAGCGGAAAATGCCGCCGACACCGCGAGCCCCGTCAGCGACGCGGCCAACAACGCAAAACTGTAAAGGGACATGCTCAGCTCCGAGAGGGCGATTCAGCAAATCGCACTATCGGCCGCCGCGTGATTTCCTGTCAAAAACTTCGGGAGATTTTCGTTGGCCGTATCAGCGGCGTCGCTGCACAAAATACGCTCCCGGACACGCCGGCCGCGGAGTGAAATGAGAATTTTGGATACCAGGTAAACCAAATTGGTTGTACCCAATCTTTTCCGATTTGAAGCTACCCACCCGAAAAATCCATTTCACTTACTGCGCGGGCCTTGGCATCGTTGGGCTGTCAAATTGCGGGGGAAAGATGAGAACCGCTCGCTTCATCGTGTTCGCCAGTCTTGTTGTTTACGCCGCTATCCAGCCTTCGCTTGCTGCGGAACTTGCCAGGGTCAAAGAAAAGGTTCTGCACAGCTTCGGCACCGGCGCGGACGGCGCGAAACCTTTTGCCGGTCTGACCCAAATGAAAGCCGCTCTCTACGGCACCACGATTGCCGATGGTGCAAATGGCGAAGGCACGTTGTTCGCGCTCGATGCAAAAACCGGCGCGGAGACCGTGCTCTATTCTTTTTGCAGCCACGCAAACTGTACGGATGGATCGCAACCCTATGGCGGCGTTGTCGCACTGAATGGCGAACTTTACGGGACAACGTTCGAAGGCGGCGCCGCAAGTGAGGGCTCGGTTTTTGCGTTCGATCCCGCAACCGGACAACAAACAGTCCTCTACTCCTTCTGCGCACAGGAGAATTGTACCGACGGCTACGAGCCGATCGCGGGTCTGATCGCCGTAAAAGGCAAGCTCTACGGCACTACTTTCAGCGGCGGTGCGCATGGCTCCGGCACTGTATTTGCGATCGATGTAAAAACCGGCGCTGAGACCACGCTCTATTCCTTTTGCAGCAAGGCCGGATGCGCGGACGGTGAATCGCCTGAGTCCAACTTGGTCGAACTGGACGGCATTCTCTATGGGACAAATGTTGCCGGCGGCGCCGATGGCCAGGGCGTTGCGTTTGCAATCGATCCCAAGTCCGATGCGGAGAGGACACTTCATTCCTTTTGCAGCCAGCAGGACTGCGCGGACGGTGGGCTTGCCGAAGCGGGACTGACCGCTCTCAATGGCGTGCTGTACGGCGCCGCCGCTACGGGTGGCGCGAACGATGGCGGCACGGCGTTTTCGCTCGATCCGAACACTGGCGCAGAAACCGTACTCTACTCCTTCTGCAATCAGGAAAATTGCACGGACGGCGCCACGCCCTTCTCCAGCCTGCTTGTAGTGAAAGGCACGCTCTATGGCATGACGATCGACGGAGGCGCCACGGGTTATGGCACGGTATTCTCGCTCGCCCCATCGAATGGCACGGAAAGCGTGCTTTATTCCTTCTGCAGAAAGAAGCATTGCACGGACGGCGTTGGTTCCGATGCGGCGTTGATCGATGTGAAAGGCACGCTTTACAGCACCACATTCTTCGGCGGAGCAAATGGGCAGGGTACAGCGTTCGCACTCAAGCCATAGGCGCAAAGAAGGATCCACAGAGATGAAGATTCGTAAGCCGGGCTTCGCCGCACTGACGCTTGCAATTGTGCCCTGCGTAGCAACGGCCGCCTCTGCCGCAAAGATAACTGTCTTCGACGTCTCGGGTTCGGCAGGTACCTATGCGGACGCCATCAACGATCCAGGCACGATCACTGGCTGGTATCTCGACAGCAAAAACAACGCGCATGGTTTCCTGCGCGCGGCGAATGGCATGATCACGAGTTTCGATGTTTCGGGCGGCACGGAGACCCAGCCGGACAGCATCAACGCCCGGGGCGCGGTCGCAGGCTATTTCCAGGGACCGAGCTTTTATCAAAGTTTCGTTCGCGCGCCCAACGGCACGATCACCACTTTCTACGATACGGGCGCGACGACCGTTGCCGCAATCAACGACAAGGAGACCGTTACCGGCAGCTATCAGGATGTGGCCCAAGTCTGGCACGGCTTCGTACGCAGCAAGGACGGCACGATCACGAGCTTCGATCCCACAGGTTCGATCGCGACCTATCCGTTCGGCATCAATAAGAAAGGCGTGATCGCCGGGTATTATCTCGACAGCAAAGATATTTATCACGGCTTCCTGCGGGAGATCGACGGCACGATCACGAGCTTCGATCCACAGGGTTCGGTTTATACTGCTGCGAACAGCCTCAACGACAAAAGCGTGGTGACCGGTTGTTACGCGGATTCGACCGATAAATTCCACGGCTACATTCGCGCGGCCGACGGCACCATCACGGTTTTCGACGCGCCGGACGGAACCGGCGGCACATTCGCGAACAGCATCGACGCCAAGGGCGCGGTCACGGGCTGGTACGTAGTATTTGGCGGCGGCTATCACGGGTTCGAACGCTCGGCCAACGGGACACTTAAGGAGTTCGATCCGCCGAATTCAACCTTCACCCGTCCGGAGAGCATCGCCGGTCATGCGGTGGCGTCGGGCTACTTTTCCGACACGAGCGGCGTGTATCACGGATTCCTGCGCGGACAGTAAGCGAGAGTCGCAGTCAAAACCTTATGCTTCCACGCACCCGGAGGAAAATTCCATGATCACACTTTATCACTCGCCTATGACGCGTTCGTCGAGCATCGTCTGGCTGCTCGAAGAGCTCGGCGTACCTTACGAAACAAAGATTGTAGGCTTCCGAAAATTCGACGGGACAGGCGAACGCGATCCCTCCAATCCGCATCCGCACGGTAAGGTGCCGGCGCTGACCGATGGCGGCGAACTGGTTTTCGAATCGAGCGCCATCGCGCTCTATCTCACCGACAAATATCGCGAGAAAAAACTGGGACCGGCCGTGGGCGAACCGAAGCGTGGCGAATATCTGTCTTGGCTCGCCTATCGCCCGGGCGTCATGGAGCCGGCGCTGATCAGCCGCCGCTTCGAGATCAAACATGTGTTTGGTGCGATGGGATGGGCGCCGGCCGCAGAAGTGGAAGAAGTACTGAACGCTCATCTCGCCGGACGCAGCTATTTCCTCGGCGACGAATTTTCCGCGCTCGATATTCTGCTCGGGGGCGGCCTCAATTTCATGATGATGTCGAAGCTGGTAGAGGAAACGCCCGTGCTCAAAGCCTATACGGCGCGCATCACTGACAGGCCAGCCTTCCGAAAGATGATGGAAGACAGCGCCAAGCGCTGAGCCAATAGCGCAGAATTTAGCGGATCGATCTTCAAAGTATAGCGCCAGCCCGATCTCACTGGCAGGAACCACACCTGCTTCGGTTTGCGTCTGGGTCGTCCGGTTCCTAGTTTCGCGAGGCACATGTTCAAAGCAATTTTGCCCAGGATCGGCGCCGCCTGATGTCCGCCAAAGCACCTAGTGCGCCCCCGCCCGGTAGCAGCGCGCCGCCGGACCCCTTCGAAGAAGCGCGCCAGAGACTTTTTCCGCCTCCCAATAATCGGCAATTGGCGCAAGCAACCGAAGCGCTCGCCCGCGGCCGGGCCGACCTGGCAGAACCGCTCGTTGCGCACGTTCTGGAGGGAAAACCCGATGATCCCGACGCGCTGAACCTGATGGCCGGCTTAGCTTGGCGCGAACACCGGCTGGCGGAGGCCCAAGAGCTGATGCTGCGCTGCGTAAGGGCGGCTCCAAGCGTGGGAGGATATCGCTTCAACCACGCCGTTTTGCTTCGGCGGGCGGAAAGATTGGATGAGGCTCTGGCCGAATTGGACGCCGCTCTGGCAATTGAACCCGGCAACCCGCTTTTCCGGGAACAGAAAGCAAGCCTGTTGCGTCAACTGGGACGGCTCGAGGATGCGCTTGCTCTAAGAAGGCAATTGACGACGGATTACCCACAATCCCCGGACGTCTGGCTCCAATATGGCAAT
>DASXXW010000035.1:0-8594 GCA_036502865.1 Rhizomicrobium sp.
TGCCTGCATCCATGACCGAAATTGCAAGCTCGTCGCCGGCACAAAAGACGTTCACCGTTACCTTACCTCCCGCAGGCGTAAATTTGACCGCATTCGATAATAGGTTGATCAACACCTGTTGTATCCGGCGCTCATCGACGCGCATCATCGGCAAATGTCTTTCGATGACCCGTTCGATGGCGATATTCGCATTTGCAGCAGCAACCCGCACCATGCGAACGGCGCCATCGATCACATCGGCCGCATCGACATCTTCTTCGTGCAGATGAACGTGACCTGTCTCACACCTCGAGATATCGAGAATGTCATTGATCAGCGCCAGAAGATGGGCGCCGCTGCGTTCGATATCGCCCAGATATTCGCTGTAGCGCGGGCTGCCGAGAGGACCGAACACCTCCTTCTTGATCAGTTCCGAAAACCCGATAATCGCATTCAGCGGCGTGCGCAGCTCATGACTCATCGCGGCGAGGAATTGCGATTTCGTCTGGCTGGCCGCGTCCGCAGCGGCGAGCGCGGCAGTGAGACTCGCGGAACTCGCCTCGAGTTCATGTTGGGTCTGTTCCAAGGCGTGGACATGGGCGCGCAGGCGGGCAGCCTCGTTTTGGGTACGAACCGACAGATAGCGATCCACAATCGCGCCGATCAGGCCAAGTGCCATGATCAATGCGACACTCGCCGCCACAGCAATCGCCACTATTCCCGGATCGATGACCGCTCCGGAAACATGCACCGTCGGATCAGGAACAAACGTCACGGCCGCCATGCCCGTGAAATGCATGCCGACAATGGCAATCAGGAAGAAGCCGGCACCAGTTGCATAACCCCTCAAATCATTGCGCTGGAGCGCGATATGCAATGCCAGCGATGTTGCTGTAATACCGATGATCAGGGACGCTATCACGTAAGTAGCATCCCAATGGGGAACGGCCGGCATGCGTACGGCCGACATACCCACGTAGTGCATTGCGCTGATCGCCACGCCGGTGACTGCCCCGCCGACCGCGCCTCCGAACGGGCTGAGCGTTAGCCTGAATCCCACAGCACAAACCGCTGCGGCGACGATTACGGAAAGCGCCGTCCGCCAGATGTCGTAGGCGACCGGCAGCCCGGGATCATAGCCCAGCATGGCAACGAAATGCAGGCCCCATATGCCGCAACCTGCGACAATCCCGCCGGTTATGAGCCATGACGACCGCAGCGGACCTAATGCCTCGCGGCCACGCGCAATCATGAACATCGCCGTCGTGCAGGCGAAAAGACATAAGAGAGCGGCGAGCGCGACCAGTCTCAGATCGTGCTGCTGCGTTATGCACCCCAACACGCGGAACATGGTCTCAATATTGGCATGAGATCGTAAATTGCAGGTGAAATACCAGATTTCCACCTTTTCGGGCTGCCATTACACTCGGCAATCTCTGGTTAAGCTATTGTTGACGCCCCTTTTCGTATGTTCGCCGCGTCGAAGACCTGCTGTTAGGACATTTCGTGGCGAGGATTCTTGTAATTGACGATAACGCATCCTTGCGCCGCACGATGCATCGCGCGCTTGAGGATGCCGGTTACGCTGTGCTGCAGGCCGAAGACGGTCAGGTGGGCCTGGAGATGCTGGAAAAGCAAGGGGCCGATCTCGTCGTCACCGACATAATGATGCCCGAAAGGGACGGCATCGAAACAATCCGCGAGGTGCACCGAGCATGTCCTGAAACGCGGATTATTGCGATCTCAGGAGGTGGCGAATCCCACGACCTAACATATCTCCGCATGGCGCCAGCCTTCGGCGCCGACGCGGCGCTCGTCAAGCCGTTCCGGATCGGAGAACTCATTGCGCTGGTAAAGCAATTGCTGCCACAGGACGCGTGCGAGCACACCGAATAAACCCCGGGGTCGGCGGACTTACTTGTCCAGAATTTTGCGAAGCATCCTCGCCAGGTCTTCCGTGCGGTAGGGTTTGCTCAAAATTGGCCACTCCGCCGCGTAGCGTCTGTCTCCATTCAGCTTCGCTTCGGGGAATCCGGACGTCAGCAATATTCTCAGCACTGGCCAGCGCTCGCTGCATGACCGCGCCAGATCGATACCATTCATGCCTCCGGGCATGACGATATCGGTAAACAAAACATCGACGTGCTCACGTTGAAGTAATTCCAGCGCGGCCGCGGCATTTTCCGCTTCGAAAACGCGATAATCCAGCTCGGTCAGTTGCCGCACGACGACTTTGCGCATGGCGGCATTGTCTTCCACGACCAGCACAGTCTCATGGTAGCCCCGCACCGGCTCGGTCTTTTGAGCCGGTTCGTCTTGCCTGATTTCCACGGTGGCGCGGGGTAAATATAACCGAAAAGTAGTACCTGCGCCGGGTTCACTGTAAACACTGACATGGCCGCCCGATTGTTTGACAAAGCCGAAAACCATGCTCAGCCCAAGACCACTCCCCTTGCCCAACTCCTTGGTGGTGAAGAACGGTTCGAAGACGCGACCAATGATATCTGGCGCAATGCCGGTTCCGGTATCGCTGATTTCGATCAGCGCATACTCTCCGGGTATGACTTCGGGATGTTGAGCCGCGTAATCTTCGTCGAGATATCTGTTGGCGGTGCTGATCATCAGACGGCCGCCTCTCGGCATCGCATCGCGCGCATTGGCCGTCATATTCGTGAGAGCAGCCTCCAGTTGTGCCCGGTCGGCCGCGACGACGTGAATGTTGTCTCCCGGAACAAACACGACTTCGATAGTCTCGCCCAATACCCGGCTCAACAACTTCAGTGCAGCGGAGACGAGTTCGTTAATGTCGATTTGCGTGGCCCTCAGGGGCTGCCGCCGGGAGAACGCCAACAAACGTTGAGTAAGGTCCGCTCCCCGCAACGCCGCATCCAGCGCCTCGACCGTCAGATCCTCCGCAACGGAATCATTTCCGACGCGGCCGACGAGCATGTCCAGATTGCCGATGATCACGCCGAGCAAATTATTGAAGTCGTGCGCCATGCCGCCGGTCAGACTACCGATCGCTTCCATCTTCTGGGCCTGGCGGAGCTGGGCCTCCACGCGTCGTTGCTCGGTGACTTCCAGCGCGACCACACCTAATCCCATGATCGCACCGCCGGCCCGGACCGGATAAAAACTGACGAGCCAGTGGCGATCCTGGTCCCACCTGCTGGCCGTTCCGCCGTGTATCTCGATGTTCACAAGCGGCCGGCCGGTAGCGAGTACGTCGCGAAAGGCAGGCTCGATCTGCGCCCACATGCCCGGTACAACATCCCGCACGGTACGTCCGACATGATCCTCAACCGGAAGACCGTTGAAGCCAGCCATGGCCTCGTTGATCCGGACAAAGTGATAGGAAAGGTCGATAAAAGCGACCCCGATCGGTGCCGACGAAAGCAGCGTATCGAGAAGCGCGAGTGCTTCTTCCGAGGTTCGTTGGGATTCGCGCAAATTTCGCGCTGCGCGCCGTTCCGCTGTTATATCACGAGCGATTTTCGACGCGCCGATGATTTCGCCATCGGGACCGCGAATGGACGAAATCGTTACCGAAACCTCGATTTCATGACCATCTTTGCGGCGGCGAACCGTCTCATAGTGATCAATCCGCCCCCCGGCTCTCAGGCGCGCCAGGAATTCGTCTTCCTCATGCAGTCGATCGGGTGGAAACAGAAGCAATATGGGCTGCCCGATCATCTCCGATGCGAGCCACCCGAACAGGGTCTCCGCGCCCTTGTTCCAACTCCTCACAATTCCGTTGAGATCTTTTCCGATAATTGCATCGTCCGAGTTCGTGACAATTGCGTCGTGGTAGAACAGATCACTTTGTAATTCTCGCAGACGCCGGTCGCTTTGCTGACGCTCCGTGATGTCCCTGAGGATGCCGACAAAGATTCGCCCGGCTCCAAATCGCCCCTCGCCCACGGAAAGATGAATCGGAAAGGTCGAGCCGCTCTTCTTCTTGCCGATCACTTCGCGACCGATGCCGATAATGTGGCGCACGCCAGTCTCGATATAGCGCGCCAGATAACCGTCATGCTCGCCGTGATAGGGCTCGGGCATCAACAGGCTGACATTCTTTCCGAGGACTTCGTCGGGCGAATAGCCGAACAGATGTTCGCATGCCTGATTGAAGACCAGGATTTGCGCGCGTTCGTCGATGACCACGATACCGTCGACGGCTGTCGCAATCAGGGTTTGAAACAACCCCTCAGAATCAGCAGATCCAATAAGGTCCGCCACATATCCCCCCATGGGCCGAAAACCGTCCAGAAGCATATCACGTGCGATGGGAAAGGCGAAACTTGATCTGCTGTTGCCTGGAGATCAGCCTGGCATACAGCGTCACCACATGCGAATTGAATTGCGCTGACCCGCACCGTCAACTGGATTTAATTACGCTTATTATGTTGTGCGAGAATTTGTCATCAATCGGATGAATACGCTGCGGCTATCCAGACAAGGCTCACTGCAGCATCTCTCAAAGCCGTCCCGTGTGGGGCGCCGCCTGCCCTTTCAGCAAACCCTTCCGCACAAAACACTCCGGCGGCCCTTCCAAACCAGAATGAAGCCGTAGGTCCCTCCTTGGCGATCTCCCGATTGGGCGTTGACCGACCAGGAGAACTAAACTAGAACGATTCGCTGTGTTTCGGATTTGTTCGGCCCTTTGGCCGGGCGCGGGGAGCAGGACCATGCTGACACGTAAACAGCACGAGTTGTTGATGTTCATCCACGAGCGCGTGCGCGAAACGGGCGTGCCGCCCTCCTTCGATGAAATGAAGGAAGCACTCGATCTCAAATCGAAGTCGGGCATCCATCGCCTCGTCACTGCGCTCGAAGAACGCGGCTTTCTCAAGCGGCTCGAGAAGCGCGCGCGCGCCCTCGAGATCATGCGCCTGCCCGAGAATGTCGCCGACACGTTGCGCCCTGCGACCTCGCGCACGCAGGCTCAGCGGCAATCGATCAATCCCGGCGCGCGCGGTTCGCGTGTACCGTCGGATCCGCGCAGCGGTGGCAGTCCGCGCCGCCACGAATCCGAAGGCTCCATGAACGTGCCGGTGCTTGGCCGTATCGCCGCCGGCACGCCGATCGAGGCGCTGCAGAACAAGGTGGGAGACATGCCGGTGCCCGCGGGCATTCTCGGCCGCGGCGAGCATTACGCGCTCGAAGTGACGGGCGATTCCATGATCAATGCCGGCATCCTCGACGGCGATACCGTCGTCATCCAGCAGGTGGCGACAGCTAATACCGGCGACATCGTCGTGGCGCTGATCGACGATTCCGAGGCGACCCTGAAACGGTTACGCCGGCGCGGCGATTCCATCGCGCTGGAGGCTGCGAACCCCGCCTATGAAACACGGCTTTACGGCGCGGACCGCGTACGCATCCAGGGCAAGCTCGTGGGCCTGATACGGCGGTACTAGGAACCGGCCATTCGCATAAGATATCGTTCCTGCGCGCGCCGCTTGTAACTCCCGCGCATCGAGGATCGATATCATGCCGCCGCGAACTGTTTTGCCGCTTGCCGCCTTCGCACTGACGCTGGCGATTTCGTCTGCATATGCCGTGGACACGCATTGCTTCGATGAAGTTGCCGCGACGCGCGGATATTCATTGGGCATGCCGGCCAAGGCGACGCCGACGCCCGACGGCAAATCGATCCTCTATCTGCGCAGCGGCCCGCGCGACAAAATACAAAGACTGTTCGAATATGATCTCGCGACGAGCGCCGAGCGCGAACTGATCACGCCCGAAGCTCTGCTTGGCGGCGGGCAGGAACATCTCAGCGCTGAGGAAAAGGCCCGGCGCGAACGCGCGCGTATCAGCGTGCAGGGCTTCACCGATTTCGCGTTGTCGCGCGACGGAAGCGAAGTTCTCCTGTCATTGAGCGGCAAGCTGTTTGTACTCATGCGCCGCGACGGCAAGGTCATCGCGCTCCCCGGCGACGGCTGGATTGCGCCGCGCCTGTCGCCCGACGGAACCAAGATCGGCGCCTTGCAGGATGACGATCTCCACGTGATCGACATCGCGCAAAAGACAGATACGCAGCTGACCCGCGGCGCTAACGAAACATTGCAGCATGGCGAAGCGGAATTCGTCGCCCAGGAAGAAATGGACCGCCGCGACGGCTTCTGGTGGTCGCCGGATTCGCGCTTCATCGCCTATGAGGAAGCCGATCTCTCGCCGGTCGAAGCGGAATATGTTGCCGACCCGCTCGCGCCGGCGGAAAAGCCCGTGGAATTTCGCTATCCGCGCGCCGGCACGCCCAATGCCATTGTCCGCCTTGGCGTGATTTCCGCCGCCGGCGGCGCGACTGTCTGGATCCCCTGGGACAACAAAGCCTATCCCTATCTTGCGCGCGTCGAATGGATGGAAGGCGGCCCCCTTTCCATCCTCGTGCAGAACCGCGAGCAGACCAAAGAAAATTACTTCGCCGCCGATCCCCGATCGGGCGCCACGCATCTGTTATGGACCGAAACAGATTCGGCCTGGCTCGATCTGGTGACGCCGATTCCGAAAGACATTCCCTATTGGCTGCCGGACGGCAGCGGCTTTCTCTGGATGACGGAGCGCCACGGCCAAAGGGAGTTGGAGCGCCACACCGCGGACGGCAAGCTCGTGAATGCGGTGACGCCCAAGGGCTTCCGCTTCGACGGATTGCTGGATGTGGATGTGCAAACCGGCACGGCGATCGTTGCCGGCGGCACGGATCGTCTCTCCACACAGATCTACAAAATGAGCCTGAACGGCGGCGCGGCTACGCCGCTTGCGGCGGCACGCGGGCTCCATGACGGAGAATTCGGCGAGCAGCACGCGATTTTTGCCCATCGTTATAATCTTCTGGACGGCACGCTCGGCGTCGATATTTTATCGCGCGACGGCAAAATGATCGCGGCACTGCCCTCGAAAGCGGAGGCGCCGCCCTTCATGCCGGCGCCGGACTATTCGACCGTGGGCAAGCTCGGCTTCGATGCGATGGTCCTGCGTCCCCGCGATTTCGACTCCAAACGCAAATATCCCGTGATCCTCTCCGTCTATGGCGGGCCCGCTGCAAAAACGGTGTGGGCCGCCCCGCGCGATTACTTCGCCGACCAGTGCATGGCGGATCGCGGCTATATCGTCGTGACGTCCGACAATCGCGGTACGCCGGGCCGCGACAGCGCCTGGTTCCGCGCCGTGAAAGGCAACGCCATCGATATTCCGCTGCAGGATCAGGTCGAGGCGCTGCAGGCGCTGGGCGCGCGCGTGCCGCAAATGGACATGGGGCGGGTCGGCGTGTTCGGCTGGTCGTTCGGCGGTTATTTTTCGGCGATGGCGACGATGCGTCGTCCCGATGTGTTTGCAGCCGGCATCGCGGGCGCCCCAGTGGTCGACTGGCAGGACTACGACACCTATTATACCGAACGCTATATGGGATTGCCGGATGCAAACGCGGACGGATACAGAAAGAGCAATGTCCTCACCTATGCGGATCAGCTCAGCCGTCCGCTCCTGATCGTTCACGGCGTGACCGACGACAACGTCCATTTCGAGAATTCGATGAAGCTGACGATCGCATTGCTGAAGGCCGGAAAGCCCTACGATTTGATGCTCCTGCCCGGCACGCATATGCTGGCCGACGAGCTGCTGCGCGCCCGCGAAACCGAACGGCAGATGGATTTCTTCGCTGCCCATCTGGGCGCAGCGAATTAGCTTATTGGGCTATCCACCTGCGAACTATCGCTGCATCTGTAACGCTCATGGCGTCCGCACGAAGCCGTGAATTTGCCCATTGCTGTCGGCATACCAGCCGGTGATGGCACCACTCTTGTCGATCGCTTCAGGAAAAGTATCGGCTGAGCCTTTGGGATCGAAGGTTGTGTATTTGCCCTTGGCCGAGCGCACGAAACCGTGCTGCATTCCGTCCGCTGCGAAGTACGCACCGGTTATTACACCCTTGTCATTGATGGCAGATAAAAACGTTTCGGTCGTGCCGGTCGGTTCGATTGTCGTGACCTTCCCGTCCGGCGCGCGCAGAAACCCATCGAAGGTATCGTCCGTGAAATACTCACCAACGATATAGCCCGCATCATTTATGCAGTTAGCATCGGTCGCACCACCATCGACAAGAAAGCTGGTAATCGTTCCGCCTGCAGCCCGCACGAATCCCTCATCCAAATTATAAATACCTGTAATCACGCCCGATTTGTTTATGCTAAGAGGGACCGTGGTCGTTGAATTTTTTGGGTCAAAGCTCTTGATTTTACCATTGGCAGCTCGCTCGAAGCCATGATATTGGGAGCAGCCAGTGCCGCAGTAAGAGCCGATAACCACACCGGCATTATTGATTCCTGTTGGCGCAGTGTCCTCAGCGCCGGAAACATCGAATGTCGTAATTCCTCCACTGCCAGAGCGTATGAAACCATGAGCGTGACACTGGTCGTCGTTATAGTTTCCTGTAACTACATTATTATTGTTGATGCTCTGCGCAAGAGTGCCGCACTCATCGCCACTGACGTCGATTACAGTAATCGTGCCGTTCGACAATCTAACAAATCCATGATAATTATTGCTTGCATCCTCATAATAACCCGTAATGGCGCCGCCAGCGTCAATCGCGTAGGGAATGGTATAGACGG
>DASXXW010000036.1:0-3550 GCA_036502865.1 Rhizomicrobium sp.
CTCCCAGTCTTCCAGGGGAACGTTGCGGACATGCTGGCGCGCGCGAACCAGATCCAAGGCGGCGTTGACGGCGGCTCGATGCAGAAAACTGGGCATGTTTTCGACGGGTTCGGCAGCGGCATCGCGCCGCATCATGCGTAAGAAAACGGTTTGCAGCACATCCTCCGCGTCGGCTGCATTGCCGGTTACGCGGTAGGCCGCGCGGAAGACGGCGGCGTAATTTTCGCGAAATACTTCTTCGAGGTTCGCCGCGGGCGAGGTCGCCGGTTCCATGCCAAGAGCCGCTTGCGTTTCCATAGTAGCAGGCGATACAAAACTGCTAGAGCCGAATCCGGGCACGGAAGAACGCCGATAAAGGCGGATGACTCGTCGTTCCAAATCGGCGTTCATCTGTGGTCATCAGCGTCCTTTCAGTCTGTTTCCCGCATTCCATCTACCCGGTAGACGTTATAGGGGATGCGGCATTAGCGGCAAAAAAAAGCCCTGCCTGCTCCCAACTAGGAGCTTGCAGGGCTGGCTGATCGACAAAACGTTGCTACTTTGTGGGCGCAGCTGCGTTGGCGGCAGCCGGGGCTTTCTTGTGCTTCTTCACGTGCTTTTTGGCGGTCTTGGTGGTGCTTTTGGTGGTAGGCGCCGGGTTGCTGCTGGCGGCGGCAGGTGTAGCGGCCGTCTGCGCAAACGTCACGGTGGCAGCGGCCAACCCGAGCGCTAGTAAAGTCTTTTTCATAGTTCCTTTTCTCCCTGGCGGGCCTCGTGCCCGCTCATGATTCTATGTTGCAGGAAAGGCGCGGAAATCTCGATAGCCTCGGCAGGCTAACCAAGTAACCGAATTTGGGGCTATAGCGGTTAATGTTTCTTAGTGTTCCAAGGTAGCCTCGATCAGGGATACCCGAAACCGGGAACGGGCGCGATACTAAAAGCGGATGCAGCGCCAAATCACGCATCAAAACATCTTCCGCGTCCTGATCGCCGGCTTCAGCCTCGTGATTTTGCTTCTCCTCGGAGCTGCGGTAGTAGGAGTCCGCAACATCCGGTCGATTCAGGAGAATGCCGCCAATATCGTGCGCGAAGAAGCATTGACGAATCGATTGATTGGCGAGTTGCAGCACCAGCAGACGAGTCTTAGTGAAGTATTTTCCGTGATGGCGCGAGACCCGGATTCCGTCGATTTTGACCACATCATGAGCCAGCTCGACGATGCCGATCGCGATATGAATCGCATTTCGGCGGAAGGCGCGCAGACCGCCGAGCGGGATCTCTGGGCACGCCTGCAACGGGCATCGGTGGCCTTTTCGGCGGAGGCGCGGCGCTTGCTGAGCGACGAAAAGGCCACCACGTACCGCACTATCGAATTGTTTCGCGATCACGAAGCGTTTGTCTCCGTAATTGCGCGGCTGCTCGCCGGCGAGTACAAGAAAGTAAATGTCGCGCAGGCGCAGATCGACCTGCTTTCGGGCCGGCTCTGGCAGGACTCGCTGCTATTCGCGGCCGCCAGCGTTCTGCTGGCGCTCATCTTTGCCGCTGTCACGGTGCGCATGGTGCTGGCGCTGATCCGCAAGATGGAATGGCAGACTGCTGAATTGGGCCGCGTATCGTGGCACATGTTGGAAGATCAGGAAGCTACCGCCCGGCGTTTCTCGCACGAACTGCACGATGAGTTGGGCCAATCGTTGACGGCCATCAAAACGAACCTGACGGCTTTGGAGTCTGACGGCCCTAATGGCAACCGATTGGAAGATTGTCTGCGGCTGGTAGATGACGCGATCGGCAATGTCCGGCAGATGTCGCAGTTACTGCGGCCGACGATTCTCGATGACTTCGGCCTCGACGCCGGTTTGCGTTGGCTGGGTGAAGGGTTCTCCGCGCGCACCGGCATCCCCGTGGAGTTTCAATTCCATGATGCTGGCCGGCTGCCCGATGAAACCGAAACGCATCTGTTTCGTATCGCCCAGGAGGCGCTGACGAATGTGGCGCGGCACGCGCGCGCCAAACACGTGGTCATGAAGCTGGAAACGCGCGGCGATGAGGTTTACCTCTCCGTTCAGGATGACGGGCTCGGGCTTTCTGCCGCCCCTACGAACGGGCGCGGCCTGGGGATGATTGGCATGCGGGCAAGGGCTCGCAGCGCGGGCGGGGACGTGAGCGTGCGATCCCGGCCGGGCGAGGGTGTTCTAATTGAGGTGCGGGCTCCCATCCGGCATGAAACGCATTCGCATTTGCCGGGGTGACCAAGAAGCGGTGGCGACTGTTTGAAGATGCGAGATAATACATGGCAGGATTGCATATAGACACGGCCACCATCATCGGCCGGCTGCGCGAGTACGAGGGGGAACTCAAGTCCGCCGGAATCGAGCATCTGTCTTTGCATGGGTCCTATGTGCGCGGAACCGCAATCGCCGAAGCATCAGATGTGGATGTAATCGCCGATTTTGACCGGGGCAAAAATCTGTCTCTAATCGGGCGAATTCACCTGGAGAATCGCTTGACGGATATCCTCGGCGTCAAGGCGGATTTAGCGGACAGGGCGATGCTTCGGCCCGAAGTGCGGGAAAGAGCGGAGCGCGAATCGGTTCTTGTCTTTTAAGCCTTCACACCAACGCTGGTTAAGTGACATTGTGGACGCAATCGCGATGATTGGCCAATTTACATCGGGCATGGATTTCGAGGCGTTCCGCTCAAATCCCATGGCGGTTGCCGCCGTCGAGCGTAAACTACAGATTATCAGCGAAGCCGCGATCCGGCTCGGAGACGAAGCCGAACGGCGCTGTTCCGAGGTGCCATGGCGCGATATCCAGGGTATTGGAAATCAGCTACGCCACGCGTACGAACGGATCGATGTGAACACCATCTGGAACACGGTGACCGATGATCTACCGGCGCTCATGACGGCTGTACGAGGCGCTCTAAACCAATCGGGCTAACGATCTTGGGGCGATGGCGATGACACATATGGCTCCTTTACGGACGTCCCATCCGGCATGAAACGCATTCGCATTCTTCTGGCTGACGATCACGCGGTAGTCCGGCAGGGCTTCAAAATGATCCTGGGCGGGCAGCCCGACATGGAGATCGTGGGAGAAGCGGGCAACGGCCGGGAAGCGGTCGAACTCACCGAAAAACTCAAGCCGGACGTTGTGGTGATGGATGTGGCGATGCCGGAGCTGAACGGCATCGAAGCGACACGGCGCGTCACCGAGGCCGCGCCGCACACGCGCGTGATTGCGCTCAGCATGCACAAAGATTCGGTTTACGTCCGCGAAGTGTTGCGCGCCGGCGCCCGCGGATACCTGTTGAAGGATTCCGGAGCGGGCGACCTGGTCTCGGCGGTGCGGGCGATCGCGCAAGGCGAAGGCTACTTGAGCCCCGCCGTTTCGAATGCCGTGCTCGACGATTACCGGCGGCATGTGACCAATCCCATCGACCTGCTTTCCACCCGAGAACGGGAGGTTCTACAGATGTTGGCCGAGGGCAAGACGAACAAGGAGATTGCCGGGATTCTGAACCTGAGCGTCTACACCGTGGACGCGCACCGCGGGCGGATCATGGAGAA
>DASXXW010000037.1:0-12742 GCA_036502865.1 Rhizomicrobium sp.
CGAGCAGATTGGCGATGAACCGGTTGAGCCGCTCGGACTCCTCCTGGATCATGCCAATTAATTCTTCCTCGGCTGTCTCGCCGAGATTGCCGCGCTGGCTCTTGAGCGTGCTGGCCGACCCCAGGATCGACGCGAGCGGCGTGCGCAGATCGTGCGAGATCGATGTGAGCAGCGCAGAGCGCAGCCGCTCCGTTTCGGCGGCAAGGCGCGCGCGGTCGATATCTTCCGACAGATTGATCCGCTCGATCGCCAGTGCCGCCTGGTCGGATAGCGCATCAAACAATCTGCGCTGGTCCGGACTGAGCAGCGGGCCGGGCCGGTCGCTGTCGAGGCCTACGATTCCCACCACTCCGCGCCCGGTACGCATGGGAAGAAACAAACGCTTCGCGCCGGGCAGCGTATCGGCACCGCGCCCGGCGGGTGAGGCATGTTCCCAGACCCATTTGGCCGCAGCCAGATCGGCTTCATCGAGCGTATCTTCCGGCGGATAACCGGCACGCACCGCGATCGTTTTACCCTCGGGCAGCAAAATCACCACGCGCACCTTCAGCATCTGCGCAAACTGGAACGCCGCCGCCCACAGCAGATCGTCCAGGGTGAAGACGCCCGCCAGCTTGCGGCTGAACAGATAGAGATTTTCCGTTGTGGCGGCACGATCGCGCGCGGCGACCGCCTGCGCCCGGACGCGCGCCGACAGATAGCTCGCCACAAGCGCGACGACCATGAAGAAGAACAGCGCGACGACGTTCTCGGGATCGGAGATCGTGAATGTGTAAAGCGGCGGAAGAAAAAAGAAATTATAAGCGAGCACCGCCGCGAGGCAGGCAAAGAGCGAGGGCCACAGGCCATAGGTAATGGCGCTCGAAAGAACGGCGGTAAGAAACACCAGCGCGACATTGGTAATTCCAAACCGCTGCAGCGCGAGTGCCACCAGCAGCGCAGCGGCCACCATCGCAAAGCTGCCGGCATAGGCTTTCGTGTCCCAGGCCGAACGCCCCTCCGGATCCGGCTGCTGCGCGCGGCGCGGCGGCGCTGGGCCGCGCATGGCGCGCGTCAATTGCTCGGGAACAACATGCACGCTGATGTCGCCGGCTCGGCGAATGATTTCATGCGTAACCGACCCGCGCAGGATTTCATGCCAGAAGCCGCGCTGCGCGGTCGATGTCACAATATGGGTGAAATTATTGGTGCGGGCATAGTCGATCACGCCGGCTGCTACATTGGGCGCCGGTACGCTGACCGCCTGCCCGCCGAGCCGCTCTGCCACGCGCAACGCCTCTGCCACGCGATCGCGCTCGGCTTCGCTCATGCGCCGGTCGCCGGATGTCTCGACATGGATTGCGGCCCAGGAGGCATGGAGCCGATCGGCCAGCCTGCGCGTATAACGCACCAATGCGATGGCCCCCGGCCGCTCACTCACACAGACAAGCACACGCTCGCTTGCCTCCCACGGCCCCTGAATGGCATGGGCGCGCATATAGCTGACCATTTGGTCGTCGACGCGCTGCGCAGTCCTCCGCAGGGCCAGCTCGCGCAACGCTGTCAGGTTTCCCGGGACGAAATAATTCTGCGCTGCACGTTCGGCGGCTTCGGGGAAATACACTTTCCCTTCTTTCAGCCGCTGCAACAGGTCTTCGGGTGTAAGGTCGACAAGTTCGACATCGTCGGCGCGATCGAGAATGGAATCGGGCACCATCTCGTTGACCCGCACGCGGGTGATTTTTGCTACGACATCGTTCAGACTTTCCACGTGCTGCACATTGAGCGTGGAATAGACATCTATGCCTGCGGAAAGAAGTTCTTCGACATCCATGTAACGCTTGGGATGCCGGCTGCCCTCTACATTGGTGTGCGCAAGCTCGTCGACCAGCACGAGTTTGGGGCGGCGCTGGAGAATGGCATCGATATCCATTTCCGCGAGTACATGCCCCTTGTAGGGAACGCGCTTCTTGGGAATTTTCTCGAGACTCTTGGTAAGTAGTTCCGTCTCGACGCGCCCATGCGTCTCGACGACGCCGATCACGACATCAATGCCGTCGAGTTTGCGCTGCCGCGCCTGGCTCAGCATCTCATAGGTCTTGCCGACGCCGGGTGCGGCGCCGAGGAAAATCTTGAGCCGGCCGCGCCCTTCCTGCGCCGCTTGCTGCAGGAGCGCATCCGGCGACGGGCGCGAATCCACTCTATCCGCCATGAGGGATCGCGAAAAAAGTAGTTGTGCGCCACATTGTCATCCCCGCGGAAGCGGGGATCCAGATCGCCATCCCACCCGGGCAAATAACGCTGCTGGGTTCCCGCATTCGCGGGAATGACGGTCCGGGGATCGCCTCGCGGAAAGCATTATAGCCTACCGCGGAACGGATTGCAGATCGTCCAGCGCCAGATTGAGTTTCAGCACATTCACATGCGGCTCGCCGAAGAGGCCCAGCCAGCGATCCTCCACCTGGCGGCCGACAAGGGCCCGCACGCGATCTTCGGGAAGACCGCGCGCCTTCGCCACGCGCGACACCTGGAAATAGGCGCCTGCGGGCGTGACGTCGGGATCGAGCCCGCTCGCCGAGCTGGTCACAAGATCGACGGGAATGGGGCCGGAATTATCGCCGTGTAATTTTTGCGCATCGCTCTTGATGCGGTCGATCAGCGCCTTGCTGGTCGGCCCGAAATTGGAGCCGGCCGAATTCGCCGCGTTATAGGGCGAAGGGATCGTTTTTCCTTTCGCATCTGTGTCGGTCGTCGCGGACGGCCTGCCGTGAAAATACTTTGCGGACGTGAAATTCTGTCCGATCAGTGCCGAACCGATCACCTGACCGTTCTTCGTGATCAAACTGCCACTTGCCTGCCAGGGAAAAAGAAGCCGGGACAGTCCCGTCATTCCGAGCGGATAGACGAGTCCGAGCAGCAGGGTGAAAACAATCACCAGAAGAATGGCGGGGCGGAGTTCTTTCAGCATGGCTTTATTTCCTACACGGCGCCAAGCGCGGTGATCAGCAGATCGATCGCCTTGATGCCGATAAAGGGCACGAGGACACCCCCGGCGCCATAGATAATGAGATTGCGGGTGAGCAACCGCCCGGCGCTTTGCGGGCGATATTTCACGCCTTTCAGCGCGAGCGGAATGAGCGCGATGATGATCAGCGCGTTGAAGATGACGGCGGAGAGAATGGCGCTCTGCGGCGAATGCAGCCGCATGACGTTGACGACATTCAGCGCCGGATAGAAGGCAGCAAACATCGCGGGGATGATGGCGAAATATTTGGCCACATCATTGGCGATGGAGAACGTCGTCAGTGCGCCTCGCGTGATGAGCAGCTGTTTGCCGATCAGCACGATTTCGATGAGCTTGGTAGGATCGGAATCGAGATCCACCATATTGCCGGCTTCGCGCGCAGCCTGTGTTCCTGTCTGCATGGCAACACCGACATCGGCCTGCGCCAGCGCGGGCGCATCATTGGTGCCGTCGCCGCACATGGCAACGAGTTTGCCTTTGCCCTGTTCGGTGCGGATGAGTTTGAGTTTGTCTTCCGGTGTAGCCTGGGCAAGGAAATCGTCGACGCCCGATTCCGCAGCAATGGCCGCGGCCGTGAGCGGATTGTCGCCCGTGATCATCACCGTGCGAATGCCCATGCGGCGCAGTTCTGCAAAGCGTTCGCGAATGCCGCCTTTCACGATGTCCTTGAGATGGATGACGCCGAGGAGCCGCCCATCCTTGGCGACGGCAAGCGGCGTGCCGCCGGCGCGCGAAATGCGTTCGGTTATCTCTTCGAGTTCGCCTTGCGTGCGCGAGTCCTGCAATCCGCCAAGCTGGCGCACATATGCCAAAATCGAATCGACCGCGCCTTTGCGGATCGAAGAATTTTCAACATCCACGCCGCTCATACGGGTCTGCGCGGTGAACGGCACGAAGTGCGCATTCAGCGACGCCATTTCCCTCGCCCGCAAACCATATTTGTCCTTGGCCAGCACAACGATCGAGCGGCCTTCCGGTGTTTCATCGGCCAGCGACGAAAGCTGCGCCGCGTCTGCCAGTTCCTGCGCGGGTATGCCGGGCAGCGGAAGAAACTCCGTGGCCTGTCGATTGCCGAGCGTGATGGTGCCGGTCTTGTCCAGCAGCAGCGTATCGACATCTCCGGCGGCTTCGACCGCGCGGCCCGACATGGCGAGCACGTTGAATTTCACCAGCCGGTCCATTCCGGCAATGCCGATGGCCGACAGGAGGGCGCCGATTGTAGTTGGGATCAATGTCACAAACAGTGCGACGAGGACGACGACCGGAACGGCGCCGCCGGCATAGGTCACAAAACTCGGGATCGTGACCGTGGCGATGACGAAAATGATCGTCATGCCGGCGAGAAGGATATTCAGCGCAATCTCATTGGGCGTTTTCTGGCGCTCGGCCCCCTCCACCAGAGCGATCATGCGATCGAGAAAAGTGGATCCCTGCGCAGCGGTGATGCGAACCTTGATCCAATCCGACAGCACGCGCGTGCCGCCCGTTACAGCCGACCGGTCTCCGCCCGATTCTCGGATCACCGGCGCGCTCTCGCCCGTGATTGCGGACTCATCGACCGAGGCGAGACCTTCGATCACATCACCATCACTCGGAATGAAATCTCCGGCCTCCACCAGGACGATATCATTCTGTTTGAGATCCGGTGCCGGTACGATCTGGTAGGTCTGTGCCGCGCTATTGGCGAGCCGCTTAGCCATTGTCTGGGTGCGCGTGCGGCGGAGATTTTCGGCCTGGGCCTTGCCACGGCCCTCTGCCACTGCTTCCGCGAAATTCGCGAAAATCACCGTGAACCAGAGCCAGAATGTGATTTGCAGCGCGAATCCGAGGCTGGTCCCGCCCGTTACTGCGCTCTTGATGACAAGGATCGTGGTCAGAACGGAAACGAGTTCGACCACGAACATCACCGGATTGCGGATCAGTGTGCGCGGATCGAGTTTCTTGAATGCTTCGCCCGACGCTGTCGCCAATATCTCCGTCGATATACCGGCCACGCCGCGTTTTCGGTGCGTTGTCTGCTCGTTAGACGCTGTGCGGGAAGCGCGATCATTCATGGGAATTGTCTCTCAGTAGAGCTTGCCGGCCAGCATCTGGAGATGTTCGATGAAAGGCCCGAGCACATCGGCCGGGAAATAGATCAGGCCACCGGTGATGATGATCACGCCGAGCAGCAATCCCACGAACAAACCATTATCTGTTGGAAATGTGCCAGCCGAAGCCGGCACGAGTTTCTTGCCCGCGAGCGAGCCGGCGATGGCGAGAACCGGAATGGCGATAGCGAAACGCCCGATCATCATCGCCGCGGCACCTGTCAGATTGTAGAAAAGCGTATTTCCGGAAATCCCGCCAAACGCACTCCCATTATTCGCGGTTTGCGAAGTGTAGGCGTAGAGGATCTCGCTGAAGCCATGCGGGCCGTTATTTGCAATTCCTGCGAGTCCCGCCGGAATGACACAGGCGATAGCTGTGAAACCAAGCGCGGACAGTGGCACCGACAGGATCGCCAGCATTGCCATTTTCACTTCGCGCGATTCGATTTTCTTGCCGAGATATTCCGGCGTTCGGCCTACCATCAGTCCGGCGATGAACACGGCCAGGATTGCGAAGAGCAGCATTCCGTAAAGGCCGCAGCCGACGCCGCCATAGATGACTTCGCCAAGCTGCATATTGACGATCGGCACGAGGCCGCCGATCGGCGTGTAGCTGTCATGCGTGGAATTGACGGCGCCCGACGACGTGTCCGTCGTTGTTGTTGCGAAGCGCGCGGAATCTGCGATGCCGAAGCGGACCTCCTTGCCTTCCATATTGCCGCCGGACTGCAGCGCGCTCGCCTGCTGGCTGATACCGAGAGGCGGTAATGCTGGATTGCCGGCGCTTTCCGCCCAATATGAAACAAACACACCGGCCAGGAACAGGAATGCCATCGCGCCGTAAAGCGCCCAGCCCTGCTTCAGATTTCCGACCATGCGGCCGAACGTCATCGTCAGCCCCGCCCCAATCGCAAATTCGAGAATGACCGTGAGCAGATCCGTGAACGCAGTCGGATTCTCATAAGGATGCGCAGCGTTTGCGTTGAAGAACCCGCCGCCATTGGTGCCGAATGTCTTGATCGCAACCTGCGAGGCGACCGGCCCCTGCGCGATGATCTGGCGTGCGCCTTCAAGTGTATGCGCAACGACATACCCGCCCAGATTTTGCGGCGTGCCCTGCCAGACAAAAACGAGCCCTGCGAGAATGGATGCGGGCAGCAATACGTAAAGCGTGCAGCGTGTGAGATCGACCCAGAAATTCCCAACCGTGGTGCCGGAACGGCGGACAAAACCGCGAATAAGCGCGATCGCAATCGCCACGCCCGTCGCCGCCGAAACAAAATTGTGAACCGTCAAGCCAGCCATCTGCACGAAATAGGACAGCGTGGTCTCGCCGCCATAGTTCTGCCAGTTGGTATTGGTGGTGAAACTGATCGCGGTATTGAGCGAAAGGTCGCCAGGTACCGCCGCCATGTGCTGTGGGTTGAACGGCAAAAGGGACTGGAGCCGCAAGAGCGCATAGAGCATCAGGAAGCAGATGAGGTTGAACAGCAGCATGGCGACCGCATAGGTCGACCAACTCTGCTCGCTCTTCGAATCGACCCCGCAAACCGCGTAGATCGCGCGCTCCAGCGGGTTCAGAACGGGCGACAGGAACGTTCGCCGTCCTTCGAAAACATGCGCCATATATGTACCGAACGGCACGGCGATGGCCGTTATGATCAGGAAAAAGACAAGAATCTGGGCGATCCCGTTGGAGGTCATGTCAATGCCTCAGAATTTTTCGGGGCGCGCGAGCGCATAAACCAGATAGGCAAGTATGACGACGGAAAAAATGCCGCCGAGAATGTAATCGAACAGCATGAAAATCCTCACATCTTGTCGCAGACAGCTGTGTAAACCACGAACATGGCGAACATGCCCGCTCCGAAAACCAGCATGACGAGATCAAGCATGGGCAGCCCCTGAATCTCTGGAACGCGACCGAACGCATCCTTTCCGGCGCGTTCCGATCCCGGGAATCCGCATTTGGTGGGATTTGATCTGCGTCTTCATTGTTCTTGACCGGCGCCAGGCGCAGGCAGAACGCATAGGACTACTTATATCGCGGTGCATCAATATAAATCCCATATACGCGAAGAAGCCGGGGAGTTGTGCCGGACCCCGTGGAGGGGCCCGGCACTGCGCGCGCAGATCAGAAATGAACGATGATGTCCGAGGCAAACTCCGTCGTTACAAACTTGTTGCCTGGCGTCGCCGTGTAAAGGTCGCCATTGTAGGCAGGCGTATGGAACGAGCGCCAATAGGAGATTTCGGGGCGGAACTCGATCTGTGGCGAAAGCCAGTGCTGCCAGCCGAGGGTGTATTCCATGTACTGCGTATAACCGCCCGTTCCGGTGCGCCAACCCTGCGGATCCCAGTAGAACTCCGGGCGGAAAGTAATATTGTTAAGGGGGTCGATAGTGTAGTTTATGTAAGACAGCACACCTACTGACTCGACATTGCAGCTCAACACGGCCGCATTGCTGCAATAGGCGAGATTCGGAGAGTTAAATTTCACGTATTGCGGCGAGAATGGCGTACCTCCATTATTGAATATATTAAGCGCCTCGGAATTGCGCAGATTTGGTACGCCATTTTCCGACATGTAATAACTCTCAAAGTCGATATGCCAGTGATCGTTGAATTTGTGGTAGTATGTAAAGCCGTGCCATTGGAGATTGTTATAGCCCCAGTTGCCATTATTGATCCCATCGAGGCACGGATAGAAGACGTCGTTACCGTCGTCGCTCTCATAGCGCACGCAGAACAGACCAGTGGGCTGGTTACCCGGATCCTTCAGCATTGTCCTGCCGGGGTAGAGCGGATCTGAATTGCCGGCATCGACGAACAGATTGGGAATCTTCTCGTTGTAGCGCCAGAGCGGCGTTTCCGTGCCGTCGACCAGCCCAGCCTGCACCATCCAATTCTTGGTCAACTGCAACGATCCCACGATTCCGGTATTTGTGTAATTGTCCCAAGAATAAGATATCGAATGCGTGAAAAGGATATTGTTCGGCGCAAGCTGCGCCTCAATGTCGGGGATGGAGATGTAACGGCCCGCGCGGATCATCAGCCCCTGCGCCACGAAAGGAATCCACAATTCGCCGTACACCATGGGAAAATCGTAGCCGTAATAATCGTTCTTTCCGTTGAATTGCCAACTCGCGAGACCATAGGAGTTGGTGTAGCGGTAGTTCTGGCCGTAGAGAACCGACAGACGCATACCCCAATCGATATGATCCGTCTGCACCGTGTCGGGGAAGCGGTCGAGATAGATCACCGCCTGATCCAGTTCAGCCGTATTCGGCTTCACCGTGTAGGCGATGGGAGCGTTTCCGAAATTGTTTTTGTTGGAACTGAGATTGAAGCCGGGATTGAGCCAGCCATAGATCTGGAAATCATTGTCGGACAGCAATTTTCCGAAACTCGTATTCGCGATCGCCGCCATTAAAGGACTGTCGACGGAATTCGGCCGTGTCACGCCGATTGAAGTCACGGCGCCGTTGGGAAATTCCGTATAGGGCATCGGCGGAGTCGTTTCAGGTGTCGCCGGCCAACCATCGCGACGCGAGGCTGGTGCATTGGGATCGGACGGCGGACCCGCCTGCCCCCATTCCAGATTGTAGTAATTGAAGAAGCGCGCGAACACGTCGTCGCCAAGATAGGCATCCAGGCACGCGTAGTTTTTGTATGGGTCGATAGGGGGTGTGCAAGCCGCTGTTTGCGCCTGTTGTGTCCCCGGCTGCGTCGCGGGGGAAGATCCGCCGTCGCTTGCGGCAGTGCTCTGGCCAAAGGCCGCACTACCACAAGCCGCGCCCGTGATCATAAGAGCAGTCAAAAGCAATTTGCTTTTCTTGTTACGCAACCAGTTCATATCGATATTCCCCTGCCATTGTTTTCACTGACTGTCTGACGTCCAATTCCACGAATTTGATGTGACGAACCGGCACGCCTGAATTCCGGAGAGATGGTCCTGAAGTTTCTTCTTTGTTGCGCGTGATGGCCGCCAAACGGCCACGAGGCGCCGCTCGACGCAGCGCCCCGCAGCGGACACATTTCCCTATTGCGCCAGAAAGGCTGGCGTCGTGAGTTGCCCGATGATTGCTTGTTTGGTCGCTTTTCCATGCCCCGTTCTTGTGACCTGGGCGCTGTATTCGCCCTCGGTCGTTCCGGCTGAACGTGTTGTGGCCGAGAACCCATCGACCGTTGCGCCGCCAGATACAGGCCGCTTTGCCGTCCAGGTGAGATTGTTCAAACCGGCGACATCGACCGGCATCACGGCGGGATAGCCGTTCCAGGTGGGCGTGCGCCCGTATTCGTCGGACGAAAATCCCCATCCGGACGGAGATTTTGCCGATCCATCGACCAGCGTGCCGAAATTATAGACCGTGACGAAATCATCGCCGGGCGTGAGTGTTTCACCGGGATCCGTCTGTACCGCGAAGTGATAGGTTGCGGTACCGTCGCCGTTCTTGTCGATGTGCGTTACGACGACCTGCAGGGCCGCGACCGGGGAAGCCGTGCAGGCAATTCCTGCGGCAAGCAGAAGAGTGGAAAAAATAATCTTTCGCATTTGGTTTCTCCTCTATGCGAGACAGGGCGCGCATGTATCGGTCGCGCTGTCCTGCAGCAATATAAACGATATGTAATTATCATTAGTCATTATATATGATCGGAATAACAATCAGGGCGCGACATGCAGCGAGATCAGAACCGCATTGATTGCGAGGACGACGCCCAGGACGACCACGAGCACCAGCCCGATTTCCGCGAGCACGTCGTCGGCGCTGTTCTGTCCCGAGAATCCGGGAACGGATTCTTCACGCGGAGCCGCTTCGGCGCGATTGGCCGAACGCGAGCGGAATGGGCTTCTGGCGTGCATTTCCGGCACCCAATTGGTTTCGACCCACAAATGCTGAAGAGCCCGTATAATATCGAGAGGGGGAGACGGGTCCGGATTATATAGAAGCCGTAAAGATCGGCTCGGCCCGTCGAGATCCGTGTTGGCGATAAACGGGGGGAATGGCTAAGAAGGGGTACTAACGCCTAACACCGTATGCAACGTGGCAAGGGCCGCTCACATGCCGTCACTTGGAGTTCTTCAGGCTCTCGCGTTCCTGGTTGCCGCTACCGTGCTGGAAACCTGCGGCGACGCCGTCATCCGCCTCGCGCTGTACGGCCACCCGGGACTTACGATGGTCCGGATCGGACTGTTTGTTTTGGGCGCCGGACTGCTTTTCGGATATGGCACCTTTCTCAACCTCGCGCCGCTGGAATTCCGCGAGGTCGTCGGACTTTACATAGCTACGCTTTTCATTGTTTGGCAGGTCATCAATTTCGTGTTCTTTCGAACATTGCCGACGCTGCCAATTCTCGCCGGCGGCTCGCTGATAATATTTGGCGGAGCTGTCGTATCCTTCTGGAAGCCGTAGCCCGGCAGGTGGCTCTCAGCCTGCCGATTGCGCGTCGTTCCAGCGGATCGCCTCGCGCAGCAGTTCCGAGGCATTGGCGAGCTGGAGCTTTTCCTTGATGCGCGCACAATAGGCCTGGACGGTCTTGATGCTTACATTCAGCGATTGCGCAACGCGCCGTGTTTCATAACCCTGGCCCAGCAGCCGGAAGACTTCCAACTCGCGGTCGCTGAGCTTTTTCACCGGCGCATGCAGGCTCGCAAGGTCGCCATCGGCGAAGCGCTCGGCGAACACAGAGTGCATGCGTGGGCTGAGATAGAGTTTGCCGCCCAGAACATCGCGTATCGCTGCGGCGATGCTGCTGGTCGCTTCGCCCTTCATGACATAACCGCGCGCGCCGGCGCGAAATGCACGCTCGGCATAGAAGCGTTCGTCATGCATCGAAAGAACGACGACGGCGATGGAAGGGAATTCCGCCTTGATGCTCTTGATGAGCGCGAGCCCCGAGCCCTCCGGCAAAGCCAGATCGATGATGGCGATATCGGGCTCCGATGCGCGGATGCCTTCCATCGCTTTTTCCGCGCCTGCGGCTTCGCCGCAGACTTGCAAATCTGTGAGCTGGTTGAGCAGCGTGGTCATCCATTCGCGGACCAGCGGATGATCGTCGACGAGAAATACTTTGGAGACGCGTTTGTTCATGAGGCAAGCCGATCCTCTATTGCTACAGGAAGTTGACAGATAATCGCAGTCCCTCCTTCGGCCCGGACAGCAATCTGAAAGTTTGCGCCGATCATGCGGGCACGGTGTGCCATGATGCGCAATCCCATGCCGCCGGTCGCGGGCGGCGGCGATGGCATTCCACTGCCGTCATCCTCCACCCGCAATTCGTGACCTTCTTCGAGCGTATTGAGCTCGATGACGATGGTTTTGGCATTGCCGTGCTGGATGGCATTGCGTGTGCCTTCCTGGGCAATGCGGAAAAGATGTTCTGCGCTTGCAGCCGAATGGATCAGCACGGGAGATTCGCAGATGAAGCGGCAATCCACATCGAAGAGCCGCGTGGTCGTAGCTGCGAATTCCTCCAGCGCCAGCATGAGGCCTTCGGCGGTGAGATCGACGGGATGCAAGCCCTTCACTGACCGGCGCGTGAGCGAAACGCCCTCTTCGATCAGCTCCACGACTTTCTTGGCGTCGGATGCTTCCTGCAATTGGCGCCGCTCGAGCTTTTCCCGGAGCACTTGCCCGGCAATGGCCGTGCCGGCGAGATGTTGGCCCAACCCGTCATGCAGATCCTGACCTATCCGGCGTTGTTCCTGTTCGCTTGCCTCCAGCAGCAGATGCTGTAGTCGCTCGCGTTCCGCTATTTCCCGCGTCAGCGCAGCAGCGCGATCCCTCACGCGCGATTCCAGATCACGGTTCAGATTGCGCAGCGTTGCAAGAACGAGAACCACGACGACAAATGAAATAAGCTGCACTGTCGCGTTCCATGTGATCAGAAACGGATCGGCGAAGCTCGCATCGCCCGCAACCATGTTACCCGCAACCCATACGACCACGCACAGAGCCGCGATGAAGAAACCAAATCCGGCCCCCACGAACCAGGCACCGAGCGAAACGGGAAGGAGATAGAAAGCGGACAGGGAAATATGCGTGCCGGTGGCATAGTCGAATTCGCCGATACACAGAGCCAGCACGATGGCTGCAGCCGCGATGTGCGGCCGCGACTGTTTTTCAAGAAACTGGTTCCAGCTGCTCATTTCGGCTCCCGGGGGCTTATTGTTGCGCCGCCCGGAACGAAAATCCATCCGGCTTTGTCTTACGCGCCGCCTGTGGGGCCGCACCAGCCGGGCAGGTAATTGGCATCTTTGGACTTTGCGAGCTTGAGCGCCTGGCGCAGGGCCGCGCCGAAATCCTCGTTGACCAGCCGGCGTTTGATCCGTGGCCGGAGGAAATCGGCCCACAGGAACTCGCTGAACGGGGTGGTATCCTTGGCATAGCCGCCCTGCCCGCGGAGCGCGCCTGCCAGGGACCGGAAGGGATCGTCAACCATCTCGCGGAGGGAATGGGGGATTTCCTCATAGGAGCATCGGCGGCCCTTGGCATCGAAGGGGTGCATCCAGCCCCGATTATCCAGATAGGTCCAGAACGATTCCAGCGGCAGGCGGTCGAGATGCGCCACCGGCAGGACAAACATCTCTTTGAGCCCTTCTTCCATGAGCGCGAGCGCCAGATGGTGGTGATCGATAATATAATGA
>DASXXW010000038.1:0-14150 GCA_036502865.1 Rhizomicrobium sp.
CGATCTCGGGCAACCTCGCCCACTGGCAGTGCGCAAATCTCTTCGAGCGTCATCGTGTCGTAACGAGCGAGCTTTTTGTATTCGGGCGCGATCTTTCCCGTTCGGTTCGTGAACTGCCACGGAGGATCAGCAAGTATAGTCGCGAACTTCTTTCTCCCGACAAATTGAAGAAGATCTGTGGCGACGTCTGACATTTGTTGGACTCCGCGAATCACACGGGCAGTGAATCACAAGCCAGATCTCCTGTGAATCCCAGCACAGTTTAGAAGATGAATTTCGACCTTAACGAAGGCCCACGGCTTTCTGGCCTAAACCGACTCCACCGCCATGACGCCCGGGAGCGACTGGATTGCGGCTTTCATGGCCGGGGTGATCGCGTGGCGGTCTTTCAGGCGGATTTCGACGTCCTGGCCTTCGGCACCCGAAACGACGAGCGTGACGATGCCTTTGCCCTGCCCGCGTATCTGGCCGGCAATCGCATTCAAAGGTTGCGTGTCGGCAAGCACGATGCGCAAGCCCTCGCTCGCATCGGCCGCAGCCTTTTCGAGATCGGAGACGGACAGCGCGCGCAGCTTCAATTCTTCGTCGATCCGGTCAGCAGACACGGACAGAAGCACAGCCTTTCCGGCTTCGAGCAGCGGCCGGGCCGCCAGCAGGACTTCCGAGAACACCATCACTTCGAACATGCCGGTGGGATCGGAGAGCGAGAGGAAGCCGTAGGGCTGATCGTTGCGCCCGCGGCGCTCCTGCTTGCGGATGATTGTACCCGCGAGCACGGCGCGGAAACCGGAACGGCGGCGGTCTTCCTGCAGCGCCGACCAACTCACCACACCGAGACGCTTCAGCGCCGCGCCGTAACTATCAAGCGGATGGCCGGACAGATAAAACCCGATGGCGCTGAACTCCTCGCCCAACCTCTCATGCGGCAGCCAATCCTGTACCGGCACAAGGCGCAACTCTTCAGCAGCGCCGCCGCCTCCAAACAACGTCACCTGCCCGCTCTCGCGCTCGCGCGAGGTGCAGGCGGAATGGCTCAATATCGCATCGGAAGACTCGACAAGCTGACGCCGGTTGCGGTTCAGCCGGTCGAACGCACCCGCACGCACGAGACTTTCAAATGCTCGTTTGTTGACGAGCCTGGAATCCACGCGCCGCGCAAAATCGGCGATGCTCGCAAATGGTCCGCCGCTTTCGCGGATGGCCACCACATGGTCCATCGCCTGACGTCCGACGCCTTTGACGGCGGCAAGCGCGTAGAAGATCGTGCCCGCCTCGCTGTCGCAGGTGAAGAAAGAATCGGACCGGTTAATGTCGGGCGGCGCCACCTTGATGCCGAGCCGCCCCGCCTCCTGCCGAAAGACGTTCAACCGGTCGGTCGAGCCGATATCGAGCGTCATGGACGCGGCGAGAAATTCGACGGGGTAATTCGCCTTGAGATAGGCGGTCTGATAGGCGACCTGGGCATAGGCCGCCGCATGGCCTTTGTTGAATCCGTAACCGGCAAATTTGGCGGCCTGCTCGAAGATCGTGACTGCGGTGCCGCGCGCGATGCCGCGCTCGCCTGCCCCTTTTACAAATAGTTCTTCGTGAACAGCCATTTCGGCCGGGATCTTCTTGCCCATGGCGCGGCGCAGAAGATCCGCCTGCCCCATCGAATAACCCGCCAATTCGCGGGCGATGCGCATGACATCTTCCTGATAGGTCATGACGCCGAAGGTTTCGGCAAGGATCGGCTCCAGCGACGGATGGAGATATTCCGGCTGTTCGCGGCCGCGCTTGCAGGCGATGTATTTGGGAATGGAATCCATCGGGCCCGGGCGATAAAGCGCGACGAGGGCCACGAGATCGTTGATGTGGTCCGGCCGCATCTTGCGCATCAGGTCGCGCATGCCCGCGCCTTCGAGCTGGAACACGCCCACGCTCTCGCCGCGCGCCAGCATGTCGAACGTCGCCACATCTTCGAAGGCGATATTCTGCGTATCGAGCGTAATGCCTCGACGGGCCAGCAATTCTTCCGCCTTGGCGATAACCGTCAGCGTCTTCAATCCGAGAAAATCGAATTTGACGAGGCCGGCCTTCTCGGCATCCTCATAATCGAATTGCGTGACCGGCATTTCCGAGCGCGGATCGCGATAGAGCGGCACCACTTCGTCAAGCGGCCGGTCTCCGATCACCACGCCTGCGGGATGCGTCGAAGCATGGCGATAAAATCCTTCGAGCCGCTCCACGATCGCAAATAATTTGCGCGCTGCCGGTTCCTGCTCCGCAATGCTTTCCAGCCGCGGCTCGCCGGCAACCGCATCCTTGAGCGAAACCGGTTTGCCCGGCGGATTGGGGACGAGTTTCGCAATACGGTCGACAAGACCGAGCGGCATCTGCAGCACGCGGCCCACATCGCGCACCGCGGCACGAGCCTGGAGCGAACCGAGCGCAATGATATGGGCGACGCGGTCCGCGCCATATTTGTGCTGCACGTAACGGACGACTTCGTCGCGCCGCTCCTGACAGAAATCGATATCGAAATCCGGCATCGATATGCGTTCGGGATTGAGGAACCGCTCGAACAGCAAACCGAAGCGGATAGGATCGAGATTGGTAATGTCGAGCGACCAGGCGACAAGCGATGTAGCACCGGAGCCGCGCACGCCGACGGGAATGCCATGCGCGCGGGTCCATTTCATGAAATCCGAAACGATGAGGAAATAGCCCGCAAAATCCATGCGGAGAATGACATCGAGTTCGAAGGCGAGCCGGTCACGATAAACCTTTTCGTCCGCGTGGCGGCCATGATGCGCAAGCCGGCGCGTCAGCCCGGCTTCCGCTTGTGCGCATAGTTCCTCCGCCGGCGTGAGGCCGGATTCGGGAACAAATTTGGGCAGGATGGGATCGCGTTTCTTCGGACGGAAGGCGCAGCGCTTCGCGATCTCGATCGTGTTCGCAATCGCCTCGGGCAGATCGGCGAATTGCGCGGCCATCTCCGCCGGCGATTTGAACCGATGCTCGCGCGTCAGGCGCTTGCGGTCTTCCTGCGAAACGAATGTGCCGTCAGCGATGCAGAGCAACGCATCATGCGCCTCGTACATCTCCGCGGGACCGAAATGCACATCATTGGTCGCGACCAGCGGCAGCGCCTTGTCATAGGCAAGCGACAACAACCGGTCTTCGGTCGAACGTTCTTCCGCGAGCCCATGGCGCTGCAATTCCACATAGAGGCGGTCGCCGAATATCGCGTGCAGCCGGTCGAGAAGCGCTGCCGCTGCTTCGTCCTGACCATTCACCAGCAGGCGATTGAGCGGCCCGCCCGGCCCCCCCGTGAGCGCGATCAATCCTTGCGCATGTTCTGCCAACATCGCGGCCGTTGCATGCGGCCAGTCTCCAGGTGCTGCGCCCAGATAGGCGGCACTCAGTAATTTGGTGAGATTGCGATACCCGGCTTCGTTTTGCACCAGAAGCGGAAGAGATGCCGGCTTCTCCCGCACAACGCCGGACGATGGCGCCGCCGCGGCATCGAGATCGACGGACAGAAGACAGCCAATGATCGGCTGCACGCCCTTCTTCGCGAGGGTTTCGCTGATCTCATAAACGCCGAAGAGATTGTTGGTATCGGTGACGGCAACGGCCGCCATGGCCTGCGCATAGGCGAGATCCGCCAGTTCTTTCGGGCGCACGGCGCCTTCGAGCAGCGAGTACGCACTCTTCACCCGAAGATGGACGAACCCGGCGGGCTTGCGCTCCTGCGCCATCGCAGAACCGACTCCTCTCTTTCGCGAGCATCAGTATCGGCGCGGGTATCCCTTGCGCGAGATGCGAATTCCACAATCCACAGAAGCCTTCAGAGTGCGCCGATCACAACCGGCATGGCGCTCGCCAGGACAAAAGCTCCTCCGATAAACATCACCAGACCCAACGCTGCTGCGGCATCCGCCAACCAGACCGACATTTCTGTTCCTCCCCGCTGAATTGATCGAGGGAGCGTCTATACGTTCCTTTTTCGTTCTCGTCAAGAACAAAACGTGGACACGCTAAAGCTGCGGTCACGATTGATGAAAAAAAACGCCGGGGCGGTGAGCCCCGGCGTCGATGCTTACTGCAGTTACGCTGTTCGTACGCTCACATGCCGCGCGGCTGGATGACAACCCGCTGCCCCGTGGCACCGGTCTTGGTCCCCGCCGGAGCATGATGCTGCGTCGGGCCGCAGGTGAAGGTGTCGGAACCATAGATGTAGTTGTTGGTATTGCCGGTAAAATGATTGCCGTTGGAGATATTATTCTGGCCTTGTACCGGGCCGCTCAGAATTCCAACGCAATTGTTGTCGATCTGGTTGGACGCAACGGAATTTCCAACGCCACTGGTCGTGGAATTGGATTCCGTGCATTCGCCGTCGAGGTGGATGCCGGCTTCGGTGGCATCGGTAACGATATTGTTCTTGATCTGATTGTTGTCGCTGCAGACGTCGATGTCGTCGTAGAGCGACGTACCGCTGACCGTGTTGCTCAGAACCTTGATGAAATCATCGTTGATGCCATCGGTGTAGAGCCCGATGCCGGCGAATGTCGCGCCGGAAACCGTGTTCGATTTGACCTGCACCATACCGTTTGCAGCACCGTCAACGGCGTCGAGCACGATTCCGTATTGTGACGTGTTGACCGTATTGTTGGTAACCTTCGGGGCTGCCACGCTACCGCCGACCTGCGTGTTATAGAGCAGGATGCCTGAAGATCCGTAAGTCTCCGGCGTATAGATCAGCTCGCTGACCTGATTGCCGGAAATCGTGCCGGTGGCGCCATATCCGAGCTGGATGCCGTTCTGCGCAATGACGTCCGTCGGTCCCAATCCGGTAACGGTGTTGTTCTCGATCTGAACGTTAGCGGCGCCGTAGCTCACGGTGATGCCGTTCTTGTCGAAATTCGTCACCGTGTTGTTGGTGATCTTCACCCGCGTCGTGCCCGACGTCTGGTTCTCGACAAAGATGCCCTCGCCGTCCTGACAGCCCTGATAATCCGGCGGCAGCAACTGGTTCTGTGCAGTGTCACCGCTGATCGTACCGCCGGCGTTTTGATAATAGATGCCGATCAGTTCGAGCCCGCAGGACGTGTCGTTGTTACCGGTGCCGTCGACGACGATATTTTCGACGTTGACGGTTGCAGCGGTCGTCGGCGCTACGAGGATCTGTGCGGCCGTGGGAAAGCCGGACAGTGTCTCTGTATTTTTTACAACGCCACCGGCCGGAACCGTTACGGTCGGCGAGGCTTGTCCCGTGACATTCTCGAGCGTCATCGCCTGCGATATCACGACCTGCTCGGGGTAGCTGCCCGGGCAAACCTGGACCCGGTCGCCCGGGTTGGCCGCGTTCACCGCAGCCTGGATGGTTGTGTATTGCCGCGGATTGGTCGTGCAGGTACCGACCTGCAACGTCTTAGCGGAAACAGGTTGAATCAGACAGCCAAGCGCTACACCGGCCGCGAGAAAAGCATACGAATATCGGATCGCCATTGAAGGCCCCCATTCTTGGTTGGTGTGGAAAAAAAAACCCCGATGGCGAAGCGTATACGCCGATTGCTTGAAAAATGGCAACAATTTTAACGATTGAACCTAAGTGGCTGACACCCAAAGATAATCAACGGCGAGTTCCCTGGAAGTCGCGTCAGGTTCGCCAAAATATTCCGTATGATGGGTCACGAGTTGGCGCCGGTGGAAACAATATTCACGAGGAGTGATAAGTCACTGGAAGATAATGATAATAAGAAGCTTTGACATTTTACCCGGGTGTTATCTGATGACTCCCACCGTCTACCAGTCGCCCTTCGTGCAACACCAGGGAGCGGTCCATTTTATCCGCAAGCTCCGCATTGTGCGTCGCGACAAGAGCCGCCAAACCTTCTGCGTGTACAAGCGAAACCAGGGCCTCGAACACACCCGCCGCCGTCTTTGGATCAAGATTGCCGGTCGGTTCGTCCGCGAGCAGCAGGCTGGGGTGATTGGCCAGCGCACGGGCGATTGCCACACGCTGCTGCTCTCCACCCGACAATTGCGTGGGGCGATGCGTCAAGCGTTGACCGAGACCCAAGGATACAAGAAGCCGTCGCGCTTCTTCCGTCGCCTGAGGCTTCGTCCGGCCGGCTATGAGCTGGGGCATCATGACGTTCTCAAGCGCTGTGAATTCAGGCAGCAAATGATGGGCCTGGTAGACAAAGCCGATATGGTCGCGCCGAAGCCGCGTTCGCTCGTGATCCTGCAGCGCGGACGCGGCCGTGCCGTCGATCCATATCTCGCCCTCGCTCGGTGCTTCGAGCAGCCCTGCCATATGTAGAAGCGACGATTTTCCTGCCCCCGACTGGCCGACCAGCGCGACAAGCTCACCGCGCGCGACAGTCACATTTACGTCCCGGAAAACTTCCAGCGTTGCGCCGGCCTGAACATAGTGCCGCGTAACATTCTCAAGGCGGAGCGCAGGCGTATCATTCATAGCGCAGGGCCTCGACGGGATCGAGCCGCGCCGCGCGCCACGACGGATAAAGCGTCGCGAGGAACGACAGACCGAGCGACATCGCAACGACGGCGATTACTTCCACGGGATCCATCTCGGCCGGCATGCGGCTGAGGAAATAAATCTCGGGATTGAATAGCTGCGTACCCGTCAGCGAGGACAGAAACTGCCGGATGGATTCGATATTGAGGCAGAAGACGACGCCGATGATCAGTCCAACAACCGTACCCACCACGCCGATAGAAACCCCTGCGATGAGAAACACGCGCATTACTGCGCCCTTTCCTGCTCCCATGGTTCGCAGGATGGCAATGTCTCCGCTCTTGTCCTTCACCAACATGATCAATCCCGAAACAATGTTGAGCGCGGCAACCAGGATGATGAGTGTCAGAATGAGAAACATCACGACGCTCTCAACCTCAAGGGCCGAGAACAGGCTAGAATTCATGTCCTGCCAGGTGATGACACGGGCGAAGGAACCTGCCGCGTGGGCGATCGGAGCGACGAGATCGGTCACATGGTCCGGGTCACGCACCATGACCTCGAGTCCGTTCACGGTTTTGCCCGTGTTGAAATAGAGCTGGGCCTCGGCCAGCGGCATGAACACAAATGTCTGATCATATTCCGACATGCCGATGCTGAATGTACCGGCAATCACATAACTCTTGACGCGCGGTGTGACACCGAACGGCGTGACGTTTCCGCGCGGCGCGATGAGCGTGATGCTGGAGCCCGGTATCAAATGCAGGCGCTCGGCCAGCCGTGCACCGATAATTACAGAGTCACCGCCTTCGAAATGTGCGAGCGCGCCCGAGGAGAGCGTTTTCGAAACCGTGGTCAGGGTTTGAAGATCCGCACGACGCATGCCGCGCACGAGAACACCGCTGGCGATTCCGTTTGCCGTCGCCATGACTTCGCCATCCACGATCGGTGCGGCCCGCAGCACGCCCGGCACCTGATGCACACGCAAGGCCATCGCATCGTAATCGGTGAGGCCACCAATCGCAGACTGAACGGTCAAATGGCCGTTCAGTCCCAGGATGCGTGACAAAAGTTCGTGTCGAAAGCCGTTCATCACGGACATGACAATGATGAGCGTTGCCACACCCAGTGCGATTCCAACCAGAGAGAATCCCGAAATAACGGAGACGAAACTTTCCTGCCGCTTTGCGCGCAGATAGCGCAACGCGATCATCCATTCGAACGGCGCAAAGGCACGGGTCGCGGAAGGCATTTCAACAATCGCTCCCTCTACCCCGCAACGCGGGGGAGAGGGCTGGGGTGAGGGGGTGGCGAAGTTCAACAGGAATTGAAAAGCTATCGCGATGCGGACACAAATCGTCGGCGCATGTGCTGCGTGGCGTCCCCCTCACCCTAACCCTCTCCCCCAAGAAGTTGGTGGAGAGGGAAGATGTGATGAAGAACTTCATTCTGCGAACCGATTCACGGCTGCATCCACGCTCATTTCTTCGCGCGCGCTGGTGCGGCGCGTCTTTACTTCGACAAGCCCCTTCTCCAGACCGCGCGGACCGACAATGATCTGATAGGGAATGCCGATCAGATCCATCGCGGCGAATTTGGCACCCGGTCGTTCGGACGTATCGTCATAGAGAACATCGCGCCCAGCCTTTGTGAGTTTTGCGTAAATCTCCTCGCAAGCTTTATCCGTGGCGGCATCGCCGGCCTTGAGATTGATCAGTGCAATATCGAATGGCGCAACCGGCTCGGGCCAGATGATACCGGCATCGTCGTGGCTCGCCTCGATAATCGCGCCGACAAGACGGGAAACACCCACGCCGTAGGAACCGCTCTCGACCGGCCGCTCCTGCCCGTCGGGGCCAGCAACAAAGGCTCGCATCGGCTGCGAATATTTGGTGCCGAAATAAAAAATTTGTCCGACTTCGATACCCCGCGCCGATACGCGCTTGTCCGGCGGTACCTGCGCTTCGAATTGCTCCTGGTCGTGAACGTCTTCCGTCGCCGCGTAGAGCGCGGAACGTTGGCGCACAATCGGTTCGAGATCGCCGTCAAAATCGACACCCTCGTCGGGTATAGGCATGTCGATCAGATCGCGATGACAATATACCTGGCTTTCGCCGGTCTCCGCCAAAATGATGAACTCGTGGCTGAGATCGCCGCCGATCGGACCCGTTTCCGCCCGCATAGGGATGGATTTGAGGCCCATGCGCGCGAAGGTGCGCAAATAAGCGACAAACATCTTGTTGTAGGAGCGTCGCGCACCTTCGGCATCGAGATCGAAGGAATAAGCGTCCTTCATCAGGAATTCGCGGCCGCGCATCACGCCGAAACGCGGACGCACCTCGTCGCGGAATTTCCACTGAATGTGATAGAGAATGAGCGGCAGACTTTTATACGAGCGGACATAGGCACGGAAAATCTCCGTTACCATGTCCTCGTTGGTGGGACCGTAGAGCAATTCGCGCTCGTGGCGATCCTTGATGCGCAACATCTCTTTGCCATAGGCGTCGTAACGGCCGGTCTCGCGCCACAGATCGGCCGGCTGAAGCGTCGGCATCAGGATTTCGACCGCCCCTGCCCGGTTCTGCTCTTCGCGCACGATCTGCTCGATCTTCCGCAGGACGCGATGACCAAGCGGCAACCAGGCGTAAATGCCGGCGGCCTCCTGCCGGACCAGCCCCGCCCGCAACATGAGCCGGTGCGAGACGATCTGGGCCTCGGACGGCGTCTCTTTGAGAAGCGGCAGGAAATAACGGGACAGACGCATGGATATAACCGCGAAAAGAGGGGGGCCGAGAGCGAGCCTTCTTAAGGAAGGCGTGGGCGAAGGGCAATTCGGGTGGATACCCAACTGCCGCATCGTTAAAAATATTCACAACTTCCCTATACGGGACTATTGCATAGTGCGAAGTTCATGCTAGATTGAACTTCGTAATAGCAACGGGAGGCGGAAACGGGCGCGTGACAGAAGAAACGGCATATACGCGCAAATTCCGTAAGGAACTCATGGCCGGGCTTTCCTCGCTCGTCCTTCTGGCTGTGCTCGCCCGAGCAGGCCGGGAGATGTATGGTTACGAAATTGCCAAAGCCGTTAAGGCTGAAGGCGAAGGTGGACTGATCTTCAAGCAGGGCGCGATTTACCCCGTCCTGCGCTCGCTCGATGCACTGGGTCTCTTATCCAGCCGGGTCGAAGCTTCGGCCTTCGGCCCGCCGCGTCGATATTACGGAATTACCGATGAAGGCCGCCGTGCGCTGTCGGAGTGGCAGGGCGCCTGGCACGACATGCGGGAATTCGTCGACGAAGCGCTCGCAGCGCATCTGGCCGGTGCAGGCCCGCTCCTGGAGCATCGTGTATGACAGCCGACCCCGCGCCGGCGACAGTCCGCGCATATCTGGACGAGCTCCGGAATGCGCTGAAGGGTGCATCGCCTGGTCTGATCAGCGACGCGCTGGCCGACGCCGAAGAGCATCTTCAGGGCGAAATCGCAGCCAATCCCACAAAGACCGAAGCGGAGGTGCTGGTCACGGTCGTCCAGACCTACGGCACCCCGCAGGAAATTGCCGAGGAATATCGATCCATGGAAGCAGCAATTGCTGGGCCGTTCCCCAAGCCCGAACAGGCACCGAAGCGATACAAGGGCTTTTTCAGCGTCATCAGCGATCCGCGCGCCTATGGCGCCCTGATGTTCATGCTGCTCGCGCTACCCACCGGCATCTTCTATTTCGTCTGGACCGTGGTGGGGATTTCCCTCTCCGTCCCGTTCCTGCTGTTCATTTTCGGCATTCCCTTCGCCCTGCTCTTTCTCGGCTCGGTCCGCATCCTGAGTCATATCGAAGGACGGGTCGTGGAAGGCCTGCTCGGCGTGCGCATGCCACGGCGGCTGCCGGCCCAATCGAGCGCGGAGACCATCTGGCAGCGCATCAGAGAAGCGCTGACCGATCTTCGCACCTGGTCCTCGATTCTCTATCTTTTGCTGCGCCTGCCGCTTGGGGTCGTTTATTTCACCCTCGGCGTGGTTGGAATCGTATTGCCGATTGCGCTGATCGGCGGCTCCTTCATAGACCTCGTCACCGACCGGTCGCACATCCAGATGACCGATGTCCCGTGGCTCGATCACATGTTTCACACCGCCCCAGGCCTCCTGATGATCATGGTTATCGGCGCCTTGCTGATCTTTGTGGCACTTCATATGGCCAAGGGAATTGGCTGGCTTCATGGCCACTTGGCCGAAGCTCTTCTGGTAAGACTTTAATACTATCCCCCGTGAAGCAGCACAGGCGGCCCATACGGGCCGCCTTTTCTGTTTGGAAGATGAACTGGCGTTAACGTGGCGCTAAAGGTTGACGGCCCTAATGTCGTTCAGGTTAAAAGGCCGGCCCTGCTTCGGCTGGGCGCCCCCAGGGGCTGCATCGACAGCCAAAGACATAAAAGGACAGGAGACGCCGTGGAGCGCCGCGACGCTGGTAGGTTTGAGTCGTTTTTGAACCCAAGACGCCGGCTGGCAATCTCGGCCGCGCAGAGCCTGTCTTCCACCGACGGCCGCTGGGCACTCGTCTCGACATCAATTACCGCCATCATTGCCGGCTCGATCGCCTGGCTCGCCGCAGGAACGGGTGTCCCTTCGGGATCCCAGGGTTATGAGCACCCGCGGTCACGTCTTCTGATGCCGTACGAACTCTTCCAGCATCTGGTCGCCGAAACGCGCGGAACGGATTACGCCGTCGTAGCGCCGCTGGGCTCCATCACGTCGTCGCCCGCGAAACAGATCGCAACGCCTTCGGCATTGGACGAATCGCTGGCGGCCGAAAACGATCAAGACAACGCGCCGGCACAACCCGGTCTGGACACACGGGAAGTAACGCTCGAGCGCGGCGACACAATCCCGATGGCGCTGGTCGCCGGTGGCGCAACACCGCAGGATGCCGAAGCCGCGGTGACGGCGTTGACGAAGGTTTTCAATCTTCGATCCATCAAGGCCGGTCAGACTTTGCAGCTCACCTTTGCGCCGGCTCCCCAGCCCAAGCAGGTGGCGCGGATCATCTACACGCCGGCAACGGAATCGGCTGCGCAGCAGGATGCCGCCGCACAGGCTGAAAATGCCGGTCCCGAGCGTTTGCTGTCGGTGACATTCTCACCGACGATCGAGCATGATGTAACAATCGCGCGCGGCGCCGATGGCGGATTCACCGCGCAGGATGCATTCAAGAAACTCGAAGCTCATTATCACCGCGCGGGCGCGAAGATCGATTCGAGTCTCTACCTCGCTGCGATGCAGGCAGGGATTCCGGCGCGGGTGGTGGTGCAGCTCATCCACATGTTCTCGTACGAAGTAGACTTCCAGCGCGACATCAAGCCGGGCGATTCCTTCGAGGTCTATTACAATTACTACTACACGCCCGATGGAAAGCCCGCGAAGGAAGGCGAAATCGCCTATGCGGAGATGCATTTCCTCGGCCGCACGGTCGCGCTCTACCGCTATCAACCGACTGACGAGGATGCGCCGGACTATTTCGATGCCCATGGGCAAAGCGCCAAGAGCTTGCTGATGAAGACACCGGTTGATGGCGCGCGTATTTCATCGGGCTTTGGTATGCGCTTCCATCCGGTGCTCGGCTATACGCGCATGCATAAGGGCATCGACTTTGCCGTGCCGTCCGGGACGCCCGTGATGGCGGCCGGTGCCGGCACGATCAAGGAATCGCATTGGGAAAACGGGTTCGGCAATTTCGTCCTGCTCGACCATGGCAATGGCTATCAAACAGCCTATGGGCATCTGTCGCGTTTTGCGCTCGGCATCCATCCCGGATCGCATGTCCGTCAGGGTCAGGTCATCGCCTATAGCGGTCAGACGGGCCTGGCGACTGGACCGCATCTGCACTACGAAATCCGCATCAACGGCCAACAGGTGAATCCAACCAGCGTGAAAGTCGCGCGCGGCAGGGTATTGTTTGGTGGTTCGTTGCGGGATTTCGAGGTGAATCGCATTCACGTCGACAGCCAGATCGCGGCACTACCTCTCGAGGGCAAACTGGCCGACACGGCAACCGATCTCCGCGCCGGCAAGGACTGATATCCGTCCCGTCGTATTTGTTTGCACTGCGCGATGGTATTTGCGTCAGCCAGAACGCATGCTGCATGCATCCTGCGCTTTATCGCTTTCCTTATGCCGCCCCGGTCGAAGCGCGCGAACCGTATTTTGCGCCTTTCGGGACCGAACCGACCTGCGCTAAGAGGGCTGCGCGCAAGGCCTGACGCAACACATATCTGAAAAGGAAACACTTACAATGACTTGGTCGTGGGACCTGATGCTCCATGCGTTTCGCGGCCTTGGCGGCAAAATTGACAATGTGGCGCGAAAGCCGGGCGCTGCGGGCCGTGGGCTTGCGCCGATCGATCCGGAGAGACCTGTTCGAATCCAGGTTCCCGCGAATTTGATCCTGTCGCCGTCGGATATCGAATTCACAGGCGACAGTATAAGGATCAAAGACGGTACGGCAGTCGGCAGCGGCGAGCGCGCATTCCTCGAACATTACCTCAACGACATCGCCTGGGATGGCGGCGGAAAAGCCGAGGCAACGGCCTTCATCGAGGGGCTCGACGAACTTCCGTCCGAAGTAAAAGATTTGCTCTCATCGGAATTCGCGATGAAGCCGTACTTCGAAGGCGACAATCGCATTCATAGGTGGTTCCTGGAGAGCCGGCGGCTTGGCTGGCGCGCTCAACCCGCCATTGCGCCTATTCTCGATCTGATCGAGCACGATTCATCTGCAAATCCCGCAGCCGATCAGGACGGACTGGCCTTCTCCGGCCGATTCGCCGGCGATATCCGCATGCTAAGGAGCGAAGCGGACCCGATTCTCTTCTTCAGGCGTTTTGGGTACGCCAGCCCGGAACGAATCGCCTTCAGCCAGCCGCTCTCCCTGACACCACAGGGCTGTTCGATTCACATTAAAAAAACCGTGAATATGAGCGCTACAATTGGATCGGCACCGGTGCCGGCGTTCGAGTTCCAAAATGGCGCCCTCGACATCTCCTGCATCATGCTTGGCAATGCCGCCTATCCAAGAGTTCCACGCGGTATATTTCGTGCGATGACACGAGGTCTTCCCGTGGCCGACCCCGATCACGTCTTCGATGCGATCCAGCACCAAAATCGTATGATTTTCTTAGGTTTGCTCCAATCGCTTGAAGCGCATCAGGGCCGCATGATCGGGGAAATCAGGACCGTCGCCATCTATCAGCTTCAGGCAATGTCGTTCTGCATAGGCGCCCGCGAACCATAGTTGTTCGAACGGCGCGGCGGGCAAGATGAAGGGACCGGTCCGGCCGCTGCGCAAACGCCCGAGATTGTCCGGGAACTCGGGCCCGTATAGGAATACGTGTCTTGACGGGTTCTTGACCCAACCATATGCTGAAGTCCTACGTCGACCTTCGTCGACGCCCAAAATAGGGGGTTCCCAAGTGAACAAATTTTTGCTGATGAGTGCGGCTGCTGTTTTGACGACAACGGCCGGAACGGCTTTCGCCTCGACAAATCACAACCCGGCCAAAGGCTCGGGCAGCACGTCGTTCTACCTGACGACGGGCGGTGGCGGAGACTATTGCAATGAATTCTATGTTCATTGGTTCAACGGCAACTACTATGCCGGCCAGGACAATGAGCAGGTCTATTGCGGTTCGACC
>DASXXW010000039.1:0-45385 GCA_036502865.1 Rhizomicrobium sp.
AGACCGAATGGCACCGTCACCGCACCAAGCAGGAACGCAATGCGCCAACCCCATGCATCGAGCATAGTGGGTGACAGGAAGGACGAGAGCGCGATACCGACGACGCTGGCAGCAAACAGGGCCGCGCATTGGCTCGCGCCCTGCCACGAAACGCTGAGCCCGCGATTCCGCGGCGGCGCTGCCTCCATAAGAAATGCCGTGTTGGAGCCGATTTCGCCGCCGAGCGAGAAGCCCTGCACCACGCGAGCAAGGATGGCGAGCACCGGCGCTGCAATCCCGATCGCGGAATAAGGTGGAATCAGCGCCATTGCGATGATGGAGATGCCTATCATCAGAAAGCTCAGCAGCATCGCAAGCCTGCGGCCAACATGATCGGCATAAATTCCAATGAAGATCGCGCCGATAGGCCGGGCGGCAAAGCCCACACCGAATGTGGCGAGCGACAGCATCAGGCTGCCATAGCCAGTCCGGCTGGGGAAAAAGGCATGGCCGATCTGGATGGCGAAGAAGGAATAGGTGAGGAAGTCGTAGAATTCGAGCGCGTTACCTAACGTCGCCGCAGCAATGTGCCGCCCTGTCAGCGCCGGTTGACCCTCGGATCCCGCCTCCATCGACTTCGCTTCCAGATTCCCGCTTCGGAATTTATGCGTTACGAGCCGTTATACTCCCGCGGAAGGCTCACGCCACAGGTCTCGGCTCCCCGTGCAGAGCTCGATCGCTCGAGGCCGCTACCATCTCAACGCCTCGACTTCAGCCCAAATGGCTGGTCGACGAAGGGATTACACTCATGACGGTGCTCACTGCGACCTCTCGCGCGGGCTGCCGATGCATCGTTTCGACGACCTATCAATAGACATTTCCGGTGCGGCTTCTCACTACCAAGCTAAGCCATAGTATTTAGCGGGAAGCGTAGCTTTCGCCCTTGTTGCAGATGCGTCGTGGCGACGGACACAATTCGCGACGCAATGAGACTTGTCCAGACATTGAAAATAGAGTGATGTGCGCAGATAAAATTCACAGGGGATAGAAGATGACACGGCTTCTGCGCACCGGACATATGACGGCACTCACCTTTTCCCTCGGAACTTTAGCGCTATTCGTCGTTCCAGCACAGGCCGACATGACACGATATGTCAGCGCGCGCATTCCGGTGAATGGTCCTTCGAAGGACGTCGCCGCATTGCGGCCTGCGGGATTATCGCCGGCCAAGTCTTCGCGTACGCCTTCAGGCCACCCTGCGAATACATGGACAATGCTTGCCAATCTTCCCGGTGCGACGGTGCATGATGTGGCGTTCGCCAGTGCGACAACTGGTTATGCCGCCGCCGAGCTTGGACAAGTGTGGCAGACGACTAATGGCGGCAAAAACTGGTCGATGATCCTGAATCGGGGATTTCCGTATTATTACTACGGCATTGCAGTGAACGGCCGGAAGATCGTTGCGTCTGGCTTCGACGATAATAACAGCGAGGCCATCCTCACCGAGAGCGATGACGGCGGAAAGAACTGGAAAGCCGATACGGTTCTCAGCACCAATGCCTGGGGAGGCCGCGTGAGATTTGCGCAAGGCATGAAAGACGGGCTCGCGATGAGCGGCGAAGGGCTTGCCAGCCCCAATGCTGCGTGGTGGCGCATGAAGCCTGGCGACTGGGCACAAGTTACTCCCGATTCCAGCGGCGGATGGTTTGGATATCAGTTCACGTTGCTCAAGAATAAAACCGCCTACGCATCCGGTATTCAGTTCTGTACAAGCGCAAACATCGGCGCGACCTGGACTTGCGGTCCACCCGCCGACAGCGTCTTCGATGGACCGACGGAATTTGTTTCCGGCAAATTCGGCTGGACCGGCGGTGGCGAGATTTCGCCAAACGTCGATGGGTGGCTGCACCGCACGACCGATGGCGGCGCGACGTGGAGCGGACGGGTTCTCAATACCGATTGGCCCATCCGTGAAATCGAGTTTCTGAACAAGAAAACCGGCTGGGCGACCGGCGGGAATATCTATTCCGCAGTCGGCGGCATCTATTACTCCGCGGACGGCGGGAAATCTTGGACGCAAGATTTAAGCACGGAAGATGAAATCGGCGCCTGCGACTATCGGAACCTCGGCACGGGGCAGACACAGATCTGGTGCATCGGCGATGCGTACAGCAACAACACGTTCAGCAGCAACGTCTATACTACGACGGTGAGCACGCCGAAGTAATTTGGCGTTCAGCTGCCCTAAAACAAAAACGGCGGACGCCAGAGGTGCCCGCCGTTTCCAGTCGCAATCTGTGCCGGCTTAGAACCGGATCCAGACTCCGTTCCGCCAGTAGCCGCGACCAACATGTTCGCGCCACGTGTAATGACCTGCACCCCATCTCCAGCCTTCCGGGTGGATGACGATGCCGGCCTCGGCCGGATAGGCATAATGACCACGAACATGCCAGCACTCGCCGGCCGCATTGCACGCAATCGCGGCAGAAGCGCTGCCGGCCGTCAGAGCCATCATGCCGGCGCCGAACAGCGTCGCGGCCGCGAGTTTGAGAGACGTCTTCATCCTTCTACTCCCTTGTAGGGGAACCTTTCCCAAAGCGTTGGGCCAACGCGCCAAATCCACGACCGGTTCCCGTGATAGCAGATTCAATGATCCGGCGAGCAACACACCGGACTCAACTGCCACATCAAAAGATAACAGGGCACTGCAACCGCTTCCAGCCCGGCGTCGCCTCTTCGCTGAAGCTTCGCGAATATGTCTCAAGCCCGGCTGGTGGCGCGCTTGCGGCTGCTTTTGGATTTCGCTGGAGCTGCGCCGGACTTGGCGCGCTCGGCAGCCAGTCGGTCGGTTTCGGCCTTTTCGCTCGCTTCCTTGGCAAGACGCAACGCGCGCAATTTGGCCGTTTTCGCATCGACAGCGGCGCGCTCTTTTTCGATTTCCTGGCGGACCAGCTCGTCGCGGCGCTCGGTATGCGTGAAATGGCTCTGGGCATTGCGGCGTACCGCATCGCGTGGCTCGGTGGTATTGGACATGGACTATGCTTTCGTTCCAGCAGGCCGGCCTTGCGCTGCCGAACGGCGCGCCTTGCGCACCCGCTTGAACCTTAAGCTAGCATAGTGCGGGCGAAAAGACTGGTGAATTTGGAAAAAACCGCCAAAAAGCAAAGGAACGTGACATTATTCCTTAAGGCGTTGATTTGTAAACGAATTTCAAATTATTCATCGGCCCGGCTTGCGGAAAAGACAGTCTCTGACAGAAACTGCCTCCCCCGGAGCGGGCAGGCCCGGAAGATATCTCACCCAGTGCAGGCGCGATGAGTCGGCGCTGCACGGAACGACGGGACACTATCGTGGCGGAACGGCGAATTCATCCGGTGGTGATGTGCGGCGGCGCGGGTACGCGCCTGTGGCCGGCATCGCAGCATGCGCATCCCAAGCAGTTCCTGCGCCTGACCGGCGCCAAGTCCATGTTCCAGCAGACCGTCTTGCGCGTCGAGGCGCTTGCCACTGGTCGGCCTGTCATCATCGGCAACATTCAGCATGCGGACGCGATCGAAACGCAGCTGGCAGACATCGGCGTCAGCGCCACGATCCTGCTTGAGCCCTGCGTTCGCGACTCGGCGCCGGCAATCGCAGCCGCAGTTGCCGCCATCGCCCAGGAAGATCCCGACGGGATCGCCGTTGTCGTGGCCTCGGATCATTACATTCCTGATGACGCAGCCTTCCGGGACGCAGTGCTCGCCGCTGCCAGGGCGGCTAAGGATGGCATGATTGTCACGCTTGGCATCCGGGCGACCCATCCTTCCACCGCCTATGGCTACATCAAGCCAAAAACTGAATCGGGTACGGATGCCGTGCCCGTCGAGGCCTTTGTCGAGAAACCGAGTCCCACCAAAGCGGCGGACTACGTGAAGGCGGGCTATCTCTGGAATAGCGGCAATTTCATTTTTGCCGTCGATACGATGTTGAATGAACTCGACCGCCACGCGCCGCTTGTCGCAGACGCGGCGAAGCGCTCCGTGCGCGATGCAGATCGGGACGGCCCGGCATTGCGCCTTGCTTCGAGCTTTGCCAGCGCGCCGAAAATCTCCATCGACTACGCCGTGATGGAAAAAACGGAATGCGCTGCCGTTCTGCCGGTGGATTTTTTCTGGTCCGATCTCGGCGCCTGGAACGCCGTTCACGATGCCAGCGCGAAAGATGCCATCGGCAATTCCGTGAGCGGGGATTGCACTCTCGTCAATGTCGAGCGCTGCTTCGTGCGCAATGAAACATCCATGCCTGTTGCGGCAATCGGTGTCAGCGATATCGCGATCATCGCCGAGCCTACCGGCCTGCTCGTATGCGATCTGTCCTCGAGCCAGGCTGTGAAAAGCATCGCGGAAAAACTTTCGGCGGGCACGCGAAACAATGCCGTGCAGCACGTATCCGATGCGCTCGCAGATTGGACGGTGCGATACGACCATTGGCTTACGACCTCTGCCCTGCCGCTGTGGTGGTCGCTCGGTGCCGACCACCTGCATGGCGGTTTTTACGAGCTGCTCGATTCCAATGGCTTTGCCGTGGACATGCCACGGCGCGCGCGCGTTCAGGCGCGGCAGGTATTTGTCTACGCGACGGCTGAAACGATGGGCTGGCGCGGCCCAGGGCGTGAGGCGGCTTCGCATGGAATGCGCTGGTTTCGCGAGCATTACCTCCGTGAAGACGGCCTGTTCCGCAGCGAAGTAACAAGCGACGGACGCGTGACGGACAATACCGCGCGTCTCTACGATCAGAGCTTCGCGCTGCTCGCGATGGCGTCGCTTCAGGGATTGCGCGGCGCACCGGGCAATCATCGCGAAGCTGCCGAATTATTGCTCGGCATCATCGAACGCAGTCTGCGCCATGAAACAAACGGTTTCCGCGAAGATGATGCGAGCGCGTTCCAGTCCAATCCGCACATGCATCTTCTTGAAGCAGCGTTGGCCTGGGGCGACGCCGGGGGCGGCGCAAAATGGGAATCTCTTGCCGACGAAATCGTGGCGCTGTGTCTGTCGCGGTTTATAGATGCGGAGGAGGGTTTTTTGCGCGAACATTTTACGGCGCAGTGGGAACCGGCTGTGGGTGAACGCGGACGCCTGGTCGAGCCGGGGCATCAGTTCGAATGGGCATGGCTGCTGACGCGCTGGGCGCGACGGCGCAACAACGCCGACGTTGAAGTTACGGCGCGGCGGCTTTTTGCAGCGGGTGCACGTGGCATAGATCCCGTTCGCGGCGTCGCCATCGACGCGATGAATGAAGACATGACCATTCGTACGAGCCGCGCGCGTCTCTGGCCGCAAACGGAACGGCTAAAGGCGGCGCTCCTGCTGCATGAAGGCCGCAGCGAGGCCGACGATTCCTATCTTGCTCACGCGCTCGCGGCAGCGGAATCGCTATGGCGCTATCTCGAAACGCCGACGCGTGGACTGTGGCGCGACAAGCTCTCGCCGACCAACCGTTTCGTCGATGAACCGTCGCCCGCCAGTTCGTTCTATCACATCATCGGTGCGGTCGCGGCGCTCAGGCAGTTCCGCGCGTCCGAACAAACACTGGCCCTCGCCGCGCAATAGCAGCGATCACTTCGCACTCCTACTGCCCCCCAACTAACCTTTCCTCCCCAACCTGTTGGGGAAGTGGCGCCAAGCATAACGAGCGACGGAAGGGTTACATTCCCATCTGCCCCCTCCACCCCTTTTGGGGCACCTCCCCCGCTTCGCGGAGGAGGGAAGTCCGGCTCGGGCGCGGAAAAACCTACAGCACCACCATCAACAACGCTTCGGCGCGGGATGTACTGCGGTTGCGGATCGCATGGGGACGATCGGCGCGATAACGGATCGTCGATCCGGCTGGTACCAAACTCTCCTCATCATCAACCGAAACGACCAACGCGCCTTTGAGAACAGATAAATGCTCGGTCGTGCGTGGCTGATGCGGCGTGGAGACAAGTTCGCCGTCCGATTCGGCCTCAAGCAGATACCATTCGAGATGCCCTGCCAGATCGAGCGGGCCCAGAATCCGCAAGCGACAACGGCCATCCGCACTTGTGAGCGACGGCGTCGCATGCCCGCTGATAACGTCGACGATCGGGCTTTGTACCGAACCGCGCAGCAATTCCGGCAGATCGACGCCTAGCGCGGTCGCGAGCCGCCAGGCGATTCCAACCGTCGGGTTGGTGCGGTCCTTTTCGATCTCGTGCAGCATCGAACGAGAAATGCCCGCCTGCTGTGCCAGCGCCGCGAGCGAAAGCTTGCGTTCTTTCCTCAGCCGGGCGACAGCGACGGCAATGCTGGGATCGTTTCCGGGCATGTCCAATATCTTGGTTGCGCCATACCAATATAGCGGATAATTTCGCCGCCGCAAAAACCAGAGGGGATTCCATGTTCGCCATCCTCAAAGCCCGTCCCGAACAGGGTCTTTCCCATGCCGATGTGGAAATGCCGGCCGCACCGGGGCCCGGTGAGGTTGAGATTGCAGTCAGCATGGCGGGCGTCTGCGGCACGGATTTCCACATCTGGAAATGGGACGAATGGTCGTCGCGCCGGGTGCAGCCGCCGCGCGTCGTCGGCCATGAATTTGTCGGCCGGATCCTCCGGGTCGGCGAAGGCGTCGCTCATCTTTCGCCGGGCCAGCGCGTGAGTTGCGAGTGCCATGTCACCTGCGGTCATTGCCGCCTCTGCCGCACCGGCCGCGCCCATCTCTGCCGCGAAACCTCGATCATCGGCGTGGACCGCACGGGTGCATTTGCCGAGCGCGTGGTCGTGCCCGCCAGCAATGTCTGGCTGGTACATGACGAGATTCCGGATCGTCATGCGGCGGTGTTCGACCCATGTGGCAATGCCATGCATTCCGCGACGATCGTGCCGCTTTCGGGCCGCGATGTACTTATCACCGGCGCCGGCACGATCGGCCTGTTCAGCATCGGCATCGCGCGCTCGCATGGCGCACGCAAAGTGATGGTGACGGAACCGTCGGAATATCGCGCCGAAATCGCGCGCAGCCTTGGCGCCGATCTGGTTGTCGATCCGCGCAAGCCCGAATCGCGCGAACAGATTTTCGAGGTGACGGACGGCCAGGGACCGGAAATCGTGCTTGAGATGAGCGGCAATGCGGCGGCGCTGCGAAGCGCGCTCGAAATGGCGAGCAATGGTGCACATGTCGTACTGCTTGGCCTGCCCGGCTCCGATGTGACACTCGATCTTGCCGAAACGGTCATCATGAAAGGGGCGACACTGCACGGTGTCACGGGGCGGCGCATGTTCGAGACCTGGTACGACGTCTCGGCGTTCATGCTGCGCAATCCCGACGTGATGGATCGCATTCTCACCCACCGTCTGCCGGCCCGCGACTATGCGACCGGTTTCGAACTCATCGCTGCCGGCAATTGCGGCAAGGTCATTCTCGATTTCAAGAAGGAAGCAGCATGAGCAACGCGGTCCTCGAACGGCTCGAGCGCGACCTCGCCAAGGCGCGCAAAATCGGCACTTACAAGACTCTCCATGAACTGGAGACGGCGACCAGGGCGCATGTGAAAGTCGTCGAGATCGGCGAAGTGCTGCTCATGTGTTCGAACGATTATCAGGGCTTCGCCGCGCATCCCGAGGTCGTTGCTGCTGCGCGTGCCGCATTGGACCGTTTCGGCGTGGGACCTGCCTCGGTTCGTTTCATCTGCGGTACGCTGACGATCCATGAAGAACTGGAAAAGAAGATCGCCGAGTTCCTCCATGCGGAATCCGCGATCACCTATTCGTCCTGCTGGTCGGCGAACACGGGATTGTTTCCTGCAATTGCCGGACCCGGTGACGTCGTCATTTCCGACGAACTCAACCATGCCAGTATCATCGATGGCTGCCGCGCGATTTCCAAAGAAGCGGCGCGCGATATCTATCGCCACGCGAATGTGGAAGATTTGAAGCGCGTGCTGGAGAAACATGCCGACAAACCCGGCAAGATCGTCGTCACCGACGGCGTCTTCTCGATGGAAGGCGATCTCGCGCCCTTGCCGGAAATCGTGAAACTCGCGAAGCAATATGGCGCGCTTGTCGTGGTCGACGATTCGCATGGCGTGGGTGTCGTCGGGCCGTCGGCGCGCGGCACGGTCGAGCATTTCGGCTTGCTCGATGAGATAGACATTCACACCGGCACACTCGGCAAGGCGCTGGGTGGCGGCGCGGGCGGTTATGTGGCCGGTCCGAGGGTGGTCATCGATTCGCTCATCCAGCGGTCGCGGCCGCATCTGTTTTCAAACGCCGTTCCGCCCTCCGTGGCAGCAGCCGCACTTGAATCCATTCGCATTCTCGAAAGAGAGCCGCAGCGCTCCAAACACTTACGCGAGAAGGCAGAATTGTTCCGCAAGGCATTGAAAGCAAAGAATATCACGCCACTCGACGGCGAAGGCGCGATCGTTCCGGTCGTGGTGGGCGACTCCGTAAAATCGAAAGCGATCAGCCAGGACTTGTTGGCCGGAGGATTACTGGCAACGAGCTTTTCATTCCCGGTCGTGCCGGAAGGTGCGGCGCGCATCCGCTTCCAGGTTTCGCAGTCGCATAGCGAAAGCGACCTCAATTGGGCCGCCGACCTGATCGCTTCGACCTTCAACAAACATGGTGTCAGGCCGATCGCGCATCATTGATCGCGTCGCTTCGATCTGAAGACTGCCCCTCGGCCACAGGAAAACCGGACATCGATACATAGCCGGTTTCCCTGCGGCGGTTTACGATTCGCGTGCGATTCGCGCGAGGGACTGCACATGGGACGGGGAAATTTCGCCGAGGTCATGTTCTTTATCGTCATCGGTTTCTTCCTTCTGATCTTTCTCACATCGAGTTTCTTTTCCGTCGAGCAGCAGAACCGCGCGATCATCGAACGCTTCGGCCGCTATGTGCGCACGGCATCGCCGGGACTGAATTTCAAGATCCCGTTTGTGGACTCGATCGCGCAACGCGTATCCCTGCGTGTCCAGCAACTGCCCGTCGAAGTGGAAACCAAGACACTCGACAACGTCTTCGTGAAATTGTTCGTCGCTGTGCAATACCGCGTGGTCGAAGGTCACGAAGCGGACGCTTACTACAAGCTCCAGAATTCGCGCGATCAGATTACATCCTATGTGCTCGATGTGGTGCGCGCGCAGGTGCCCAAGATGAACCTCGACGAGGTGTTCGAGAAGAAAGACGAGGTCGGCAGTTCGGTGAAGGCCGAACTCGATGCCTCGATGAAGATCTACGGCTTCGAAATTCCCACCGCACTCGTGACCGACGTCAATCCGGCGGACAATGTGAAAGCGGCCATGAACGAAATCCAGACGCAGCAGCGTCTGCAGGTTGCCGCCGCCGCGAAAGGCGAAGCAAACAAGATCCTGGTGGTCAAGAACGCGGAAGCCGAAGCGGAATCGAAACGGCTGCAAGGCGAAGGCATTGCCAAGCAACGCAAGGCCATCGTCGACGGGTTGCGGGAATCGATTGCCGCCTTCACCGACCAGATCGGCGGCGTCGCCGCCCCCGAGGTACTCAAGCTCGTGCTGATGACGCAATATTTCGATACGATGAAAGAGATCGGCGTTTCATCCGGCAGCAAAGTCATCCTGATGCCGCACACGCCCGGCGGCATGGCGGATATCGCCGAGCAATTGCGCGCGTCGATCATCTCCGCGAACGAAGTCAAAACCTGAAGATGATGCGCTAAAACCCGAGCGAGATCTTTGGGTCAGGCTACGTTCGTGGTCCGATAGTTCGTCAGGTCGAGTGACATGAATATGCTGTTGGGGTCCGCCGCATAGCCGGCGAAAGACGCGCATTCCACGAATCCATGCTTGCGGTAAAGATCGCGGGCGGGCTGAAAATACTCCCAGGAGCCTGTTTCGAGACTCACGCGGCACATGGGTCTGGCGACGGCCCTTTCGATGAGATGGCGCAGCAACAGGCTTCCGGCACCCCGCCGGCGCCGTGATTGCGCCACATGCATCGATTTGATTTCGCCCTCGCCGTCCGGGAGTTCCTTCAGAGCACCGATTCCCGACAGGTGATCTCCATCCCACACGGCCCAGAATTCGATATCGGGTCGGCGAAGGGCGTCCCGGCCCAGCGCATGCGCGCTGTCGCAGGCCGTGTTGGCCATCGCCGTTTCGACATGCACGCGAAGCAGTTCGATGACTTGCGGGTCGTCCAGATTGCCCAGAATGATCTTCACGACCGACGTGTCCGCTTCGTGGAATCGCTTTAGTATAGCGCGTCTGCCTGCTGCAGTTCGGCCACGGTATGACGTCGCGGCAGCGGCGTCAGTTGGCGAAGGACAAAGGTGATAGCGATATTTTGCGCAAGTCCACATTGATCCCCGCCGCAGCCGTACTTGTCATGCTCGGAAGCTCCGTGTTTGCGGCCGGTGCCCCATTGCAGCTGGCTCCTCCAACGACGAATCCAAATCCGTGGATGAACCGTGCCTTGTCGCCGGACAGACGAGCCGACCTGCTGCAATCGCAAATGACCGAGGACGAAGAATTGCGCCTCGTCATGGGCTATTGGGGCACGCGGGGCAGCCCTTTTTCGCGACCGATCCCAAAAGATATCTTGCCGTTATTGCGCGGCACCGCAGGGTACGTACCGGGGATTCCCCGGCTCGGTATTCCTCCACTCGTGGAGTCCGATGCCGGGCTCGGCGTTGCGAATGGCGGCAATCTTCGTCCAGGAGACGAAGCGACCGCGTTGCCCTCCGGCATGTTGATGGCAGCAACCTGGGATCCGGAACTGGCTTTCTCGGCCGGGAGCATGGTTGGCGCCGAAGCACGCGCCCGCGGTTTCAATGTTGTGCTCGATGGAGGCGTCAATCTTGCGCGCGAACCGCGCGGCGGACGCACCTTCGAATATGCGGGCGAAGATCCTTTGCTCGCCGGCACCATGGCCGGCGCAGAAATCGAAGGCATTCAAAGCAACGGCATCGTCTCGACGGTCAAACATTTTGCATTCAACGATCAGGAAACGGATCGAGCCTGGCTCAGCGCAAATATCGCCGAGGGTCCAGCGCGAGAATCCGATCTGCTCGCCTTTGAAATCGCGTTGGAGAAAGGCGATCCGGGCGCCGTGATGTGCGCCTACAACCGGCATTTCGGCACCTATTCCTGCGAGAATGATTTCCTTCTGAACAAGGTTCTCAAACAGGAATGGAATTACCATGGCTGGGTGTTGTCGGATTGGGGCGGCGTCCACAGCACGTTGGAATCCGCCAATGCGGGATTAGACCAGGAGTCGGCATCGGGCTTTGATCGCGAGGATTATTTCGGCGCGCCGCTGGCAAGCGCGCTTTCAGACGGAAAGTTCGACCCGCATCGTCTGAGCGACATGGTTCATCGGATTTTGCGTTCGATGTTCGCAAAAGGCCTGATGGATACGACGGCAACACCTTCTAATATTCAAGCCGACCTAGGCGTCGCACAAAACGAAGCCGAAAACGGAATCGTGTTGCTGAAAAATGCGGGCAATCTGCTACCCCTTGCGACACCCGCGGAAAGCATCGTCGTAATCGGCAGCCATGCAGATTTCGGCGTGATGTCCGGCGGCGGTTCCTCGCAAGTCATTCCGATCGGATATGCACAGGCGCTTCAGAGCCCAGACGAACGCACGCGCAGCCTTCCGCATGACAATCGCATCTACGATCCGCCCTCCCCTGTCTCGGCAATTGCCGTGCAGGCGCCACAGGCGATCGTGACCTTCGAGTCCGGCGATGACATTCCGGAAGCCGCGAATGCTGCGCGGCAGGCAAATATCGCAATTGTCTTTGCAAGCCAGTGGATGGCGGAAGAAAACGATGTTCCCAATCTCAATCTTCCCGGCAATCAGAACGCACTTATTCAAGCCGTCGCTGCTGCAAATCCTCGTACGGTTGTTGTGCTGGAAACGGGCGGTCCGGTGCTGATGCCTTGGCTCGATAAGGTGCCGGCCGTGGTCGAAGCCTGGTATTCCGGCAACAGAGGCGCAACTGCGATTGCGCGGGTACTCTTCGGCGCGGCGAATCCGTCGGGCCGGCTTCCAGTGACGTTCCCGCAGAGCGAATCCCAATTGCCCCATCCGGTTCTTCCGGGGCTCGGTACGCGTGGCAACCCGATCACCATCGATTATTTCGAAGGCGCCGATGTCGGCTATCGCTGGTTCGCGCTCAAGAATGAAACGCCGTTATTTCCCTTCGGCTTTGGACTTTCCTACAGCCAGTTTCAGACGAACGGCGTTGCCGCCAGCGGCGGTGCGACGATCACAGTCACAGCCGACATAACAAATAATGGGCCGATGGAAGGGAAGGAAACGGTTGAAGCCTATGCGTCGCCCGCAGCTCCAGACACGGATGAAATGCCGCGCCTGATCGGCTGGAGCAAAATCGATCTCATGCCCGGTGAAACCAAACATGTCTCCATCGCCGCGGATCCGCGGCGTCTGGCCGATTTCGACGTCTTTCGGCATCGCTGGCATATCGACGAGGGCGATTACGTGGTGCGGGTTGCGGATTCGTCGATATCTTTGGGTTCAAGCGTTACCGTAAAGCTTGACCAGAGAGATATTCTTCCATGAGTTCAAATATGCCGGTTTTGGTGGGAGACGTCGGAGGAACGAATGCGCGTTTTGCTGTCGCGCGGCTCGATCCGTTCCGGATTGAACAGCGGCTCGATCTGCCAGCCGACAATTTTGCGAGTTTCGAAGCGGTCCTGACCGCCTATCTCGATCATCTGGGGCCTGAAAACCGGCCGTGCGACGCGGCAATCGGCGTGGCGGGCCCGGTGACGGCGGGCCAAGTGAAATTCACCAATCGCGATTGGCAAGCCTCGGAAGATGGCTTGCGAAAACTAGGCTTCAAGCGCGCATTGCTGATCAATGATTTCGCCGCCGCGGCATTTTCGGTCACCGCGCTCCAGCCTAATGACCTGCACATCATCGGTCCGAAACTCGATGGGCTTCCCGGCGAACCAATCACCATCATGGGCGCCGGTACCGGTTTTGGCGTTTCGTGCCTGGCCCGGTTTCGTGGGGTCTCACTTCCTATTGCCACGGAAGGTGGGCACGCCGCATTCGCGCCCAGGAATGCGGAACAGATGGAGGTGTTGCGCATTCTCGCGCGCCGGTTCGGTCACGTGTCCAATGAGCGGATACTTTCCGGACCCGGCATCGCCAATATACATGCGGCGCTCACCGAGATCGCAGGAAACGCTCCGGCCGAGCTCAGCGCCGCGGAAATATCGCAACAGGCGGAAACCGGCGACGGCATCTGCTGCGCGGCGATCGAGATGTTCTGCGAGGTTTTCGGCGCCGTGGCAGGCGACCTTGCTTTGATCCATGGCGCGCGGGGTGGTGTCTATATCGCGGGCGGCATCGCGAAGAAGATAGAGAAAACGCTGGTCAATTCGGCGTTTCGCGCCGCGTTCGAAAACAAAGGCCGGATGAGTTATTATGTCAAAGCGATCCCCACCTATCTCATCATGCACGAAGACTCGGCATTTCTTGGTGCTGCGCTGGCGATAGAGAAATTTGGTACGTCCGGCACCTGAAGCGGAATCAGAACAGCGTTCCCTGGCCGGTTTTCGATTTTTTTGTTGGGCGCGCACCCGGACCATTTGCCTGCGCACCCACAGAGGAATCTGCAAAAACCAACGAAAGCTCTTCGCCGGGCACCACCTGTGCCGCGCGCCGGCGCAGAGTGCCGTCGGCGCCGCGCACCAATGCAAAGCCGCGCTCGAGGACCGAGCGATGACTCACGCTCTCCAGCAGGCGCGACGAAGACTCCAGCCGCTCGCGCAGGGCGGTGAGCCGGGCACGTTGACAGCGCTCCAAACGATGCGCTGCCGCTTTGACGCGCTCCGAGCCGGTTTCGATCCGGCTCGTGACACAACGTGGCCGCAGCAACGTCGCCACCTCGACAAGCGCGCGACGATGTTCCTGCAGATTACGCTTCAGCCCATGACCAAGCCGTTCGGCGGCATGGTCGAAGCGCTGCCGCGATGCTGCAAATAGCTGGTCGGCGCGCGGCAGAGCCCGCGCCAAAGTCTGCAAATGTTTGTCGCGCTGCTCAAGTCCGGAAGTGAATCGCCGCAGGTTCCTCCGTTCGAAATCGAGGATCTGCGCCAGCAATTCGGTGCGCACCGGTACCGCCATTTCTGCGGCAGCCGTCGGCGTCGGCGCACGGCGGTCGGCAACAAAATCGATCAATGTGGTGTCTGTTTCATGACCGACCGCGGAGATCAGCGGGATCACACTCTCCGCTGCCGCGCGCACGACGATCTCTTCATTGAATGCCATCAGGTCTTCGAAAGAGCCGCCGCCGCGCCCGACGATCAGAATGTCCGGACGCGGAACATGACCATCACGCGCCAGGGCATTGAACCCGCGGATCGCCGCAGCCACTTCCGCCGCCGCACGCTCGCCCTGCACCGCCACGGGCCACAGCAGCACGCGGCGCGGAAAGCGCGCATCAAGACGATGCATGATATCGCGGAGGACCGCGCCCGTGGGCGAAGTAATAACTCCGATGATCTCGGGCAGGAATGGCAGCGGCTTTTTGCGTTCCGTCGCGAACAGTCCTTCCGCCGCCAGCTTTTTCTTGCGTTCCTCGAGCATCGCCATCAGCGCGCCCAGTCCGGCAAGCTCGACCTGTTCGACGATGAGCTGGTAGCGCGACGACCCTGCATAGGTCGAAATGCGCCCGCTGCAGATCACTTCGAGACCCTGCTCGGGCTTCACGCGCAATGACTGAGCGGTTCCGCGCCAGATCACAGCGTTGAGCACGGCACGCTCATCCTTCAGGTCGAAATAGACGTGCCCCGAAGAATGGAATTTAAGGCCGCTGATCTCGCCGCGCACCCGGACCAACGGAAAGGCGCTTTCCACCGTCCGCTTGAGTGCGGCGGCGATCTCGCTGACGCTGTATTCGGGCAGATTCGCCCGTTTCTCCGGTTCCGACATGACTCGGGATGATATAGGAGAACATCGTCATGCGGTCGCTTGAAATCGACCCGTCCTGCAATGTCGCGTGGACCAGGGAGCGGATGTGAAGTTTCTTCTGATCGGATCTGGTGGGCGGGAACATGCGCTGGCCTGGGCGCTGGCGGCGAGTCCGCTGGTCTCCAAGCTTTATTGTGCACCGGGCAATGCCGGAATCGCCGAGGTCGCTGAGTGCACCCCGATTCCCGTCGATGATTCGGGCTCGCTCGTTTCCTTCGCGCAGGAGCACGCAATCGATTTTGTGGTGATCGGGCCGGAAGCGCCGCTGGTTGCCGGCTTGTGGGACAGGCTGGAGGCCGCCGGCATCCGAACCTTAGGCCCAAGTGCAAAAGCAGCGCAGCTGGAAGGCTCCAAGGGATTTGTCAAAGATCTCTGCGCGGCCAACAACATTCCCACGGCACGCTACCGGCGCTGCGCCAACACGAAAGACGCCGTCGCGTTTGCACGCACGCTTGGCGAGCGCGTCGTTATCAAAATGGACGGTCTTGCGGCCGGCAAAGGTGTCGTTGTTTCCGATAATTGGCCGACCACCGAGTCTACTATCACTGCAATGCTCGCATCACCCGATGAGACGATTGTCATCGAGGAATTTCTCGAAGGCGAAGAAGCCAGTCTGTTTGTTCTGACCGATGGCGAACATGTGCTGCCGCTCGCGGGCGCCGAAGATCACAAACGCGCCTTCGATCACGATCAGGGCCCCAATACCGGCGGAATGGGAGCGGTCAGCCCCTCCACATTACTCACGCCAGATGTGGCGGAAAAAGCCATGTCACGCATCATCAGGCCGACCATTGCCGCGATGGCCGCGCGCGGAACGCCTTACATGGGCGTTCTCTATGCGGGACTGATGATCAAGGACGGCGAGCCAAATCTCATCGAGTATAATTGCCGCTTCGGCGATCCCGAATGTCAGGTGCTGATGATGCGGTTGAAGTCCGACCTCGCCACCGCCCTCATGGCGACCCGCGATGGCGAACTGGCACATCTCGATCTGCGCTGGCGAAACGAAGCAGCTCTGGCAGTAGTGATGGCCGCGCGCGGATATCCCGGAAGCTACGAAAAGGGCTCGGAGATCAAAGGTATCGACGCCGCGGCGCAATTGCCGGGCGTGCAGATATTCCATGCAGCGACGGAGCGGCGCGACGGCCGCCTTTTTGCTGCTGGCGGACGTGTGTTGAATATCTGCGCCGCAGGCGCCGATCTCGCCGAGGCGCAATCGCGCGCGTACAAAGCGGTCGATGCCATCGATTGGCCCGAGGGTTTCTGCCGCCGCGATATCGGCGATCGGGCGCGGGCGCGTATGCGCTGATGGAAAGCGACGACCGCCAGCAGAGATTTTCCGGTACAAAGGAAATTGCCGACACGCTGCGTTTCGACGAAGACAGGCTCGCGGACTATCTCGCGCTTCATATCGCGGATTTTTCCGGGCCTCTCACAGTTCGTCAGTTCCGCGGCGGTCAGTCCAATCCCACTTACGAGCTGACCACTCCGGATCGCAAATATGTGCTGCGCCGCAAGCCGCCCGGTAAATTATTGCCGTCCGCGCATGCCGTGGACCGCGAATACCGCATCATTGCCGCGCTTCATCCAACGGGCTTTCCGGTCGCAAAGCCTTACGTACTCTGCGAAGACGAGTCCGTCATCGGAACGAGCTTCTACGTAATGGAGTGCGTGGACGGCCGCGTCTTCTGGGGTCCTCTCCTGCCGGGGCTTTCACCCGAGGAACGTTTCGCGATTTACGATGCGATGAACCAGACTATCGCGCGGCTGCATTCTCTCGACCACGAAAAGCTCGGTCTCAGAGATTTCGGCAAACCGGGTAATTACATAGCGCGGCAGGTGGCGCGCTGGAGCCGCCAATACAAGGCCTCCGAAACCGAGACGATCGAGGAGATGGACCGGCTCATCGCGTGGCTCCCCGAACATCTGCCCCCCGAGGACCGCTCCGCAATCGTCCATGGCGATTTCCGGCTCGACAATCTGATCCTGCATCCTGACCGGCCGGAAATTCTCGCCGTACTCGATTGGGAGCTTTCGACCATCGGAGATCCGCTGGCAGATTTCACCTATCATCTGATGCAATGGCAGATGCCGCAGGGTCTGGCGACCAACGGCGCAGCCAGCCTGATGGGCCTCGATTTGAAGTCTTTCGGCATCCCGGAAATGGACGCCTATGTCGCGATGTATTGCCGCCGCACCGGCCGCGCCGCGACCCCAAGTATGGATTATTACGCCGCCTATAATTTCTTCCGGTTGGCGGGTATCCTTCAGGGCATTGTCGGACGCGTGCGCGACGGCACGGCGGCGAGCGAAAGTGCGGCGCAGAACAAGGTGGCGGTACGCCCTCTTGCCGAGCGTGGCTGGTACTTCGCCCGACGCGCGGGCGCGAAGTAATGCGTGGCAAAAATTCAGCGACTTCGCGCGTTCGATCGTTGATATTCCTGATCATTATTGCCCAAACTTTCATCCCTGTCGAAGCAGCGGCTCTCGCGTCCGATCTCTCGCGCGATGTAAGCAATTGGCGCAGAATGCACGAGAAGGAAGTCATCGGCGAACTCGACGCTCTGACACGATTACCCAGCGTGGCGGCTAATCCGCAAGGCATTCGCGACACAGCCAACCGTCTCGAGAGCGAACTCAAAGCACGTGGTTTTCAGACAAAACAATTCGAAGCATCCGGCCGTTCGCCGCCGGTCGTGTTTGGAGAATATCGCGTGGCGGGCGCAAAGCGGACCGTGGCGTTTTATGCGCATTATGACGGACAACCGGTCACACCCGCACAATGGAGCTCCGATCCTTTCGTGCCGGTGATGCGGGACGGGCCATTGTCGCCTGCGGCAAAACAGATTGACTGGAGCGGCATTCAGCCGCCCTTCGATCCCGAATGGCGTTTGTTTGGTCGCGCCGTGGCCGACGATAAGGCCTCCATAGTGGCATTCCTTGCTGCTTTCGATTCATTGAAGGCTCTTCATCGCGCGCCTTCCGTCAATCTCGATGTCGTTTGGGAAGGCGAAGAGGAAGCGGGTTCGCCGCATCTGGCGGAAATCCTGAAGGCGCACGCTGCGCAACTGCGCGGCGATCTCTGGCTGATTGGCGACGCTCCGGTGCATCAGTCCCGCACGCAGTCGCTTTATTTCGGAGCGCGCGGCGCACTCGACCTCGAAATGACCATCTACGGTCCGCTTCATCCATTGCATGACGGCCATTACGGCAATTGGGTGCCCAATCCCGCTGTAATGGCGGCAGAGTTGATCGCCTCGATGCGTGACGATGACGGACGCGTTCTTATCCCGGGTTTCGCGGACGATGTGCGCCCGCTCAGCGATGCAGAGAAGAACGCGATTGCAAAGCTGCCGCCGGTTGAGACTGCACTCAAACAGGAATTCGGCCTTGGGCGGAGCGAGGGTGACGAAGGATTAACAACGAGCACGATGCGCCCTGCCCTCAATATACGCGGGATCAGCGCAGGCGCTGTCGGCGCAGAAGCCACAAATTCCATTCCGTCCGAGGCGCGCATCTCGATCGATTTCAGGCTCGTTCCCGACCAGACGCCCCAACACGTCCGTGATGCGGTCGAAGCGTTTTTGAAATCCAAAGATTGGACGCTCGTTTCGGAAACACCCGATCTGCCGATGCGCCTGGGGCATAAGAAAATCATCAAGCTTGATTGGGATCAGGGATATCCGGCTCTGCGGACGGATATGGCTACGCCGGAAGCCCGTGCAACGATCGCCGCAGCCGAAGATGCCGCAGGCGGCCGTGTCGCCCTGATTCCCATGATGGGTGGGAGTGTGCCGATCTATCTGTTCCATGAAATTCTTGGGGTACCGGTGATCGGGCTTCCCATTGTCAATCACGACGATAGCCAGCACGCGCCCAATGAAAACCTCCGCCTCAAGAATCTCTGGAGCGGCATCGACACTTACGCCGCCATGATGACGGAACTGAACTGGTAGAGCTTCGCGCTACGTCAGTCCGTGCAGAATCCGCTTACGCGTTCAAGGAGGCGCACGAGTTCCGACTGTCTGTTCGTATCGGTTTTGTCCATGATCCGCGCAATCTGAACGCGCACGGTATTCACGCTGAGCGATCTGTGCCTGGCAATTGTCGCGGGGTCCGCGCCGGTCAGCAACTCAATGGCGACCCTGGCCTCGGCTGCAGTGAACCCAAATAATGCGCGCAGCCGATCTTCCGGCGCCACGATGCCGCTCTCCGGATCCGTCACAAATATGATCGCTGTCGGAGCGTTCCGGAGTTGCTGTAATTGCTCCGTGCGCAATGGAGCAACGATGACCGATAGCGGGCGGCGAAATCCGGGCCGCGCAAGTGATATCGCGCCTCCTCTACGCGTCTCCGCATCCTGTTCGGACGCGGACTGAACCAGTTGATGCAGTGCATTCGTCGAATCCGACGTTGCTGCGCGAAGGACGCCATCCCTCAGCGAAAGGCCACGGCCTTCCCGCGTCAATGTTTCGCCCGCACGATTGACGTGACGCACATGCGCGCCTGCATCCACCAGATAAACCGCGTGGGGCGAACGATCGAGCGACTGCGAGAGGCTGTCATTGAGCTGCCGCGCCTCGGAGAGGCGCCGGTCGAGCTCGAATGCGCGTATCAGATGCGGCTGTATCTGTTTGGCCAGATCAACTTCAGGACGCTCGAACCCGTCGCGGCGTGGTGACCGCATCAAATTGACGGTCGCGAACCTTGTGGCATCCAATGCGAGGCCGATCATCAAACCCGAGTGAATCCCGAACGGACGCAGATAGTCATTGTAATATTCGCTGCGCATCAGTTCGGATTTCGGCAAGGCGTCTTCATCGGTGACGACGCGCGTGCGCCAGCTGGCGGACCCGCCGGAAAGCCCGACAACGCGATTCCGGCCTGCGCGAACCGGGTTTCGTGTGGCGTAGTAACCAAACTGGAGCGAAAGCACCGCAGGGTCGACGCGAGCCAACATTGCCGTTCCCTTGCCGGTCACCTGGTCCTGGATCAGAAGCGCGGCGCAGTCCGCCCGCGCAATATCGGCGACGCCTTCCAGCGCCTGCGGCCAGAGTTCCGGCGTCAAAGCGGCCTCATAGGCAAGACCTAAAACATCGTGGAATTTGGCAGGCTGCTTCATGCGACGCCCCAGAGGAACGAACAGAGTACTACAATCCGGCCGCCATAATCAATTTGCATGATGCAGGGTGGTGCGGCGGTCTCTTATGGGTTTGCCGGGTGCAGCAAAGGAGAGTAACCGTGGGCACACGCATGATGCTGGCAGCGACCGCCGTGGCGGCGCTTCTGTCGGGGCAGCAGGCCACAGCGCAAAGTTACAAATTCAAGACGCTCGACATTCCCGGAGCCACGCAGACCGCACTTCTCGACAATGCCGGCGGCACGATCCTCGGCTGGTACTACGACCCATCGGGCAATCCGACCTGCACATTGATCGATAACAAGAACAAGACCTACACCGCAATCAGCGATGCGAACGGTGTCCAGACTTATTGCTACGCGATCAGCAGCGCCGGGACTGTTGTCGGCTACTACAACACCAGCGACGATGCCGCCATAGGATTTACCTACAGCAATGGTGCCTTCTCAGACTTCTCGTTGGCGAACATCCCGGGTGCGCTGCCCGTCGCAATCAGCACCAACGGAATTATTTCCGGCTACTACTACGACCAGAACAACCAACCCTGGGGTTTCACGCTGAAACGCGCGAAGCTGACAACCTTTCAGATCCCGGGCGCGGCGTATATATTCCCCGATGGCATCAATAGCCACGGCGAGCTGACGCTCACGGAAATCGACTCATCCGGCAATAATCACTGTCTGGTGGGGATGGCTCCGAATTTTACAGAGCTGACCGATCCCGGGGCCGTGCAAACAAATTGCGTCGGGATCAACAATAATGGCCAGATTGTCGGAAACTACCTGGACACGACCGGCGCTTATCACGGCTTCGGTTATGAGCCCTCCACGTCAAGCTTCTACACAATCGATATGCCCGGCGCTGCCGACACCTATCTGCGGGGAATCACGGATTCGAAAGCGATCGTAGGCTATTACCGGACCACAAATGGCGGATCGCGACAGGGTCTGAAAGCGACCGGCTCGTTCCCCTGAACCGCATTTCTGTAGCAGCCGCGGCAACCTGCCCTGCAGCGATCAACGCTGCGGGTATTGCGGCCGCCGCGAACCCAGCTTCAGATACCGCTCACGCGCTGTAGCAACAATACGAGTTCGGCTTGCCGCGTTGTTTCCGTCTTTGCCAGCAATCGTGCAAGATGCACGCGGACCGTATGAATGCTGAGCGAAAGGCGTTCGGCGATCCGTTTCGGCTCATATCCAAGCAGGAGCTCCTGCGCGATTTTTACCTCTGCCCGGGTAAGTCCATATAGTTGCTGAAGCCTTTCGCCCGGCATGGCGACATCGCCACTCGGATCGCTCACGCAAACAAGTACCAATGGCTCGGAAGAAAATGCATCCACTCTCTCGCTTGTGAGCGGCGAGACACTGACAGAAACACTTTTACGTGGCGATGGCCCTGACAGCGAGAGCGTGACTCCGGATCGCTTTTCCCTCTCGCAGCAGCCGGCCAACGCGATGGCTTCATGAAGCTTTCGGGCATGGTTCGGCGCGACTGCGGACAGAATGCCAGCCTTGATCACCAATTCTTTCTTCGCCGCGATCAGTAACTCCGCCGCACGATTAAGATGGCGCACGCGCCCACCTGACTCGGCTAGAAAGACCGCATGGGGTGAACGATCCACAAATTCCATCAATCCGCAATTCCTGCGCTCGATGTCGGACAATTTGAGGCTGAGACCGAAAGCACGGATCAGATGCGGCTGCAGCTGCGCTGCGATGTCGATTTCCGATTGCCCAAACTGCTCGCGCCGGCGCGGACGGATAAAGTTGATACTTGCAAATCGCGTTGCCTCTACCGCCAGCCCCATCATTAGAAGCGAATGCATGTCGAAGCGACTGAGAAAATCACCGTAATATTCGCTTCGCATCAGTTCCGACTTCGGTAGCGCATGCTCGTCATGGAAAGCGCCCGAACGCCAGCGAACCGGATCGCGCCCGAGCCCGAGGAACTCGTTGCGGCGCCGGCGTATGGGATTGCGTGTTGCGAAATGCCCGAAATAGAGCGGTATTGCCTCCGGATCGATGCGGGAAACGACGCCCCACCCCTTTCCCGTTACTTGGTCCTGAAAATGGAGCGCAGCACCCTCGGCGGAGATCGCGTCCGCCACCCGCGCGAGAATATCCCTCCAGCGCAGCGGCTCGATCACCGCGTCGTAAACCATGTCGATCAGTTCTGGAAGCTGCCCCGAACCAACCATCCCAACGTCCCCTTGCTTCGAAAGCTATCCGAAAGCGCCGATGTAATCAATTTGAGGGATGTGGGGGGCCTCCTACCGGGTTCATCGTCGAGCCGTTGATGTGCTTCACCGGTCCCTGGCTGGCCGTCAACTGTCGAAACGATTTGCAGAAGGGTGTTCGGATGTTGAAAACGGCGTCTCTGACTTTGGTCGCACTACTGCTCGCCGGCCCGGCTTCGATGTCGAGCGCAGCGACGCAAAGCGGCTTCCGTGCCCATGCGGTACCGATCCGGAATAACCCGTTATATCCGACGGTCCCCCCGGGCCTCTATCCGCTGAACGCACAATTCGGACAGCTGCCGTCGAATTACGATGGAACGGATCAATGGCCGTGCTACGGCGGTGGTACGGAATGTTCATCGATCGACCAGAACGGCGTCGTGCTCGGCATCCCGGTCTACGCATGGTCGCTCACCGCCTGCAGCAACAACAGCGCGCCGGCGAACCCTTGCGGGCAAATCTATTTCTTCTACCAGGACCTGACCGGCGACACGACCGACCATCTCTTCCTCACCGTCACGGTGAAGCAGGGCAGCAATTACATCTTTGCAAAAGGGCCAATCGATCTTGGACCGAACCCTTATTATATGGAGGACGTAGTCTTCTCGGGCGATAAGGCCTTCGGAACCCAGGGCCAGACGGGCAAAGGCAATGGCTGGTGCGCCGGAAGCAAACACACCTGCGTCGATCCCGTTGCAGGCGTCGCCACTGGCGAAGCGGTCCTTCAGGTCGGATCATACGAACTGAAACAGAAATTCAGTTTCTCGCTGCAATAATCCACAAAGGCTGCGACGGGCGACGGACCCGTGCAAAAAAGCAAATCAATCGGATCCGTCATACGACGGCAGATATCGCTTAAGGAAACTTCTTTCCTTGGCGATGCAATCCGCGAATGACGGCTTGGCGTGTATTTCCCGTGAAAATCGCGCGAGTTCGGGCCAGCGCGCAGTATCGATGTGTTCGCCGGCGTGTTCGAAATTCACCAGCATCGCGCCGACCGCGATATCGGCAATCGAATAGATATCGTCCACGAAGAATGAACGGCCGCTGACGGCCGCTTCCAGATAGTCGAAAGCCGACGGCGTTTTTTCCGCAAGCGTGGCGGCCACCACGCTTTCATCGCATTCCGCCTTACTCAGGCGTCTGACCACGCGCTGGAAAAATATGGGAAGCAGGCTCTGTACGAGCTGCGTATCCGCATATTCTTCGAACCATAGTGCCTGGGCGCGCGCGAAAGGATCAGCCGGATAAAGCGCTGGCGTCGGCCATTTGCTTTCCAGATAATCACAGATGACAGATGAATCCGCGAGCGTGTTGGGTTCCGGCTGGTCCGTGTCGCGCAACACCGGAATCCGCTTCAGCGGACTGATCTCCACAAACCAAGCCGGCGGATCGAATGGATTGATTTGTTCTATGGTATAATCAAGACCCTTTTCTGCGAGCACCACGCGTACTTTGCGCACGAAGGGTGAGAGCGAGCTGCCATAGATAATCAACGCCATGTCCTACTCCATCCTGTTATTGTCATTCCCGCGAAAGCGGGAACCCAGCACAGCAGCCCGTCGGAGACAGTAGCATTTCTGGGTCCCGGCTTCCGCCGGGATGACAAGCATTTTCGTCCATCAACCACGTCGCGCGAGAAAGAATGCTTTCAGCAAGGCGGCGCTTTCTTCCGCGCGTTCGCCATTGGTGACAAGCGGACGATGATGGCAGGTCGGCTGGGTGAAAAATTGCGGCCCATGCAAAACGGCCCCCCCTTTAGGGTCGGAGGCCGCGAACACGACATGCGCAACACGGGCAAGACTCGCAGCGCCGGCGCACATCGCGCAGGGCTCGAGCGTCACATAAAGTCTCGTGCCGTTCAGCCGCTCATTGCCGAGCTTTGCCGCAGCGACGCGCAGCACCAGCATCTCCGCATGCGCTGTCGGATCGCGCCGCTCGATGATGCGATTGCCGTCTTGGGCGAGAACTTCGCCATCTGCAGCCACAAGCACGGCGCCGACCGGGACTTCCCCCCGTTCGCCAGCTGCCCGCGCTTCAGCCAGGGCCAGTTCCATGGGATCGGTTTTGCGCATCGCCGTCCCTGTGCTACTCGCCCGGCAGATTGGCAAGTCCGATGTGGGCGTTGCCGCCCTGCCCGCATGGATGGATCGAGTGAACGAAAATACCCAGGACGGTGAACGGATTGCCAAGCTTATAGCGCGATCCGGCGTTTGCTCGCGGCGCGATGCCGAAAAACTGATCGCGGAGGGCAGAGTCATGCTCGACGGGAAAGCGGTCAAGGAGCCCGGCACCAAGGTCGCTCCGCATCAGGTGATTTCCGTTGATGGCAAGCCGCTCTCGGAGCCCGAACGCGCGCGGCTTTGGCGCTACCACAAGGCGGTCGGTCTGGTGACGACGCATCGCGACCCCGAGGGACGGCCAACCGTCTTCCAGGCTCTCCCGAGATCCTTGCCGCGCGTCGTTTCAATTGGCCGCCTCGATGTGAATTCCGAAGGCCTTCTGCTGCTGACAAATGATGGCGAATTGGCGCGAAGGCTCGAACTGCCGGCGGCGGGATGGACACGTCAGTATCGCGTGCGGCTGTTTGGAAAAGTTACCCAGTCCGATCTCGACCGTCTCGCGCACGGCGTCACCATTGATGGCGTGAAATATGGTCCGGTGATTGCCGATCTGGAACGCAGCAAAGGCATGTATGCCTGGGCGAGCGTGCAGATCAAGGAAGGCAAGAACCGGGAAGTGAAACGGCTGATGGAATATCTGGGCCTGAAAGTCGCTCGCCTTATTCGTATCCGCTTCGGCCCCTTCCATCTCGGCCAGCTCGAACCGGGTCACGTCGACGAAATACCGGCGAAGCTCTGGAAGGCGGAGATTGGCGAGCAGCCAATCAAAGGAAACAAGACGGAAACTAATCCGCCGGGCAAATCTGCGCGGCGTAAATAGGTATCTATCCGGGACGCCCTGCCTCTATCGGCGCTGCGTAAGGGTCTTTTTCAAGATCGCCATGCGATCTTTCCTATCCTCAGAGAAAATGAGCTTGTCATTGTCCCTGCGCTTCAGGAGTCAGGTTATCTCATATCGCTCGACGAACGCTCTTTGACGTCATGGCCGGGCGTTCGTCCCGGCCATCCAAGACCACGGAAACCGAATGTGCTGGAAAGGTCTGTGTTCATGGCTCGCCGGGACAAGCCCAGCGATGACGATTATGTTAGTTGTTTTATGCATTACGCGCATCCGCGAGCCACAATTCAGCGAGCGCCGTCTCGACATCACGCGGTGAAGGCAGGCGGCAGAGTCTGGATTTCGCTGCGCGTCGCGCTTCGGCGTTATTGAGCCAGGGTGCGTTCTCGATGTACCAACCCAGATGTTTCCGGAATGATCTGAGGCCGAGATCGTCGCCATAAAAGCGAAGGCTGTCGGAGAGATGGTCGAGCGCGATGGCGAGGCGTTGCGCAGGAACGGGCTCTTCAATTGCGTCGCCTGTTTGTAACGCACGATCGAGTCCAGCCGCGATCCACGGCCGGCCATAAGCGCCGCGACCGATCATAACCGCGTCGGCGCCGGATTGGTTCAAAGCCGTTTGCGCGGCGTCGAGATTTGTCACGTCGCCATTCACGATCACCGGCACTGTCGTGGCGCGCTTTACATCGGCCACCGCCTGCCAATCGGCTACGCCGCGATAGAATTGCTGTCGCGTGCGGCCATGAACGGTGATAGCCTTGGCACCGGCCTGTTCGGCACGTTGTGCGAGTTCAGGAGCATTGCGGCTCTCATCGTCCCAGCCCAAACGAATTTTCACGGTGACGGTGCAGGCGACAGACTCGACCGCGGACTCGATCAAACGAACGGCGAGATCGAGATCGCGCATCAACGCGGCGCCGCATTGCGCGCCTGTCACCTCTTTGGCAGGACAACCCATATTGAGATCGATGATCTGTGCACCCGCTTCCTCTGCCAGCCTCGCGCCGCGCGCGATCCATTCCGGCTCGCGGCCTACCAATTGCACGACCATCAGTGGAAACCCGTCGCCCACCGCTGCGCGGCGCACGACATCGGGCCGTCCACGCGCAAAACTCTCGCAGGCGACCATTTCGGTCGCGACGTAGCGCGCACCGAGAGCGGACGCAGCGCGGCGAAACGGCAGATCGGAGACACCGGTCATCGGCGCCATCAGGACCCGGCCGCCGACGTGGATATTTCCGATGGTGACGCCTTCATTCATGTTTGGTTTTTATCCGCAGCGGTAGCTCAAGCTATACATGCTGGCCGCCATTGATGTGCAATTCGGCGCCGGTGACGTAGCTCGACTGATCCGTACACAGATAATAGATCGCCTTGGCGACTTCTTCGGGATGCCCGAGGCGGCGCAAGGGGATCGATTCGACGATCTTTTCGGTCCCGGGCGAAAGGATGGCCGTATCGATTTCACCCGGCGCAATCGCATTGACGCGCACGCCCAAAGGCCCGAAATCCGCCGCCATCTCGCGGGTCAGCGCAGCCAGGGCCGCCTTGGTCGTCGCATAAGCCGCGCCGGCGAACGGATGAACGCGACTGCCCGCGATCGATGTTACATTCACGATCGCACCTTTGGTCGCCGTCAGCTCTTCTATGAGCCCACAGGCAAGCGCGATGATCGCGAAGAAATTCACTTCGAACGTCTGCCGCCACACATCCGCGCCGCTTGCCAGCACACTCAGCCTTTCTCCTCGCGCGCCTTTGGGTGAAATTGCCGCGTTGTTCACGAGCGCGTGCAGCCGACCGTCGGGCAATCTTCCGCGCATTTCCTGAACCGCACGTTTCGTATCATCGGGATCGGCGAGATCGACCTGAATGTGGTCTTCCGGCCCGGCGGCCCACGGACAGTTCTCAGGAAACGCATGGCGTGAACAGGTGATGACGCGCCAGCCGGCGCTTGCGAAACGTTTCACCGTCGCATGGCCTATGCCGCGGCTCGCGCCCGTCAATATGAGCGTGCGCTTTTCTTCGTTCGATTGCGGCCGGGGCTGGTTCATGCGCGGACTATAGCATGTCAGGAGCGCGCAAGCGGTGGAGGTTTTTCCACGCCCGCGGGATCCTGATGGATCATCACCTGCGCATCCGGGTAGGCCGAAAGGAGATCGGCCTCCACGGCATCGCTGATCTCATGCGCCCTGGTCAGACTCACCGCGGGATCTATCTCGATATGGAGCTGGATGAATTTGGAGATGCCGGCCGCACGTGTGCGCAAATCATGCATGCTGCGCACATCGGGATGGGAAAGCACCACGGATTTGATGCGCGCCCGTTCGTTTTCCGGCAATTCGCGATCCATGAGCTGATCGCAGCTTCGCGTGCCGATCTGCCACGCACTCGCTACCAGAACGACGGCGACGCCAAGCGCTACAAGGGGATCGGCAATCAGGATTCCGAAACGCGTTGTCAGCACGATGCCGATAACCACGCCGATATTTGTAGCAAGGTCGCCGAGATAATGAATGCGGTCCGCCTGGATCGCGATCGATCCCGTGCGCAAGACAGCTATGCGTTGAAAAAGTACCAGTCCGATCACGGCAGCAATAGAAAACGCCATGACGGCAAGACCGATTGCAGGATGATCGAGCGGGCGCGGATCCACAATTCGTCCGATGGAGGCGATGACAAGAAATGTGGCCGACCCGGTGATAAACGCGCCTTGCGCGAGGCCCGCGAGCGGTTCGACCTTTCCATGCCCGAAACGATGTTCGCTGTCGGGGGGAACCAATGATTGGTTGATCGCAAACAGATTGATTCCTGAGGCGAAAAGATCGAGCGCAGAATCGGCCAATGAAGACATCATCGCCACCGAACCCGTAACGATATAAGCTGCGACTTTCAGCGCTACGAGGACGACGGACACTGTAACAGCGGCAAATGCCGCGCGGCGCATCAGCTGCGATTTCTCACCGTAAGTACTTGTAGGGGCGCCGGTCACGGGTAGAGCCGCACTGTGCGCCACGGCGCGTCAGGCGCATCGCGGCGATACACCAGCCGGTCATGGAGCCGGAACGGGCGATCCCGCCAGAATTCGATCTCATACGGCATTACGCGAAATCCGGACCAATGCGGCGGTCGCGGAACTTTGCCCAGCGCGAATTTGGCGGCGTATCTGGCAATCTCACGTTCGAAGGCGAAGCGCGCGTCCATCGGACGCGACTGCGCCGAAGCCCAGGCGCCAATCTGGCTATCCTTGGCGCGGGAGGCGAAATACGCGTCAGCCTCTTCATCGCTCACGGAGCTGACCGGACCGCGCACCCGCACCTGCCGTCTCAGTGTCTTCCAGTGAAAGCAAAGCGCTGCGTGCGGATTGGCAGCAAGCTCCTGCCCCTTCGCGCTCTCAAGGTTCGTGTAAAATACAAAGCCCTGCGCATCCGCCGATTTCAGCAGGACCATTCGCACATCCGGCCAGCCGCGTGCGTCCACGGTGGCGAGCGACATGGCTTCGGGTTCGTTCGGTTCGGTCTTTGCGGCCTCCGCGACCCATCCTCCGAAAAGCGCCATCGGATCATCCCGGGCCGAGATCCCTCCGTCGTCAACCGGGCCACCGATTTCGCTCATGCGCGCCGCTTAACACCTTCGATTTATGCCGAAAAGCCCGGGCTGCGGCCCTCTCGGACCGGCTTGGGGCTCACTATATACGATGCGCCGCCACGACCGGCAGGGAAGTCGGGACGCGCGCGGCGGAATCATTCTATGGATAAAGGTTGGAGGTGCCAGCGGAGCAGCCATGCGCGATCCCTATGAAGTTTTAGGAGTCCAGAAAAACGCGAGCGAGGCGGAAATCAAAAAGGCCTTTCGGTCGCTGGCGAAAAAGCACCATCCCGACACCAAGGGTGGCGACGCGTCCGCAAAGAAGCGCTTTCAGGAGATTAGTGGGGCCTACGATATCGTTGGCGACAAGGAGAAGCGCGCCAAATTTGACCAGGGCGTGATCGACGCCAGCGGAAATCCGCGGGGCTTCGATCCAGGTTCCCAGGGATTCGGCGGCGATCCGCGCGATTTTCAATTCAACTGGCGTGAAGGTGGAGGGAACAACGGCGGCATCAACCCGGAAGAGCTTCTGTCGGAAATCTTCGGCGGCGGTGGACGCCGCCGCCGGCGTCAGCCGCGCAAAGGAGAGGACTTCTCTATCGCCATGACGGTTAGCTTCGAAGACGCTGCCCGCGGTGGAACGCGACGCGTCTTCCTACCGGATGGAAGAGAGGTCGATGTCCGCATCCCGGTCGGTGTACGCGACGGACAGCAGATTCGGTTAAAGGGCCAGGGCGGCCCTGGCGCAGAAAATGGACCGTCCGGCGACGTCCTTCTGTCGATTACGGTCGCGGCCCACCCGTGGCTGACCCGGGACAACAACAATCTACGAATGGATATGCCGGTAAGCCTCGGAGAAGCCGTCCTCGGCGGGAAAGTCACCGCGCCCACACTGACAGGCCCCGTCACGGTCACCGTGCCCGCAGGCTCCAACAGTGGAACTTCCCTGCGCCTGAAGGGAAAAGGAATTCCGTCGCACGGCAATCAACCGGCCGGTGATCTTTATCTTCGGCTCATCATCACCCTGCCCGACAAGCCCGACGCCGCTTTGAAGGAATTCGCATCCGAGTGGCAGCCCGGTTACGATCCACGGACAAGACTGGGTTAGGCTCCGGCTTGCTTTATCCGCTGTTCCGCCCTAGCGGGGACAACCTGCCCTTGCTGCTCGAGGGCGCAGTTCGAATGACCGAAACCAGGAGAGAAACCCGATGACGGCAGGCAATCTCATGAAAGGCAAGCGCGGCCTGATCATGGGGGTTGCCAATGACCGGTCGATCGCATGGGGAATTGCCCAGGCCCTCCATGCCCAGGGGGCGGAACTGGCTTTTACCTATCAGGGCGAGACGTTTCGCAAACGTGTGACGCCGCTCGTCGAACCGTTGCATCCTGCCGCGCTCATGGATTGCGACGTGACCGATCCGGCATCGCTCGATGCCACATTCGACGAGCTTAGGAGCAAATGGACCTCGCTCGATTTTGTCGTGCACGCGGTTGCGTTTTCCGACAAGGAGCAACTCAAGGGCCGCTACGTCGACACCACACCCGAGAACTTCTCAGCCACACTCAATGTCTCCTGTTATTCTTTTACCGCCGTGGCGCAACGCGCCGAAAAAATGATGACAAATGGCGGCAGTCTCGTAACGCTTACCTATTATGGCGCCGAGAAAGTGATGCCGCATTATAATGTCATGGGCGTTGCCAAGGCGGCGCTGGAGGCGAGCGTCCGTTACATGGCGGAAGATCTCGGCAAGCGCGCGATCCGCGTCAATGCGATTTCCGCCGGACCAATCAAAACACTGGCGGCTTCGGGAATCGGCGATTTCCGCTACATCCTTAAATGGAACGAATTGAACGCGCCGCTGCGCCGCACGGTGACTGCAGAGGAAGTCGGCAATACAGCCCTGTTCCTGCTGTCCGATCTCGGCCGCGCCGTAACCGGCGAAGTCATGCATGTGGATTGCGGTTATCACATCGTCGGCATGAAAGCCGAGGATGCACCGGATATTGCTGTTGCGGCAAAAGCCGGCGCCACAGGCGAGCGGCCTGCTTGAGTTACAACAGTTCCGGGCATCTGTTTCGCGTCACCACGTTCGGTGAAAGCCACGGTCCGGCACTCGGTTGTGTCGTGGATGGCTGTCCCCCGGGAATAGCGCTCGAAGAGTCCGATATTCAGGCCGATCTGGACCGCAGGCGGCCCGGACAATCGCAATATGTAAGTCAGCGCAAAGAACCCGATCAGGTGAATATCCTATCCGGCGTATTTCGCGACGAGAGAATGCCCGTCCAGGTCACCACCGGAACCCCGATTGCACTTCTCATCGAAAATGTAGACGCACGTACCAAAGACTATTCGGACATCCGGGACAAATTCCGCCCGGGACATGCGGATTATACCTACTGGGCCAAATATGGCGTGCGAGACTATCGCGGTGGCGGGCGGCAATCAGCGCGAGAGACCGCATCACGCGTTGCTGCAGGCGCGATCGCCCGAAAAATATTAGGTTCATTGTTTGGGCAGGTACGTATCCGCGGCGCGCTCATCCAAATGGGCACGCAGCATATCAAGCGCGAGCGATGGGATTGGGACGAGACGGCTCGCAATCCGTTTTTCTGCCCGGATGCGGGCGCCATCGAATCCTGGACCACATATCTCGAAACATTGCGCAAGAACGGGTCATCCTGCGGTGCTGTCGTCGAGGTCGTAGCGGATGGAATTCCAGCCGGGCTGGGTGCGCCCATTTACGCGAAACTGGATGCCGAGCTCGCTTCGGCATTGATGGGAATCAATGCCGTGAAAGGTGTTGAAATCGGCGATGGCTTTGCTGCAGCCTTGCTTGCTGGCGAAGAGAATTCGGATGAGATGCGTCGTGCGCCCGATGGAACGCCGCATTTCCTGTCAAACCATGCCGGCGGAATCCTGGGCGGCATTTCAACCGGACAACCGATCGTGGCGCGCTTTGCCGTAAAGCCGACCTCCTCGATCCTGAAGCCGATGCGCACCATCGACGCATCCGGCAACGAAACGGAGATCGTGACGAAGGGACGCCATGATCCCTGCGTCGGAATTCGCGCAGTACCTGTGGGCGAAGCGATGATGGCCTGCGTACTTGCGGATCATGCGCTTCTGCATCGCGCGCAGATGGGCGGATTCGGGAATTAGAGTGTCGCGCAACAAGAATATCCGACGTCGTCGCGACGAAAGAACCCGCCAGATCGAATAGTCGGTGAATTGTTACCAGGGCCGAACCCGGGCGCCGGGTGGCAGATACATCTTGTCGCCTCGTTTCACGCCGAAGGCATCAACAAAGCTGTCAAGGTTCATCACAACGCCGTTCACCCGGTATCGCTCGGGCGCGTGCGGGTTGTTCTTAAGCTGTGCAATCAGCAACGCCTCTCGCCGCTTGCCGAGATAGCTCTGGGCGTAGCCAATGAAGAAGCGCTTAGCACCAGTTAATCCATCTATTACCGGTGATGTGCGTCCGTGCAGGGAGGCGATGTAAGCTTTGTAGGCGATTTCGAGCCCAGCGAGATCAGCCATGTTCTCCGGAAGCGTCAACGCGCCGTTCACGTGATAACCGGGAATGGGCTCGAATGCATCGAACTGAGCGACTAATCTGTCGGTCATGACCTTAAATCTTCGGTGATCCTCGGGCAGCCACCAGTCTCGTAAGTTGCCGTCGCTGTCATACTGACTGCCCCGGTTGTCAAAGCCGTGGCTGATCTCGTGACCGATCGTTGCGCCCGTCGAGCCGTAATTGTAGGCATCGTCGGCAGCTGGATCGTACAGTGGCGGCTGAAGAATCCCTGCCGGAAAGGTGATCTCGTTGGTGGCAGGGTTGTAATAGGCATCCACCGTGGGCGCTGTCATGTCCCATTCGGATCGATTCACAAGGCCGGCAAGCTGGGTGTGCTCGCGGGCGCTTTCAAAGGCTCTTGCCCGAAATACATTCCCCAAGAGATCGTTCGACGAGATTTGAAGCGCGCCATAGTCGCGCCAATGATCGGGGTAACCCACTTTCACAGTAATCTTGCGAAGTTTGTCCAAAGCCTGAGCTTTCGTCGCCGGGCTCATCCAGTCGAGCTGCCGGATACTCGCCGCATAGGCGTTAAGCAGGTTGGAGATCATCTCGCTGACCCGCGCCTTACTGTCCCCCCGGAAGTAATGAGCTACGTATAATTTCCCTGAAGCTTCGCCCATCAACTGGTCGATCGTCTCACACGCCCGCTTCCAGCGGTCCTCGATCTTGGGTGTGCCATGCAAAACGCCGTCGTTGAAGGCGAAATCTTCCTCGACGAACGCGCTGGAAAGATAGGGTGCGGCGGCCGACAACAAACGATAACGCAGATAGGTTTTCCAGACATCGATTGGCACCCCGATCAAGAGCGCCGAAACGCCTTTCAGATAGTCCGGTTCACGCACGATGATGCGGGGTGTCGGCGTGGGCATATCCTCCCCCGCCAGGAAGGCCGCCCAGTCAATCTGCGGTACCAATTGCCGCAACTGATCGGTGGTCATGGGATTGTGGGTCTTTTGAGGATCGCGTGCGTCCACTGCAGACCAGTGCAGGGCCGCAAGCTTGCTCTCCAGCGCCAGAATGTTGTCGGCGTCGGCATCCGGGCGGGCAGCGCCAAGCAACCGAAGCATCGCAGATATGTGTGTTCGATACTTGCCGCGGATCTCGACGAACTTGGGTTCGTTGCTTGAATAGTAGTCGCGTTCGGGCAAACCCAGTCCGTCTTCGTCCAACCAGAGAGCATAGCGGTCCGATCGCTTTGCGTCCGGGTAGACGTAACTACTGAAGGGTCCCGGTACACCGATCCGGTCGAGCCGAGCCAGGAGCGGCGCCAAATCCCGGACGCTCCGGATACTTGCGATCAGGTTGAGTTCCGGCTGCAAAGGCTGCGCACCGGCGTGTTGGATTCCGGCCTCATCCATGAAGCTGGCGTAGAAGTCTTCGACTTTCCTGATTTCCTTGTCGGGTGATGTCTGGGCAGCTTCTTCCAGCGCACGCTGCTGTTCGAGCGACCGCTCCGTCATCATGGAATCGACGCCCCAGCGAGACCGGTCAGCCGGGATAGCCGTCTTACGCAGCCAAGTTCCGTTCGCGTAGTCGAACAGGTCATCCTGTGGACGCACGCCAGGATAAAGATTTTCCATCTGGATGCCGGAGATGGATTTCGGCTCGCCCTTCGCTGCAGAAAGGACGATTGCCAAGGCGGAGATTACAACGACAATGTGTGTGTGCATTAGCGGCTTCTCGCATCAATAGTACGCTTCGTACTATTATGATTTAAGGAAAGTCAAGTTGATGAGGGATACAAAATGTTGACGGAGCTGGAGGGAGGAATCCTGTCCGAGGTCTACCATCGGGGGGAGCAAACAGCCTTTCAGGTTCGCCGCTCCTTTGCGCTGTCTCCCTCCCTGGAATGGCGCGGTAGCGCCGGTTCAGTTTATGCGGCGATCAAGCGGCTCGAACGGGAAGGCTTAATCCGGGCCACGGCGAAAAGGGATGGTCGGGCAACCAGATTGCTGACGGTTACAAAAGCGGGGAAAGCGGCAATGTTTGCTTGGGCGTGCGATCCGGCGCGGGCCTCAAGCGTCGGCATTGATCCGTTCCGGATGCGTGCGGGCATCTGGGAGAGTCTCGATCCTGCGCGCAGGCAAGCGGTGATAGCGGAGATCTGCCGTGCATTGGAGGCGAGCCTGGAGACGCACCGCACCTTCTCGCGAAACAACGACGCGATCGAGCGCACGAGCATCGATCTCGCCACACGGCTGCAGAAGCTCCGTATCGAATGGCTTCAAGAATTCGCCGCCAGAGGCAAAGTTGGATGAGATGCGTGCTCGCCTCCGAACAAACCCCGCTCTAATTATGTCTCAGCGCCATCTCGGTATTTCAGTCGCTGCGTCCGCGCCGACCCATAATTGAGGCTGCGAAGGCGGCCCGATTTGTTCTCTCTTTTCGCGTGCCGCCACGCAAATCTGCGCAGCGCGCGCCAGCGCCGCGAAACTGTCTGCATATGGCCAGACCGACAATACGCACTGATCGAAATAGGGATAGCGATCGGTCTGCCCGCAGCCGAACGACGTGCGATCGCGCCGTGCCGCCGTGATGATCATACGATGCGGCGCAGCCAAAGTCGGAACAAACACACCGGAAAAACACGAAGACAGGACCACAACGGTCGGCCGGTCGCCGCAGCTGGCGTTCAATATCCGCGCTAGCCCGTAGGGTTCCAATATGTAATCGCCGACCAGAATGCCGTCAGGTGAGCCGTGCGAAGAAAAATAAACCAAACATCCTGCCTTCGCCCTGTCCGAAACGTTCCACAACGCTTCTCTGATTGCGCGTGGTGTCGCGAGCGGCCAAGAACCCGGCCTGGCGGAGATTTCCTCGATATTGTTGCGCGAGAATCCCAACGTCTCGAGATTGTGCGTCACGTCACGGCGCGCATTGTCGAAAATTTCGCTTGGGGCGCCGTCATGCGCATGCCAGTCACCCGAGACCACGACCGCCGCCCAGTTCGCGAAGGGACTCGAAGCATCAACCGTATTGCCGGTCAGAAAGAACAGGATCGCAGCCACAAAACCTACGAGCCGTAGCCGCTCGTGATTTGAAAAAAATCTCGCCATGTCTGTTGTTATCCGGCCTTCTTATTACGCGATCGTCTTTTCTTCTCGAACACCGAAATTTTTGTCAGATAGGCGATATCCGTATCCACGAGACCAAATCCCTTCGCACCGAACATGTCCCCAAGATCGCTGCGCGCGAAACTCTCATAATAGGGCTCGTGCAGGAGCTCAGGGAAGGTTGCGATCAATCCATCGCAATTGGGAACATCGCCGTACTGGATCGTATCGGCCAGCACAAACAATCCTCCGGGTTTTAGCACCCGCGCGATTTCACGCGCCACCTTTGTTCGAATTCGGGGCGGCAATTCGTGGAAAAGGTAAATGCCGGCGGCAACATCGACACTCGCCGAAGGCAGAGGCATGTCCTCCGCGGGAGCGCGTAGAAATTTGACGTTGCCATGGCTCGTCAGGGCGTGCCGCGCCCGGTCGAGATAGGGCTCCGACAGATCAAGCGCGATCACTTTCAGGCGTGGCTGGGCCCGTTTGACGAAAGCTAGAAAACGGCCGGTGCCTGCCCCGACATCCAGAAGCGTGGTGCGCGCCGGGTCGCGCGACTGCAGAAACTTCGCGAGCGGTACGAAGGCGCGCCGGCGCATGGCATCCGCCGTACCGGCGAACAAAGCTTCGACCTGAAAGTCGTACAGCTGCGCCGATTTGCTGCTCAAATAGCCATCGGTCTGGAAGTGGAAATTCTGCCGGTAATATTGGGGCAGACCCTTGCCCAGCGATGCGGCATCATGGTGGCCATGCCGCTTTCGGCGCGACGCTACGCGAGGAACATCGGCGAGATAACGGAAGCTGTGCCGACTCCGCCTTATCTCTTCGGGAATGTCGAGTGGAAAGGGATAAAGGCCTGACTCGGCATTGGCCAGATCCCTAGCAAAGAGCGCCTGCATCGCGGCCAATGTCTCGCGCGGCGACGGAAATTCACGCGCAGTCACATCACTTTGGGAGATCGCCTCGCGGGCTGCCAATCGTGCAACGAGGTAATGCGCGCCATAGAACGCAACACGCGTCGCCTGAGCGCCGGCATAGACGGCTTTCTCCACCCTGCTGAACACTCACTGCCGCTCCAGAAGCGCTGCAAGCTCAATATGGGACGACCAGAGAAACTGGTCCACCATGTTCACCGAAATGATCCGGAAACCGCCATCGACCAAAATGCGCGCGTCCCGCGCAAAAGTTTCCGGATTGCAAGACACATATGCCACTCGCCGCACGGCCGACTTGGCCAGCATTGCCGCCTGCGCCGACGCTCCCGCGCGCGGCGGATCGAGAAGGACGGCGTCGAACCGTTTGAGTTCAAGCGGCTGAAGCGGCTGGCTGAAGAGATTACGTGCTTCGGTCGTGACCGGCTTCAGCTTCTGCGCTTTGCGCGCCGCATTCTCCAGAGCAGAAAGCGCGGCCTTGTCAGAGTCGACAGCATGAACGCTCGCGCCACGGGCCAGCGCAAAAGTAAAAGTCCCGCAACCCGCAAACAGATCGGCAATTCGCGTCGTGCGTTTCAATGCAGCGCGCACAATATCCTGGAGAAATTGTTCGCCGACGCGTGTGGGCTGAAGAAACGACTTCGACGGAATAGCGACTTCGGCCTCGGAAAATTTTATTTTCGGTTCGTCGAACTGCAGTATGATTTCATCATTCAAGACGATGCGCACGACTTCATTCCGCCGGGCCCAGTCTGCCAGCGCCCGTGTGGCAGAAGGATCGTTTTTGCGAGGCACCGCCAGCACAACATCGATCCCGTTATCACATTCTGTCAGGTGTAACTCGCCTTCCTGGTTGTTCCTGAGCAACGCGGGCACAAAATTCTTGAATGAAATAATCAGCGACACCAGCGCCGACGTAAGCACAAAACACTCTTTGAGATCGACGATTGCGTGCGACCGTGCGGCGCGAAAGCCGACTCCGGGGGCGCCGGATTGCAATGCGAAGGTGAGCGTGGCGCGGCGACGCGTGCGCGGAGGCACCTCGAGCATCGATCCTATTTGTATATCCGTGAATCCATGAGACGCGAGTGCGCTCCCGATCTGCTCCCGCTTCATCTGTGAATATGCCGTTTGCGGCATGTCCTGAAATTTACAGCCGCCGCAAACCCCGAAATGTTCGCAGAGTCTATTCATTGTTTCCGCGCGGCGAGGAGATATTCCTGGTTTCCGGATCCACCCCTTATCGGGCTCTCCATTGTTCCATCGACACTCCATCCAAGCGTCGGAATCCATTCCGCAATTGTGGCTACGGCTGCTTCTCGCGCGGCCGCATCACGCACAATTCCACGCCTGCCGACGTTCGCACGCCCGACTTCGAACTGCGGCTTCACAAGCGCGATCAGCCACGCGCCGGCGTGCGCCAAGTTCAATGCCGAAGGCAGCGCCAGTTTCAAACTGATGAAACTGACATCGACGACGACGGCACCTAACGGTTCAGCAATCTGCTCCGCAGAAAGATGGCGCGCGTTGCAATTCTCGAGAGAAACGATGCGCGGATCGGTGCGTAGAGAACGATGCAATTGTCCCTGCCCGGCATCGATCGCATAGACGCGGGCTGCTCCACGTTCGAGCAGAACTTCGGTGAAGCCGCCCGTAGACGCGCCTATATCGAGGCAGACCAAATCCTCAGGAAAAAATTCAAAGCGATCCAGGGCAGCTATGAGTTTCAGTGCGCCACGAGAGACGTAGGGATGCGCAGCCGCATAGTATATCTCGGCTCCGTCGGGCACGGTTTGTGACGGCTTGGCAAGCTGCATGCCATCGACGCGCACCCTGCCCGCTTCGATGGCGCGGCGTGCCTCGGTGCGCGAAGCAGCGAAGCCCTGCTCTACAAGAAACAGATCGGCGCGCTTGCCTTCACGCACGCTCGCCGGCAACCGCGAGGCCCGGCCGTCCGAATGCACCAATAGCCGTCGTCACGATGGATTTGGAATCGAGACCTGCCGCCTCATACATGCGTTCGGGCGAGTCCTGATCGATGAAACGATCCGGCAGTATCATCGGCCTGACCTTCAGGCCGGATTCCAGCAATCCCTCCCAGGCGAGGAACTGCATCACATGGGCACCGAAGCCGCCCACCGAGCCCTCTTCAACCGTTATCAGCACTTCGTGCTCGCGCGCCAGCCTGCGAATCATGTCGTGATCAAGAGGTTTGGCGAAACGGGCATCTGCAACGGTCACAGATAATCCGTGGGCGGACAAACGCTCGGCTGCGGCCAGACATTCGGTAAGCCGCGTACCCAGACTGAGAAGCGCGATTGTCGTGCCTTCGCGAAGGATGCGTCCCTTCCCGATTTCCAGCGGCGTGCCGGCTGCAGGGCGTTCAAGCCCCAAGCCTTCGCCACGCGGATAACGTATGGCGGAAGGGCGGTCATCGATCTGCGCGGCCGTCGCAACCATATGCGTGAGTTCGACTTCGTCGGCCGCCGCCATCACAACGAAACCCGGCAATGTCGCCAGATAGGTGACATCGAACGAACCTGCGTGGGTAGGGCCGTCGGCGCCGACAAGTCCTGCTCGATCCATCGCAAAGCGCACAGGCAGCGACTGGATTGCGACGTCGTGAACGACCTGGTCGTACGCGCGCTGCAGGAATGTCGAATAGATGGTCGCGAACGGTTTCATTCCTTCTGCCGCGAGGCCGGCCGCGAATGTCACCGCATGCTGTTCGGCAATTCCCACGTCGAAACAGCGTTTGGGAAAACGCTTCGCAAACAGATCCAGACCCGTGCCCGACGGCATTGCCGCCGTAATCGCAATGACGCGTTCGTCTCTTTCGGCTTCCGCAATCAGCGCTTCCGCAAACACCTTTGTATAGCTCGGCGCTTTGGCCGCCGATTTGCTCTGCTCTCCGGTGAGAACATTGAACTTGACGACGCCATGATATTTGTCGGCGGAAGCTTCTGCCGGCGGATAACCTTTGCCCTTCTGCGTCACCACATGCACCAGGATCGGGCCGTTCTTTGCGTCGCGCACATTTTCCAGCACGGGCAACAGATGATCCAGATTATGTCCGTCGATCGGTCCTACATAGTAGAAGCCGAGCTCCTCAAACAAAGTGCCGCCCATCGCAATACCGCGCGCATATTCCTCGGCCCGACGCGCCGTCGTCTCCATCTGCTTGGGAAGGAGTTGCGCGAGCTGTTTGCCCACGCGCCGCAGCCCGCGATAGGGTCGGCTTGAAATCAGCTTGGCGAGATAAGCACTCATCGCGCCGACGGGCGGCGCAATCGACATGTCGTTGTCATTGAGGACGACAATCAAACGCGCATTCAGCGCGCCCGCATTGTTCATGGCTTCATACGCCATGCCGGCGCTCATCGCTCCGTCGCCGATCACAGCGATGACGTTGTGATTTTCTTTCTTCTGGTCGCGCGCCACCGCGAAGCCCAGCCCGGCCGAAATGGATGTGGATGAATGGGCCGCCCCAAACGGGTCATAAACGCTTTCGGCGCGCTTGGTGAACCCGGAGAGCCCCCCGCCCTGGCGCAATGTACGAATACGATCCCTGCGTCCGGTCAGAATTTTATGTGGATAAGCCTGATGACCGACGTCCCAGACCAGTTTGTCCTCGGGGGTGTTGAAGATGTGATGCAGCGCCACGGTCAGTTCGACAACGCCCAGACCCGCACCCAGATGGCCTCCGGTAACCGAAACGGCGGCAATCGTTTCCTGCCGCAGTTCGTCGGCAAGCTGCTTCAACTGGGCCCGGGAAAAGCCCCGCATATCCCGGGGCTCGTTTACGCTGTCCAGAAGCAGCGTCTTTGTGGGCACGGTCGTCGCTGGTACGCTCATTTCCATCTCCGGTTATGCCCGCCGCGAGATCGCGAACTCAGCCGCTACTCGTAGAAGGTCAGCCCTTTCGTCGAACAAATCAAGGTGACGGGCAGCCTGGGCCGCCAGCGCTTCCGCCTGCGCCCGAGCCCTTTCTATCCCGAGAACGGAGACGACCGTCGGCTTGCCGCGGCCTGCATCTTTCCCGGCTGCTTTCCCCATTTTGGCAGGATCGCCCTCGCTATCCAGGAGATCATCGGCAATCTGGAAGGCAAGGCCGAGGTCCTGACCATAGGCTGATAACGCATTGCGCGCAGGCGGGGATGCACGACCGAGGATGGCGCCGGCCTCGCAACTGAACATGATGAGGGCGGCGGTCTTCATTCTCTGGAGGCGGATGATCTCCGGCAGCTCGGGAGAGGCGTGCTCGAAAGCGATATCCATCATCTGGCCGCCCACCATACCGGCGTGTCCGGACGCGCTCGCCAGCCGGGCAACGAGTTCGCAGCGAACGAACGGATCGCCATGGGCATCGGGGGCGCCAAGCAGTCCGAACGCCAGCGTCAGCAAGGCGTCGCCGGCCAAGATGGCGGTGGCCTCGTCAAAAGCCTTATGGACCGTCGGCTTACCGCGCCGAAGATCGTCATCGTCCATGGCCGGAAGGTCGTCGTGAACCAGGGAATAGGCGTGGACGCATTCCACGGCCGCGGCCACCCGGCCCAATGCCCGCCGATCGACGCCGAAAAGCCCGCCGCTCTGTTGGACGAGGAAACCCCTGAGCCGCTTTCCTCCACCTAGTGCAGCGTAGCGCATGGCCTCCAAAAGGCGCGCTTCCGGCCCGCCCACGGGCGGCAACAACGCATCGAGCGATTGCTCCGTGAACGACGCAGCCTCGGCCAGCGCCGGCTCAAGCATCTCCAACGGCTTTCGTGCTTCAGTCATGAATGAAAAGGCGCCACCCGCGCAATTGTCGGGTTCATCCCGTCACCGAATTGCGACATTTTTCGGCCAGTTATGACAAATCGAGCGGTTCGGCGCGCTCAGCTCCCTTGGGGCCCGCCACGATTCTTTCGAGGCGGCTCTCCGCCGATTTCAATTTCGTCTCACAATGGGCTTTCAACGCCTGTCCCCGCTCGTAAAGATTGATCGAATCCTCAAGGTCGACTTCGCCCTGCTCCAGCCGGCTCACAATCTGCTCGAGTTCGCGCAACGCGGTCTCGAAGCTCAACGTCTCGATCGGTCCGGGCTCGGAATCGGATTTTGTGGGCATTACCTGCTGCCGCCGGCCACAAGAGCACTGACATGCGCCGCAGCCGACCTCGCGAGCGCCTCAAGGTCATAGCCGCCTTCCAAAGCCGAGACAACGCGTCCGTCACAAATGCGCGCGGCCACGTCGCAGAGCCGCCCGGTTGCCCATTCAAAATCCGCCTCATTGAGGCGCAGCGATGCAAGAGGATCGGCGTAATGCGCGTCAAAGCCTGCGGAAATGAAGAGAAAATGCGGGCTGAATGCCTCGAGCGACGGAAGTATCTCCTCTTCGAAAGCGGCACGAAACGGCGCGCTTCCCGCTTCCGGTGGCAGTGGCACGTTCAAAATATTGTCTGCAATCCCCTGTTCGGAGGGAAACCCGGTGCCCGGATAGAGGGGAGATTGATGTGTGGATGCGTAGAAAAGATCGGGATCATTGTAGAAAATGTCCTGCGTGCCGTTCCCGTGATGCACATCGAAATCGATAACCGCCACGCGATCCAACCCGTGAGTTGCGCGGGCATGAAGGGCCCCGATAGCGATGTTGTTGAACAGGCAAAACCCCATCGGCCGCGCCCTCTCCGCGTGATGACCGGGCGGCCTGACCGCACAGAAGGCATTAACGAATCGTCCGGCCATAACTTCGTCGACCGCGCCTATGACTGCGCCCGCCGCCCTCACAGCGGCTTCCCGGGATCCCGCCGACATCGTGGTATCGGCATCGATTCGGACAAATCGCTGCGGCTCGATACTCGCAGAAAGTATCTCATCGACGAGAATGCGCTCATGGGCGCGAAGTAATGAGTCGCGGTCTGCGCGCGGCGCTTCCATACGAACAAGCGACGGAAAATTTGCGGAATCGAGTGCGTTCAAAACTGCCTGCAAGCGCTCGACGCGCTCCGGATGACCCGGCGGTGTGACATGTTCGAAACAGGCGGAATGGGTAAATAGCCCCGTCGTCATCGGCGTTTTTGCTCAGTCATGTGACCTTTACACAGGTCCTTGGTTAGCGCTGTTCCATGATTCATATGTCCTATGTGCATGCACCAAACCGAAATACAGGCATCTCCTGAAGCCGTTGGCCTTTACGTTACTAAAATAGATGCACAAAAGTCACATACACGTCAGGAACCGCCGTTCGGGGTCAATTCGGTTTTGACCGGGGCCGGTCGTGTCTTCTAGCCTAGAATCAAACGGGCAATACCGTGCGAACCATTCGGCGCGCGGGGGCAGCTGTCATAGTGGCAGGCGTCCGTTGGTGGCAGTTGTCGTTACCGACAGAACCAAGGGGGTTCCACGTGTTAAAGACCAATCTGAATAGCAGCAATCTGCGTTCCGTATTGCTCCTCGGAGCAGCTTCCGCCGCCGCCATCGGTTGGGCGGGCTCGGCCGCAGCGCAACAAACCGGCACCAATAGCAGCGGCGTAGAGACCGTGGTGGTCACGGGTTCGCGCATTCCACAGACCGGCGTCTACAGCGCCAGCCCTGTGACGGCTGTCGGCCAGCAGGAACTGAAATTTGAGGGTACGACGGACGTCACCACCCTCATCAACAACCTTCCTGAAGCCTTCGTCGACCAGAATCAGGGCGTAGCAAACGGTGCGTCGGGTACGGCCAACGTCGACCTTCGCGGCCTGGGCTCCAAGCGTACCCTGGTGCTGGTGAACGGCACGCGTCTGATGCCGGGCGACGTAGCTGACCCGGTAGCCGACCTTAACGACATTCCTGCCGCTCTCGTGGATCACGTCGAAGTCCTGACCGGTGGCGCTTCGGCCGTGTACGGCTCGGACGCGTTGGCCGGCGTCGTGAACTTCATGATGCGCAAGGACTTCGAAGGTATCGAAGTCGACGGCACCTATTCGATAGCCGAAAACGACAACGATACGAGCCGCTGGCGCAACCTGACGCAGAACGACATCAACCAAGGCGCATATGGCTTTGCCCAGTCCAAGTCGGGCGTGTGGGACGGACAGACCGACGACGCCACGCTGATCATGGGTACGAACACGGCCAACGATAAAGGCAACGTGACGGCCTATATCGGCTATCGTAACTCGCAGCCGGTGCTCGAATCTTCGCGCGATTATTCGGAGTGCACGATCGGCTCGCTGAATACGGTCACGGGCTCGACTTCCACGGGTGGTCCGTACACGACATCGACTTGTAACGGTTCGTCCAACTACGACCGTTTCCTGTCTCTGGATAACATCTATGGCGGTGCGCCTTCGGCCGATTACTTCGTGAACGGCAAGGCCCCCAATGGCAATTTCGTTCCGTATACAGGTGCGGCCAACCAGCACTTCAACTATGGTGCGCTGAACTATCTGCAGCGTCCGGATACGCGCTACACGGGCGGCTTCTTTGCCCATTATCAGGAGAACAAGGAGCTCGACGTCTATTCGAGCTTCATGTTCGCCGACGACCATACGGTCGCCCAGATCGCGCAATCGGGCTTCTTCCTTGCCTCCGGCCAGGGACCAAGCGGTTCAGTTTATACGAACTGTTCCAACCCCTACATGACCTCGCTTGAGAACTACGATCTCTGCGGACAGCTGCCGGGCGACGGCCAGAACACCGTAACCTTGGCGAACGGTCAGAAGTTCACCTATTGGAACGGTGCATCAAACGGATTGTTCAACCCGCTTGGTGCAGCTGGTCAGGCGAACCTTTATATCGGTCGCCGCGACCTCGAAGGCCCGGATCGTCAAGACGATCTGCGTCATACATCCTATCGTATCAATCTGGGCGCCCGGGGCGATCTCGGCGACGGTTGGTCGTATGATGTCTATGCCCAGTACGGCCTGACGCTTCTGACGGAAAACTACACGGGTGAATTCTCCAAGACCCGCACGCAGAACGCCATCGAAGTCGATCCGGTAACCGGCCAGTGCTATGCGGCCGAACAGCAGAACGGCCTTCCGCCGACAGCACCGAATTGCGTGCCGATCAATATCTTCGCGGGTATCGGCGGTGTCTCCAAACAGGCGCTTAACTACGTGCTTGCCTCGGGCTTCCAGGAAGGCTGGACGCAAGAGCAGATCGTCAGCGGCAACATCACCGGCGATCTTGGCGAATGGGGCATCCAGTCGCCTTGGGCAAAGAGCCCTGTCGGCGTGTCGTTCGGTGCGGAATATCGCGACGAGCAGACGAAACTCCAGACGGACCAGGAGTTCACCACCAACGACCTGTACGGTCAGGGCGCTGCCACGCTTTCGGTGCCGCAATCCGGCTTCAACGTGTCGGAAGGCTTCACCGAAGTGAAGGTGCCGCTGGTCCAGGGCCTGCCCTGGATCGAAGACCTGTCACTCAACGGCGGTTACCGCTATTCGTCCTACAATACAGCGGGATCGACCAACACATACAAATACGGTGCGGAGTGGCAGCCGATCGACGACTTCCGCCTGCGCGCCAGCATGCAGCGTGCGGTTCGTGCACCGAACGTGCTCGAGCTGTTTGCTCCGGCCAACGTCATCCTGTTCAGCGGACAGGATCCGTGTAACGGCGCAACCGGCATCGTCTATAACAATTGCGTACACAACAAATACGCGCCGGTTCCTCCGGGCACGATTGCTTCGGGTCTCACCTACTGCCCTGCGACGCAGTGCGACGAGCAGGTCGGCGGCAACTCGGCCCTCAAGCCGGAAGTCTCCGATACGCGTACGGCCGGTATCGTGTTCACGCCGACCTTCCTCGATGGCTTCACCGCGACGGTCGACTGGTTCGACATCAAGGTGGACAACTACATCAACACCTTGCCGCCGCAGGAAACGCTTAATGAGTGCTATGGCGCCTCTGCCACAGCAGCCAGCATGGCGTATTTCTGCCCGTTCGTGCACCGCAACGGCGCGG
>DASXXW010000040.1:0-3631 GCA_036502865.1 Rhizomicrobium sp.
GGGTGATGGAACGCGCACCGGATTGTCCGGCGAGTAGTCGCGACCAGGTTTGTTCGACGCCGCACGCCAGCGGCGTCACCAAACCCAGCCCGGTCACTACAACTTTGCGCATTCCCGAGGCGGTGGCCCCCAACACTCAGCCCTGCGATTTCTCGATATATTTGACCGCATCGCCGACCGTGACGATCGACTCTGCCGCATCGTCGGGAATCTCGATGCCGAATTCTTCTTCGAAAGCCATGACGAGTTCGACCGTGTCGAGGCTGTCCGCCCCCAAATCCTCGATGAAAGACGCGTTTTCGGTCACCTTGTCGGCATCCACATTGAGATGCTCAACAACGATCTTCTTCACGCGCTCGGCAGTGTCGCTCATTTTCCTTTTTAAAACCTCTCGTTGGTGTTCTGCGCCGTACCTGTTGATCCCGTTCGGCTGCAGCGGACCGAAGCAGCTTTCCTCTGCCTCAGGCCTGGACCGGCGTTTCGTAACATAAAGCCGCCAGCCCCGCTACAGCACCCTATTCCCTTGATTCTGTGGCCTAAAGCATCGCCATGCCGCCATTGACGTGCAACGTCTGGCCCGTGACATAGGCTCCCGACTCGCCCGCAAGATAGACTACAGCCGCCGCCACATCGCCCGCATTGCCCATGCGCCCTGCGGGTATCCGGCCGAGAATCGCCGATTTCTGCGCCTCGTTGAGCACGTCGGTCATGGCCGTTGCGATGAACCCCGGAGCCACACAGTTCACGGTGATATTGCGACTGGCAACCTCCGCGGCAAGAGACTTGGTCATGCCCGCGAGGCCCGCCTTGGCGGCCGCATAATTGCCCTGCCCCGGATTGCCCGTCGTGCCGACCACGGAAGTAATATTGATGATCCGGCCCCAGCGATTTTTCATCATGCCCCGCAACGCGGCACGGGAAAGCCGGAAGGCTGCTGTCAGATCCACGGCGATGACTTCATCCCATTCCGAATCTTTCATTCGGAGGAAGAGATTGTCGCGCGTGATGCCGGCATTGTTGACCAATATGTCGATCTTTCCGGCTTCGGCCTCCGCATTCTTGATCAACGCGTCGACCGATTCCGGATTGTGCAGATCGCAGGTCACGGCGTGCGCGCGGGAAGCCAATTCGCTTTTGAGCGCATCCAACGCCGCGGCACGTGTTCCGGAAAGAACAACCGTGGCTCCCTGCGCATGAAGTGCGCGCGCAATTTCGCAACCGATGCCGCCGCTCGCGCCCGTCACCAGCGCGGTTCTTCCCGTGAGATCGAACATGCCGCTCATAATGATTTCACAAATGCTTCGATGTCGGCAGGCGTATCGATCGAGATCATCGCGAGTTCCGGATCGATTCGCTTCACCATGCCGGTCAGCACCCTGTTGCCGCCCGCTTCAACCGTAGTTTCTACACCCAGGCTGCGGAAAGAAAGCACGCTTTCACGCCAACGTACGCGCGATGTCACCTGCCGGACAAGCAAATCGCGGATCGCGTCCGGCTCGCTCGTCTCGACAGCCGTGACATTGGAGATAACGGGAACGGCAGGCGGGCGGATTGTCACTTCGCCAAGCGCGTCGCGCATTTTGTCTGCAGCAGGCGCCATCAAGGGCGAATGAAATGGTGCGCTGACCGCAAGGGGCATCACCCGTTTGGCGCCATGCTCCTTTGCAAAGGGGCCTGCGCGTTCGACGGCGTCTTTGGTGCCGGAAATCACTACCTGCCCTGGCGCATTGTCGTTTGCGACGACACAAATCCCGCCCTGCGCCGCCGACTCGACAACGGCAGCTTCTGCATCGGCGACGTCTATTCCGATCAGCGCACTCATGGATCCTTCGCCAAGCGGTACCGCCTGTTGCATCGCCTGTCCGCGCGTTTTCAACAAACGCGCCGTATCCACAAGCGACAAAGAACCTGCGGCGCAGAGCGCGCTGTATTCGCCAAGCGAATGCCCGGCCACAAGACGCGCATGCTTCGCGAGATCGAGACCGCCATCGCGCATCAACACGCGCATGACGGCAATGCTCGCGGCCATGATTGCCGGCTGCGCATTTTCCGTCAGTGTCAGATCCGCCTCAGGCCCTTCCCACATCAGCCTGGAAAGCTTCTGCTTCAGGGCCTCGTCGACTTCGTCAAAGACATCGCGCGCCGAGGCAAAACTTTCCGCGAGCGCGCGGCCCATGCCGATTGCCTGACTGCCCTGTCCGGGAAAAATAAAAGCGCGCGCCATCGATGGAAAGATCGAACTCGATACCGGTCAAACCAGCGCGCATCGCCCGCGTCAAGGCCGGAGCCCACGCAGTTTCTGCGTTTTTGCCATTGATTTGGGGAAGCATTTATGGGCGCCGCACCGGATTTAATTTGATTCGCAGAGCAGACGGGCGGATAGTTTGACACCCCCGTCCTATGAAGGACGCTGGGCTTTATGACTGGCCCGCCTGTCGGGCCGGTTGGTCCGGAGACAAAGTCCCGGGCCGCGACATCGAGGGCGCTGCCAAGGCAGCGCCCTTCGTCTTTCAGGCTATCAATCGTCGACCGCGATAACGGCGCGGCGTGCTTCAAGCGGCTCCACAACAAAGCCTACGGAACCCATTGATTTCACGACGATAGAATTCTTGTCGACGCCATAATGCGCGAGCGCGTCGGCAACGCCCTGCGCACGATCCGACGACAGCTTTATATTGTCCGCACCGGTGCCCTTGGGATCCGCGTAGCCGGTGACGGTGACGTGCGCGTGGCTGTCCTTCGCGATCTGATGGGCCGCGTAAGAGATGACGGAGTGCGCGCCGCCATCAAGCTTCGCCGACCACGGCGTAAAGAACACCACATAACGCGCACGCGCTGCGGGCAGCGGAACCGGCGCCAGAGCGCTCGCAGGGTTGGCGGTCTGTGGCGGGGTCTGGCAGCCCCACAGACCGGCGGCCATCGCCGCGACCAGAATAATCTTGCTCGAAATGCGGGCCATGCGCGAATCCCCTCCGTGAACACAAATTAAACCTTACGGCGGTGCTATGAATGGATTGTTAAGCTCAAATCGCGCCGGCCCGGATCATTGGCACCCCCCTAATCTTTTGTCCTACGCTGCCTGATGGAGTCCGGACCGGTAGGTTGCTAATCTGCGACCTGAGCCGGGGGGTAAAATGCAGCAAAAAATCGATAGTGCGCGATCCAAAGCCATGCGGGCCCGCGAAAAGGCATTGATGTGCGGAGATCATCGCCTGAAAGAGGAATGGCTTCTGGTCGCCCGAACATGGGAAGAGCTGGTCGCCGAATTTCGTGAATTCCGCGAGACGAAGAGTGGCGCTTGACGTAACTCTGGTTGTCTTCCTCGGAATCAACGCTAGGGCAAACAGGAGAGTGAATTGTCCGACGAAGATCTGGTTGTTATTCCGCTTCCCACCAGTAATGGCGGGGTGACCTACGGCGTCGCCCGGCTGATCAGCGAAGGCGATCAGGCTTTCGCCGAGGCGATCGTCGCAATTCCAGACACAGTATTCGCGCCGCCGCGGCGCATTGCATTGTCCGCCTATAGCCTCGCCCGTATAAGACCGGGCTCTCCGCCTCACCGTCCGAATTTGTATCTCTACGAAGGCATGATCATGCCACCGCCGAATTGATTACTAATTCTCGTGGTACG
>DASXXW010000041.1:0-2028 GCA_036502865.1 Rhizomicrobium sp.
GATTTCGTTGGGTAGCTGGCGTACAACCGCGGTCGTCTCACCACACTTTTACAAATATTGCTCCGGCATATTACGTGCATAGACCTATAATTCGGTTGGGATGACACGAAAAAACGAAGCGGAGATACTCGACCAAAACGGTGTTCCGGATCACTTAGTCGAACGTGCATACCGGGACATTGCCAGAATCCATCGGTGGCTCGGCGACACCAACCTGATAGTCCGCGCCATAGGTCGGGATCCCCTGCCCGTGCGCCGGGTATTGGACGTAGGATGTGCCACAGGCCTCGTCCTGGAAGAGGTCGGGCGCAGACTGGGAGTCGAGGTCGTTGGCGTGGACATCAATCCGCACCCCCGTGTCGCTGCACCGGTTCCAATCCTTCAAGCCGATGCACGGCGCGACCCGCTCCCTTTTGCCGATGTCGCTTTCTCGATGCACCTCGGCCATCACCTTCGCGAACGCGATTTGCCGCATCTGATTCGCAACGTGGGACGATTCTGCCGCCGTTTCATTCTTCTCGACCTCGTTCGTCACCCGCTGCCGTTGGCCCTCTTCCGTCTTTTCATCGCCCCGTTAGTGTGCCCCATCGACGCCGAAGATGGGCAGCGCTCCATACGGCGATCGTTTACATCTGTTGAACTTCGTCGAATGACCTCTGCGGCGCTTGCCGGCACCGCCGGCAGTTTCCGGCTATCGGTCGCACCATTGCACGCCCGGCAGGTACTTGATATCTCGTATGCGAATGCGCATCACCGGAAGGAGAGTGGAGAATGTTGTTACAAACCGACGTTCTCGTGATCGGTGGCGGACCGGCCGGATTGGCCGCGGCGATTGCAGTCCGTTTGAAAGGGTTCGATGTCACCGTCGCCGATGCTGCGCGTCCACCCATCGACAAAGCCTGCGGTGAGGGAATTCCGCCTGCCGGCGTCGAAATCTTGCAGCGGCTCGGGCTTCGGCTTTCCGACGCCTTTCCCCTCCGCGGTATCCGCTTCTTCGACCGCGGCACTTCTGTCGAGGCGACCTTTCAATCCGGACCTGGACTCGCCCTGCGCCGCACTCGCCTGCACCACCTTCTCGTCAATCGCGCGGAGGAACTCGGTGTCCGCCTGCTCTGGGGCACGCGCGTGAGTGACACCTCTAAACTTCCGTCGTGCCGCTGGCTTGTTGGCGCCGATGGACAAAATTCCTGCGTGCGTCACGCGGCCGGACTCGACGCCGCCGCCTCGGAATCGTTCCGCTTTGGCTTTCGCCAACATTACCGGATTTCGCCCTGGACCGATTTCGTCGAAGTACACTGGGGCTCAAGCTGTCAGATCTACGTAACTCCGGTGAGCGACGATGAGATCGGCGTTGCGCTCCTGTCCCGGGATCCCCATCTCCGGCTCGATACGGCAATGTCGGAGTTTTCGGGACTGCAAAGAAAACTACACGGCGCTCCCTCGTCCAGCGTCGAGCGCGGCGCTATGACTGTCTCGCGTCGCTTGCGCCGCGTATTTCGCGGCCGCACCGTCCTGGTCGGCGATGCGTCGGGCTCGGTGGATGCCATTACCGGCGAAGGCTTGAGCCTCTCGTTTCACCAGGCCATAGCGCTATCCGAGGCGCTGTGCCATGGCCGCCTTGCATCCTATCAGGCGGAACATTCGCGTCTTGCGCGCCGCCCGGCCTTCGTCGCCGACACCCTGCTTTCCCTGGACCGCTTTCCCGCCCTTCGCCGCACCATCTTCAAAGCGCTAGCTCTCGATCCCCCAATCTTCGCAAAGCTCCTGACGACGCTAACCGCGGATGGACCTAACTGAGCGGAGGTGTTCTACACCTGTTTTATCCGTGTTTATCCATGTTCATCCGTGGCCAGTTGGTCTTAACGTACCTATCGAACCCCCCACGCCCCCCGAATCCCCCCGTAGCTGCCGGCGTCGCCGGTGGAGCGAACTTCGGATCCAGAATCTTGGCGATCTCATCCCGGCTCGCCTCCAGATGCGCCCGCGTCTCGTGATCCGTCGTCTTCGCCATCGCCGCGCTGATCGACG
>DASXXW010000042.1:0-43068 GCA_036502865.1 Rhizomicrobium sp.
TCTGCATCTCGAATGGGGCAAGGCGCTATTTTATGCCGGCAAGAAAGACGAGGCGCGAAAACAATTTGCTGTTGCTGCGGGTCTTGATCTGAGTGCCTCCGATGCCGCCTCACTCGGGCGATGGAGGGCATTGCGATGATCCCTCTCCCCTTTTTCGGGGGAGAGGGCTAGGGTGAGGGGGCTTCTCCACCGCACCGATGTTCTCAATGTCAAATTAGCGACGCCCCAACTGTTCAGCGTCCGTCACGTATTGCCACCCCCTCACCCCAACCCTCTCCCCCAACTTGGGGGAGAGGGGGGAGGCAGCCGATGAAGCAATGTTATTTGCAGGCCGCTTTCACGGATGGCTTAGTTCGTAAGGCCGAACACCGTCACCGTCTTGTACGCGCCGACATAGACGCGCCCGTTTGCGACCGTCGGGCTCAGATAGGCCCGGCTTCCATTCGACCAGGTACCTGCATTGGCAGCAAACACCGGCGCGCCGAGGCTTGAGGCGTCATAGGCTTCGATCTGTTCGGTTGATGCGCGCCGGATGAGCCAGACAACGCCTGTTTCCGCCGTAGTGCCATTGCTTGAAACAATGGGGAACGAGCCTCCAAACCCACCGCCGCTTGATCCCTGGGCTATCTGGGTAAGTTGTGGATTCGAGCCGGTCCCGACGCTGAAGGCGCGGATGTTGTCGCTATTTCCCTGGAAGAATACGACGGGTCCCTGTGATCCCACATAGAACGCTGGGCCACACCAGCAACCCTTGAGCGACAATTTCTGAAGCGCGCCCCCGTCATTTGACGTCATGCCGCCGAGTTTGGTGGCGTTCAGAAGGAAAAGCGTTCCTTCCTTGCCTGCGGCCAAAGCCATCTCCGGCGCGGTTTGCCCAGATTGCACCGGAATGATCATGGCGCCGCCCGAACCGAAATCGGTGTCGCCATTGTTCAGCGACTGATAGTCGGCCGGCGTGAAACTCGTATTCACTTTTTTCAGATCGCTGCTCAGCGAGAGAACGGTTTCGCCAAAACCGCGCTCGCCTTTCTTGTGGCTGTAATTGCCGTTGCCCGTGACCGCGAAAATGTTGCCGGCCGGATCGGACGCCACCGCGTAACCGCTCATCCAGATGCTCGCGAGCTCATAACCGGCTTTGGCTTCGATGGTATTGAACTTGCCGGTCTGGGCCAGCGTCGTTGGATCGAAACTCAACACCCATCCGGAGATGGCTCCGGCGTTGTTATCGCAATGCGAGCCGACGCCCAGATAGATCTGTCCATTGGCGGAGACCAGCGCGGATCGGTTCCATTGGTTCTGCGGGTCGAAATGTATCTTGCCGCCGGTCTTGAGTTGCGAAGCAGGTGCGATCTCCTTTGGAGCTGCGAGTTTCTTGCCCGTGCCCAGATCGATTGCGTAGAGTTTTGTATGGAACGAAAAGGACTTCGGCTCCGTCGCAGCCACGACATAGATCGTCGCCGAACTTGTGCTGTGACGTATGATCACTGGCGTGCTCGATATGCCGTATTCCGGCTGCACGTCCTGACAGCCCACATCGTTCGACGATTGCGACTGGCCGAGGCTGATCTGCCAGAGAATGCTGTAATCCTGTGCATCATAGGCATAGATCGTGTTATGACCTGTCGCGACGATGAGCACGTTATGGGTTGAGCCATCGGGCATCTGGAAATTCGAGACGATCAGCGGCTCGGCGAGCACGTTGCCGTCTACGTTCAGGGTTGTCAGTTGCCCGAAGCTGGAAGAGGCGACGCTGGCCGGCGTCAGATCGGTTTCGCTCTGGTTCCATCCGGTCGGGTAGTTGTCATAATGGTAGTTGAGCATATCGATGGGCGTGCCCGAATAACGCCGCTTCAGGCCTTTATCCGCATTAGGATGCAATCCGATATAGGGCAACGCCGCCGGCGTCGCGTGCGCGGAGAGCGGATGGGATTTGCCGATCTGATGTGTGCCGTTCACTGCCGTGCTGTCTGGCGGCAGGGGTTCGTGCAGAGCGGCGGCACTCGCTGCCGAAGTGACGGTGAAGGCCAACACCGCGGATGCGGCGAAGATGAGAGTACGCAACGACATTCGCAATTACTCCTCGATACGGAACTAGGGCGAGCCGTAGGGTAGGGCTGCACGCTCCGGAAGTCGAGCGCGCCCGCGTTCGCCCACCGTCGAATTCAGCGCTTCGGCCGGGTGGCAGGCAGCCCATTTCGGCATTGCCAACTTTGATGTAAATTTTCGCGTTTGTCGGGGTGTTTCGTGGACGGGGAATTGTCCGATCCGGTCGTGGGCCCGGGACGGCGGATGGGGCGTTGCGCATGACGATTGAGGACGAATCCTTTCGCGAGGTTTCCGCAAGGCTCGGGGATCCGCTGGCGACGGTGCTCGCCACGCAACCTGAAACAGCCGATATCGACAGGCGTGCCTATCTGCGCGAGCAGACCCGCTTGGCACGGCTTCAGAGCGAGAACCTGATCGAGCAGAACGCCTTCGAGATCTCTCATCTCAAATGGCGGCGTGTGGCCGACCGTGTCCGCGGTGCCGGGCACATCATCCTGGTGTTGCTGGGCTTGCTGATCATCGTAGCTATCGGAGCCGCGATTTCCTCGGCTGTGAACGACCATCGGCTTGTCGTCGAAAGCTTTTCAGTTCCACCCGCGCTGACCGAGCAGGGCGAAACCGGCACTGTGATTGCCCAGCACGTGTTGGACCGGATCGTTGCGATGCAATCCGGAACGCAATCGCTCCGGGCCGCGAATTCCTATCGCAACAATTGGGGCGACGATCTGAAGGTCCAGATCCCCGATACCGGAATATCCCTGGGCGAGGTCTATCGCTTTCTGGTCAGTTCGATTGGACGGCAGACGCATATCACCGGTGAGGTCGTGCGTAGCGGGAGCGGCTTTGCCGTCACGGCGCGTGCCGGCAGCGGTGCAGGAATTACGGTCCGCGGAAATGACCTCGATGCATTGTTGAACCAGATCGCGGAGCGGCTCTTTGGCGAAACCCAACCCTATCGCTATGGAATCTATCTGTCGTCTCATGGCCGCGAAAAGGATTCCAAGGCCGTCCTGCTGGCGCTGGCGCAAAGCGACGCGCCGATAAATGAGCGCGCCTGGGCATATTCCGGATTGCTGTTCGTGGAAAACGATACGCGGCGCTCGGAACAATATGGAAATGCGGCCGTCGCGCTCAATCCGGATTTGTTACTTGCACATAACAACCTCTCGGCTGTCGCCTGGCGGCTTGGGCATTCCGAATTTGCCTATAACGAGGCCGAGACGGGATTGAGATTGTTGAACGACGATGCCGGTGTAGAGCTGGATCAACGCGTGCTCGGAAACATGCACAGCGTCCTCGCCGAGGAAGCCGATGCGGCGCTCGGGGATTTCACCGGTGCAGTCCGGGAAATGCGGGCAGATATCGCCATCGAACATTCCGGCCTTCGGGCACGGTCGCAGGGATTTCTCATTCGGGATCTGGCGCTGAGGCACGATCTGGCAGCGGCACGGCGCATCGCGATTGATCCGCCGCAATCGGGAAGTACCAGCACGGCGAACCGCCAGCTTGTATTGGCAAGCCTCGGACACGGACTGCTCGAGATCGAGGCTAGTAACTGGAGTGGGGCAAGAGACGAATTGTCGAAGGCTATCGCGAGCCTCGGGCCGCATTACGCATCGTTTCAGCTTCAGGCGCCGCTCGCCTATGTCTTCGCAAGGCTTGGCAATGTTGCAGCCGCGCGCGCCTATGGGGCGGCGCTGCCGCCTGACTGTTATCCCTGCATCATCGCGCGCGCCCGGATCGAAGGGCTCTCGCACAATTGGCAGGCTGCCGACTCGCTGTTCGCGGACGCCGTTCGTCTGGGCCCGTCGCTTCCGTTTGCCTACACCGATTGGGGAGCGATGCTGTTGGCGCGCGGCGAGTATGATGCCGCCATCGCGAAGTTGGGAGTGGCGCATCAAAAAGGGCCGCATTTCGCCGATCCGCTCGAATTATGGGGCGAGGCGCTGATGCAGATGAACCGTTCGGATCTCGCGCTGGCCAAATTCCAAGATGCAAATAATTACGCCCCGAACTGGTCGCGACTGCATCACGAATGGGGAAAGGCGCTCATGTATCTCGGCCGGCGCGACGAAGCCAAACAACAATTCGATATCGCGCGATCTCTTTCTCCAGATTGTGCGGGCGAGAAAGCGGCATCATGTTTTGTAGGGAGCGCAAATGGCCGCTAATGCGCAGCGCCTGAAATTCCTCGACGCCGCTTTCTACGCAATCGCCGTCGGCATCGGCATGCGCTGGGTCGCGGTCGCTGCCGCGGTCGGCCCGGCATCGCTTCCCTTATGGACGCTGGCCCTGTTCACATTCTTCGTGCCGCTTGCCGCCGCTACCGCCGAGTTGACCGCGCGGTTCGAAGGCGAGGGCGGCATCTATGTCTGGGCGCGCGACGCGCTCGGCCCGCTTTCCGGCTTTCTCTGCGGCTGGTTTTACTGGATCAGCCTCATGCCTTATTTCGCAGGCATATTGGTGTTTCTCAGTGGGCTGATCATCGCAGCGTTTGGCGGCGACCCGAAGAGCGTCGGTCTCAGCCTCTCGATATCCGTCATTGTTTCACTGCTCGTGATCGGCGTGCAATTGGCCGGGCTGAAATATGGAAAATGGCTGCCCAATATCGGTACGGCGGGAAACTGGGTCGTATTTGCGATGCTGGTTGTCGTCGCGCTGGTGTTGGGAATAGAAGGCCGGAGTGCCACAGATTTCCTGCACAATTCCTATCTCGCGCCCGCCAGTTTCGATACGGCGATTTTGTGGGGCACGATGGTGTTTGCCTATTCCGGAATTGAATCGCTCGGCTTCTTGCGCAACGAAATCGACGGCGGCATGCGAACCATTATTCGAGTGCTGGCCATCGTGGGCATCGGTTCGCTCGTCGTTTATGTGGGCGGGACGGCCGCTTTTCTGATCATACTTCCCAAAAGCGAGCTGACGCGGCTTTCCGGATTTCCCGATGCGCTGAGGCTGGGCTTCGCACATGTCGGTTTCGGGTATCTGGGAATCGTCGCCATCGCGTTGTTCGCGCTCAGCATGCTCGGCGGCTTCACGGCATGGTTCGGCGTGGGCGCGCGGCTGCCCTTCGCGGCGGGACTTGATAATTTTCTCCCGCCAGCCTTCGCGAAGCGCAATCCCCGAACCGGTGCGCCTGTTGCTGCCATTCTTTTGCAGGGTGGATTGATGCTGGCGATCATGGTGATCAGCCAGGCTGGCGCGAGCGTCGCCGGCGCTTATGACCTGCTGGTCGCCATGAGCGTCATAACAGTCGCCATTCCTTACGTGTTCATGTTCGCGGCCTATGCGAAATGCGCGCGCCTCGATCCTGTGCCGGGCGCATGGGCGCCACCGGGCGGCCGGCGAACAATTTATGTGTTCGCCTGGATCGGCCAGATATCAACGATCATCGCAATCATCTGCTCGCTGGCGCCCAATGGCGGCGATCCCAATCCCGTCACAAGCTTCGTCAAGATCGTATTGTCCACGCTCGTCATGCTGGGATGGGGATTATTCTTTTATTGGTTCGCCAGTCAGAAACGCAAGGCGCAGCAATTGGCGGTAACGAATTCATAGCCGGGCGGATTCACGAGGGGCAAATAATGAGTGACAGCAGCAAGATCGGTCCGTTCCTGGCGGCGATGGTCGTAGCCAGCACGATGATCGGCTCAGGCGTTTATCTCCTCCCCGCAAGCCTAGCTGCCATCGGCTCGATCACCATTCTGGCGTGGCTTGCGGCCACTGCGGGCGCCGCATTGATCGGCGGTGTATTTGCATGGCTCGCTATCCTCAGCCCCGGAACGCCGGGGCTATTTTCTTACATCCGCGACGCGTTCGGACCTCTCGCGGGATTTGTCGTGGGCGCACTCTATTGGGCTTCCTGCGTCGTTGCGGCGGTGGCGGTTGCACTCGCCGTGACGGGGTATCTGGGCGTGCTCGTACCATTCGTCGCCACGCCTGCAGGCATGACGATATCCACTGTCGGCGTGCTCTGGCTGTTTATCGGTGCAAACATGCTCGGCACACGCTTCGTCGCGCGCCTGCAGAGCTGGTCGATGCTTCTCGGCCTGGTGCCGGTGTTACTTGCGGCGATTGGCGGCTGGTTCTGGTTTCATGGAGCAATATTTGCTGCGTCCTGGAATGTAAGCGGGCAATCCGCATTCGCCGTTTTGCCGCGCGCGACCGTGATGGTGTTCTGGGCATTTCTCGGCATCGAAACCGCCATCATTCTTGCCGTGCGCGTGCGCAATCCGCTGCGCGATGTTCCAATAGGAACACTTGCCGGGCTTCTCGTCGCGGCCTTGCTGTATATGGCCGCGAATGCCGCCATCATGGGCCTTCTCCCTGCCGCGGCTCTCGCGAAATCGACGGCACCGTTTGCCGATGCTGTGGCACCCATTCTTGGCGCGTCGGTAGCCGGCGCCATCGCTTTATGTGCCATGCTCAAGGCGTCAGGCACGCTCGGCGCGACTTTGCTCCTCACCGTGGAGACGGCAGAGAGCGAGTCGGTGATGGGCGAGATGCGGACTGTTGCAGCAACACAGATCGCACCGAGAGTATCCTTGCCCAATCTGGTATTCACCGGTGTGCTCACCAGTCTTGTCGCAATTGCCTCAGCGAGCCCGACGCTCGCACGTCAGTTCACGATCGTCACCAATGTCGCCGTCGTGTTGAGCCTGATGGTTTACGGTGCGGCGGGGCTCGCGCTCATTCGCCTCAGCGGCGCCTTTCCGCCGACGCGCCGTTTCTGGGCACGCATAACAGGCGCGGGCGGCGCGATATTCAGCTTCGTGCTGATCGCGGCTTCGGAGCCCGACCTTCTCATCTGGAGTGCGGGCTCCGCCGTTCTCGCTGCTTTTGCCTATTACATTGTCCGCGCCCGGCGCCTCCGGCTCGCAGTTCCGATCGCGTAATTACTTGCTTCGCACGAAGCCGTGATAATTGCCGTCGCTGTCGATGTACCAGCCGGTAATCTCGCCTTTGCTGTTGATGTTGTTCGCGAAGGTCCCGGACGCGCCGGAGACATCGAAGGTGGAGATGGATCCCCCGGATGCACGGACAAAGCCATGTGATCCACCGCTCGTATCCTGATAGTAACCTGTGGCATCGCCCTTGTCGTTGATGCTTTCGACGAAGGTTCCGGTCGAACCCGATGGATCGAAACTCGTGAGCGTACCGTCGGAACTGCGCAGGAAACCATGGGCCTGATCCGCCGAGTCATCATAATAACCGGCTATCGTGCCGCCCGCATTGATCGCCTGCGCGAAGGTTCCATAGATATCGTTCGGCGCGTCGAATGTCGTGATAGTTCCGTCCGAACCGCGCACGAAGCCATGTATCAGCCCGCTGGCGTCGTCAAAATGGCCGGTGATCACATCGGTGGCGTTCATGCTGGTGGGAAACGTCCCATAGGCGTCGCCGGGCGCGTCAAAACTGGTGATGCTTCCCTTGGGTGTGCGCAGGAAACCGTGGACGACATCGTAATCATCATACCACGCGCCGACGATTGCGCCGCTCTTGCCGAGCTCGCCTGGATAGGTGCCGTTCGAAGCGCCGTCGACGCGAAATATCTTCATCTTGCCTTTTGACGTGCGGATGAAGCCCGGAAAATTTCCCGCAATATTCGTCCAATATCCGACAGTAACGCCCTTGGTGTTTATGCCGTAGGCGGCTGTGACCTGCGATCCCTGATGGTTGAACACCGAAATGGTGCCGTCTTTGCCGCGGACGAAGCTGTCGGTCTCGCTTTTTGCCGTGTTGTACCAGAAGCCGGTGATCGTGCCGTCGTCGCTGACGGTCCATGGATAGGTGGCGCCGGAGCCGGGAGGATCGAAGGTTGTAATTTTTGCCTTTCCGGCTATGCCGGGTTGTATTGTGACGCAAAGAATAGCGCAAAGCACCGTCGACAAATTTACAGTGTTTCGAACCCTCACTGAAGCCTCCCGCTTGTTTGATAGTTGATCCCTATCATACTTCGCTTGCTGCATGAAATTGTTTGTGCGCGCAAACGATCAAACGCCTCCAGACGGGAAAGTCGAACCGCTCATTCTTCGGTATCCCGCCAAGCGGCGTTTGATGGGCGTGGCGCGCGGGCTCGAAAAGCAGGTCAGGGTTGGGGAATTCCAAGGCAATCGGGATAGTGCCGTCCACGGAATCTGCGCTAATCAAGGGGGCTGCCTCGCGCCGGCGGCGGTTTTGCGATTTCGGGATCGAAGGAGAGACCCGTGAGAATTCTGTTTGCTGCCTCTTTTGCCGCTGCTGCGATGCTCGCTTCTGCTGCGGCGCAACAATCAATGGGGCCGTCTCCTGCGCCGCTTCCGCCACCCATTCCGGCGCCGCTGGACAAGCCCTATCCGGGCACGCTCCATCTCGCCGTCGATGCGACGGATATTGCCCGCGGCATCTTCCGGGTTCACGAGACGATACCCGTCAAGCCGGGCGAGACAGTGCTGCTCTTTCCGAAATGGCTGCCGGGCAATCATGGCCCGAGCGGCCCCATCGACAAATTCGCCGGCCTGGTCATCCACGCAGGCAGTACGAAACTCGCCTGGACCCGGGATACGGTCGATGTTTTCGCCTTCCATGTTGCGGTCCCCGCAACAGCCCGCGCGCTGACTTGCGATTTTCAGTTCCTCTCGCCGGTGGAAGGGAGGGAAGGGCGCGTGGTGATGACGCCCGAAATGCTGAATCTGCAATGGAATGCGGTCGCGCTTTACCCGGCCGGATATTTCAGCCGCGACATCCCGGTGCAGGCGAGCATGAAGCTGCCGTCGGGCTGGAAATTCGGCACGGCGCTCGAAACCGCATCCCAGTCCGGCGCCACGACAAGTTTCAAACCGTTGCCGTTCAATACGCTGGTGGATTCGCCGGTTTTCGCGGGCCGTTATTTCGAGCGCGTCGATCTCGATCCCGGCGGTCCCGCGCCGGTTCATATGGATATCGTCGCCGACCGGCCGGACGAACTCATTATCTCTCCCGACCAGCTTCAGGTTCATCGCAATCTTGTGCAGCAATCTTATCGCGCTTTCGGTTCGCACCATTACGACCATTATGATTTCCTTCTCGCGCTGAGCAAAGTGATGAGCGGTATCGGCCTCGAACATCACCGTTCGAGCGAAGACGGCACGAGTGCCGATTATTTCAAGGAGTGGGACAAGAACATCGCCATGCGCGATCTCTTGAGCCATGAGTTCACCCATTCCTGGAACGGCAAATTCCGGCGTCCGGCGGATCTTTGGACGGCAAATTTCAATGTGCCCATGCAGGACAGCCTGCTTTGGGTCTATGAGGGCCAGACGCAATATTGGGGAACGGTGCTGGCCGCGCGGTCGGGTCTCTGGACCAAACAACAGGCGCTTGACGCGCTTGCGGCGGATGCCGCGACGTTCGCCAATCGCGCGGGGCTCGCATGGCGGCCGCTACAGGATACGACCAACGATCCCATTACCGCGATGCGCCGTCCCATCCCCTGGCGGAGCTGGCAGCGTAGCGAAGATTATTATGGGCAGGGCGAGCTGATCTGGCTCGATGCAGATACGCTGATACGGGAGAAGACCGGCGGAAAGAAATCGCTCGACGATTTCGCGCATGGTTTTTTCGGAATCGACAATGGCAGCTATGTGACCGCGACCTACACGTTCGACGATGTTGTGCATGCGTTGAATGCGGTGGTGCCCTATGACTGGGCGGGATTTTTGCGCGCGCGTCTCGACGATGTGAGTAAACCCGCGCCGCTCGATGGGTTTGCGCGGGGCGGCTACAAACTCGTTTACGCCGACAAGCCCTCAGCCTTCGCAAAATCCAATGAACACGCCCGAAAGATCACAGACCTTCTTTATTCGCTGGGCGTGGTCATCGACGAGAAAGAGCATGCGGTCATGGAAGTTCTGTGGGACAGCCCGGCGTTCAACGCGGGCATCGTCGTCGGAAGCCAGATCGTCGCCGTGAATGGTATCGCTTACGATTCCGACGATCTGAAAGATGCGATCACAGGTGCAAAGACCGGTACGGCCCCGATCCAGCTGCTGATAAAGCAGGGCGACCGCTACACGATGCTTGCCGTGAACTATCACGGTGGTTTGCGCTATCCGCATCTGCAACGAATTCCCGGCGCGCCGGCGTTGTTGGACGATCTTCTCGCGCCGAAGACATAGATTCTGCGGCGCTTGCTGCTGCAGCGCAGAAACAAATCGGGGCGTTTTGCGAGTCGGGAAGAGTCGTTTGGGACGACGGCGCGGAGTTTTCGGCTTCGTCCGCCATGGCCTCCCAATTGCGCGCGAGATACAGCCAGGAACGGCGCATATCCGCCGTCGATGCGGCATCGGCGCTAGCCTTCGCATCCAGCGCGCGTTCGCGAAGGCGGCGGGCTCGGTCGCGTGCATCCTGCAACTCAGCATTCCGGCACGGCCGATACCCGCCGCAACACAGCACTTGTGAAGACGCATCCGGGCCCGTCCGATCGTTGGGCGAAGGGGCGGGCCCGGTTGTCACTGAAAGAAGCTCGCGGAGGGGTTTGTCAGGTGAAGAGGGGGGAAGCCTGGCAAACAAATCCTCCGCGACGGGTGACGAGCCGCTATAGGATTTTGTCCGACAGAATGTTTGGCAGGATTGGCAGGCTTTGTCGCAAATCGTCGCGAAACGAGATGCCGACACGGAACCTCGCCAAATTCATCGTGATCACGAGAGCGTGAGCGGGAGGCTTGGGCCTGAAAAGCCAAGAACCCCATGAAAAAGCAGGAGATTTTCCACTTCTGCAATCGCGTGGTGGGCGCACCTCAACCGAACGATGCAGTAGCGATCCAGCATGGGGAACACAGGGACTTGATTGATCAATCAAGGTGCGTTATCGGTTGATTGAGTGATCAATCAACTCGACGGCGAATGGACGAAACCCGCGACCGCATTTTGTTTTCCGCGATGAGGCTGTTTGCCGAGAAGGGTTATCTGTCGACTTCCGTCGCTGATATCCTGAAGGAGGCAGGCGCCCATTCGGGCAGCCTCTATCACTTCTTTCCAACCAAGCAGGATGTGCTTGTAGCCGTGCTTGGCCTCTACCGGGACGGCATCGAACCGATGCTGCTTGCGCCGGCCTGGGACGGGGTCGCCGATCCGGTCGAGCGTGTGTTCGCGCTGCTCGCCTCCTATCGCAGGGCGCTTGCCGGCACGGATTGTCTCTATGGCTGCCCGATCGGATCGCTCGCGCTCGAATTGCACGAACCGGATCCGCCGGTTCGCGATCTGCTTGCAGTGAATTTTACGGGCTGGGTGGGCCACGTTGAGGCCTGTCTCGATGCGGCCGCGGACAGACTGCCTGCGAACACCGACACGCACGCGCTCGCCACTTTCGTGCTTACCGTCATGGAGGGCGGGGTGATGCAGTCGCGCACGCACCGCACGCTTGAAGCCTTCGACGCCAGCGTCGCGCAACTCAGGGATTATTTCATGCGGCTGGAACAGGCCGCGCAACGGGAGAGGGAGTAATTATCATGCAGAATAAGGTTTTGGCGATCGCGGCGATTTTGGCCGGACTGTCCTCCGCCGCGTCAGCCGGTACTCCGCCATCCTGGCGCGACTTCAAGGATGTAACAAATACATCTTTCACCGAGCCCGACGGCGACCGCTCATTGCAGCTTTCCATCGATGTGCCGGCGGCGGCCCATGACGTGTTCACCGCGTTCAGCACCTCCGAGGGCTTTTCAAGCTGGGCGGTGCCGGTTGCGAAGATCGATTTCCGGGTGGGCGGCATGATCGAGGCCAGCTACGACTCGCATGCAAAGTTCGGCGATCCGAACAACATCAAGAACGCGGTCGTTTCCTATATTCCCGACCGGCTGATCGTCATCCGCAATGTGCAGGCGCCGGCGGGCTTTGTGGATTCGCAATTGTTTCAGAAGACGGTGACGATGATCGAATTCGCGCCGCTCGATGCGAAGACCACGCGAGTCACGCTGACCAACGCAGGCTACGGCTCTGGGGCAGGCTTTGCGGATGTCTTTGCGCATTTCGAATGGGGGAACGCCTATACGCTCCACGAATTGCGCAAACGTTTCGTCAACGGCCCGGTGGATTGGGCAGCCGAGGAGGCCAAAGAAGCAGCCGCGGAAGCGAAGGAAAAAGCGCAGGCTGCCTCGAAGACGGCGACGAATTGAAACGTCGTCTCACCCTTCGACAGGCTCAGGGTGAGGTCATCAATTTACCCCTCATGCTGAGCCAGTCGAAGCATGAGGGGATACTTTAATATCGAGCATCAGGCCGCGTCGCGCCGCTCGATGACGGTGGGCTGCACTAGTTCGTCGAACAGCGCGCGATAATGAATCATTGCCGTGCGCATATCTTCGGTCGTTGCCGCCTCACCGGCGCGCAGACGTTCCTCGACGGAATGAGCAGCGCGATAATTCTCGGTCACGCGGGGATGGTCGACCGAGATATCGGCTGCCCGCTGCTCGAAATCCGCAACCGGATAGCCCCGCGCCTGCATCAATGCGGAGATCACATCGTCGGCTTCGGTCAGCGCGCCACGCGGCGAATCCACAAAGGCTAATTGAACGGCCTTCCAGCGCTCGACAAAGCGCTCACGCTCCGCCGGATCGAGGTTGCGAAGGTTGAGCTTTTCGACGCGTTTCTGGCGATTTTCGAGCGCCGTTTCGGCCTTGCGCTCCGAGCCATGTGCGGCCACGGCGCGGTCATATTCGGACCCGAAGCGCCGCTGAAGCGCCGCTTTGTGCGTCTTGCGATTATGAATGATGAGAGCAGCAACGACAGCGATCGCGGCAACAACAAGAATCGCGATGATGATCAGCTGCTGCTGTGTCAAATCAACATGCATGGCGGTCTCCCCGTCGCGCGGATGCAAGTGGTAAACACAAGCCGCGCCAGTAAGTTCCTTGATGTCGGAGGGATGGAACCTATTCCAGTCACCGAGGCGGTAAGGATAGAATACGAATCCGCGAGGGAGATGTTCTAACGTGCTGGCCAATCAGTCCGGGTTGATCGGTATTGCGCGAATGGCGATCTGCGCGCTGCTCACAGCCGCGCCAGGATCAGGCCATGCTGCCACCTATTATGTCAGTAATTCGGGAAGCGATTCGAATTCCGGAACGTCGCCGCAAGATCCCTGGCAGTCGATCTCCAGGGTCAATGCCGGGCAATACGTCCCAGGGGACATGATACTGTTTTTCGGAGGTCAGTCGTTCAGCGGAAATCTGATACTGAGTTCGAGCGGCACAGCCGGCAATCCCATCACAGTTGGATCCTACGGGACACCGGCGGCCACCATCAGCGCGGGCACTGGCAGCGGCATCTACTGGCACGATGCCGGCGGCGCGACCGTCGAAAACATTGTCGTTGAGGGCGCGGGAAGTGGTTCGAATCAGGCAAACGGAGTCGGCTTCTATGCCCATCGCGGGGCCTATGCCGCCATCACGGTGAGCAATGTTACGGTTTCGGGCTTTCGCGAAGGTGTTTATTTCGGAACTGTTGCTGGCACCTACAAGAATGTCACGATTACCGATGTCACTGCCCATGACAACGGCGATACCGGCATATTTGTCGATAATTCGAAAACCTGGCCAACGCCTGAACTATTCGGTCTCACCATTCGTTCGAGCGCGGCATATGGCAATGGACGCTGGGGGATTCAGATAGAAGGTGTCGAGAGTGGTACGATCGAACAATCCTCTGCCTTCGACAATGGCGACATCGGGATGTGGTCCTGGGCGGCCGACGCCATTGTGTTCCAGGAAGACGTTGCGCACGACAATGGGGGAACGGATGGCGGCTTCGACCTTGATGTCGGAACCACCAACTCCACCATCCAGTATTCCTATAGCTTCGACAATGGAGGTTCGGGTTTCCAAGTCTGCAATTATTATTATAATCCAGTGACTGCCAACAACACGATCCGCTTCAACATCGCCGAAAACAATCGTGGAAGCGCAGGCGGCCTCGAACTCGACGGAGACGGCAGTGTTATTGACCGGCTATTCTATTACAATAATACGATCTACAGCGACCTGAACGGCGGGGATTATCTCATCGGCGAGTACACGCCGGCCACGCGGTTCATTGTTGCAAACAATATCGTCTATGCGGGCTCTGCCAATTCAACCGCGTCGCTTTGGGCCGCCGATCCGATGACCCTGAATTACGACGACTGGTACGGGACGCTGGGCGATTTCTGGTATGACGACACGGCATATGGAAGCTACGATTCCTTTCGCATCGCCACCGGCAAGGAGACAAATGGTCTCGAAATCTATCCGCTTTTCGCCGGGAGGCCGGGAACGAAGAACGCTTTTGTGTATCGGCTTGCTCCCGGTTCTCAGTTGTTCGGCGCGGGAGCCGATATCAGGGAAATCTACCACATTGACCCTGGCCTCAGAGATTATTACGGCGATCTTCTCCCGCGTCGCGGGGCACTCACCGTCGGTGCGGACGAGGGCAGCCCAAGCGGCGAGCGAGGGAATTAGCACGCACGGCAAATCAACGCCGCTGGCGGTACTCGGCCACTTTCACGAGCAGGTCCCAGGAACTTGCAGTCCCTGAAATCAGCAACAGGGCGCTGCCTGCGCCGAGCGCAACGAGCGCTGAATTGAGATCGTTGCGCCGCAGCCAAAAGCCCGCATAGGTCATGCATCCGCAGGCGACGGCAGCAGGCAGCATGCGGCGCAGGATTTGGACCCAGTGAAATGCCTGTCCGGGCATCCGCAACACGATAAAGAGCCGGTAGGCGACCCAGCACAGCCCGTACGCGCCGAGAAATCCGAAGGTGACAAACTGCATTCGCGGAAAGAGGAAGATGAGCGAAACGAGAACGGCAAGAATGAAATTCTGAAAGGTCTGTCCTGCCAGCTCCCTGAGGTGGCGGTGCGAACCCGAAAGGATCGTTTCCGCATTCAGCGAAATGGCTACGAAGAGCAGGCCGAGCAGCGTTGCTGCGATGCTGCCCGTGAAAATGAAATAGTTCTGCCACGCCTGCAATGCTGTCCCCATCGAAGCCACCCAGTTTGGTATAGCCCGTACGAGTCAGGGGCAACTGTCAGCTAAGCTTGTCGGACAGCCCAAGTCTATCTCCGCCACACGCTTGCGAGCCAGGGTTGCTGCTCGCGGGGCAGGCCTGTGGGGCGGTAGTAATGCTCGAGTTCGGCGAAGCCGGCGCCTCGCATGAATCCGCGCCAGGCATCGAGATCGTGATAGGCGCAGTGCCGTCCGTGATAACAACCTTCTTCATTGTTGCCGCGCGGGTTCGAACTGAACAGCACCCCTCGCGGCTTGAGGCTCGCATGTAATTCCCGCAGCACGCGCGGCAGCTCGTCGCCCGGGACGTGAAACAGCGAAGCATTGGCGAAGACGCCATGGAAGCGGTTTTCCGGCAGGGCGAGCGCGAGGAAATTCTGTTCCCAGACTTCAAGTCCCTCCGCGCGCGCCATCTCGGCGAAGCGCGCGGAGCCTTCGAGGCCCACAGGCGCATGACCAAGAGCGGCAAACGCCTTGAGGTCGCGGCCCGGCCCGCAGCCGAAATCGAGGATGGAAAGCGGCGAGGGCGCTTCGATGTATTTCAGCAGCGCCGCGATATTCTGGCTGACGTCGTGGTCGCGCGTGCCTTCCCGGAAGGATTCGGCGTGCGCGTCGTAATATTGCAGCGTGAGTGTGCCGGGACTATCGGAGTCCGAAGTGTTTTGGTTCATTGCTTTCATTCGATAAAGAAATCTGCCGTGTACTGCAAAGATGCGCATTGGACGGGCACAATGATGGCGGTTGATAAAACAACCAAAATGGTTTAAGTCCTTTTGCCGCGAAACTCGAAGACGGAATGACGGAACTGCGCCCTTCGGCGCTTCGCACGGAGGAGGAAAGGCAGTGCGCGGTGGAGGAGTCCGAAGAGCGAACCTTTTCCCTGGTGCAGGGAAAAAAGCAGGGAACGTGAAACTCTCGAGCCGCGCTCGGCGGCGGATCAATCCGCGAACGGAGAGCAGGCACCCCTCACCCGGATTGTGCCGATTGAGAAACCGTTTCTCGCATCCCTCTCCCTCAAGGGGAGAGGGAAATTTTGTGCGCCGCTCGAACAGATTTGCAGCGTACAACTTAGCCCTCTCCCCTTGAGGGAGAGGGATGCAGCGTGAGGTTCTTGAAACAGCCGCAGTGCGGGTGATGGGTTTCGCAAGTAATCTGTTTGGTCCGCTAGTACCCGATTGCTTCGCCGTCCTTGCGCATTTCCGAAGCGCCCCAATAGACGCGGTTCTTCGCGTCCCACATGATGGCCTGATAGCCGCCAAACGCACCGGTGCCGGGAACGACCTTGTAGCCGCGGCGCGTGAGCTCCGTCTTCACGGCCGGGTCGAAGCCGGATTCCATCTCGACTGTGCCGATGCCCGTCGAAGCCTCGCCGGTCGGTTCCGCGTTGCCGTAGTGACGCCAGCGCGCCGCGTCGCCGGCCTCCTGCACGTTCATGCCGAAATCGATGATGTCGGTCAGAACCTGCACATGGCCCTGCGGCTGCATGTCCCCGCCCATCAGGCCGAACGACAGGAACGGTTCGCCGTCCTTCATCACAAAACCCGGAATGATTGTCTGGAACGGCCGCTTGCCTGGTGCATAGACATTCGCTGCGTGTGGATCGAGGGAATAAAGCTCGCCGCGATCCTGGAACATGAAGCCAAGATGGTCGGCAACGAGTCCCGAACCCATGCCGCGATAGTTGGATTGGATGAGCGACACCATCATCCCGTCCTTGTCGGCCGTGGTGAGATAGATCGTGTCACCGTCATGCAGGCGCGGCTCGCCGGGACCAATATTCGGATTGGCATGTGCGAGATCGATCAGCTTACGCCGTGTATCCGCATACGCATCGGAAATCAGTTCCTTCATCGGAACTTTCACGAAGGCCGGATCGGCATACCATTTCGCGAGATCCTCATAAGCGAGACGCTTGGCTTCCAGCATCGCGGTGAGCGTATCCGGCGAGCCTGCGCCCATTTTCTTGAGATCGTAGGTCTTGAGGATCTGCAGCATCTGCAGCGCGGCCGCGCCCTGGCCGTTGGGTGGCAACTCATAGACGTCGTAACCGCGATAATTGACCGAGAGCGGCTCGACCCATTCGCCATGATGGGCGGCGAAATCGGCATAGCGCAGATCGCCGCCGATGCGCTTGAAATAGGCGTCGATGGTGTGTGCGATCTCGCCTTTGTAATAAACATCGCGACCGCCTTGCGCGATCAGCGACAGCGTGTGCGCAAGATCGGGATTGTGGAATATCTCGCCTTCGGCCGGCGTACGCCCATTCACGAGATAGGTGGCGCGCGCATTGTCGAGCTCTTCGATCAGGGCCTTGTTCTTCTCGAACGCGGCCATGTTTCCTTTCCAATATTGCGCCACGAGTTCCGTGACCGGAAAGCCGTTGGTCGCATACCCGATGGCCGGTGCCAGAACCTCCGTCATCGGCAATTTGCCGAACCGGTCATGCAGCGCGAACCACGCATCGACTGCGCCGGGCACGGTGATGGGCAGCGATCCCATGCCAGGAATATGCGGCTTGTCGGGCTCGCCTGCTTTCGCCCAGGCGGCCTTCACTTCGGCCGTCATCCGGGCGAGATCACGGCCCATCGCCGCACGGCCGGATCCGTTATATCCGTAGAGCCGATGTGTTTTCGGGTCCCAGACGATCGCAAAGAGGTCGCCGCCGATGCCGTTGAGCACAGGCTGCATCAAACCGATCGCGGCGTTGGCTGCGATGGCGGCATCGACGGCACTCCCGCCCTTTTTCAAAATGTCGATGGCAATCTGCGAGGCGAGCGGTTGTTCGGTCGCGGCCATGCCGTGTTGCGCAAGAACGGGCGAGCGCGTCACCCAGGGCGTTCCGGAGTAACGGTCTCCGCGGCCGAGCTGTGCGTTGCTTGTTGTGCTCATGAGCGCCATCGCGAAGAGAGCTCCAAGAATTGCAGCTGTGTGTTTCATGATGCGACCACAGCGAAATTTGCCTGTTCCATGATGGCCTCCGAACTTGACAGCACAGCGTGTTTTCGTGCCTCTCGACCGAAGCTACTCCGGGATCTTTTGTTGTGAAAGTGATTGTGATCGGCGCGGGTGCCGCAGGGCTCTCCATCGGCTGGCGGTTGGCGCAGGCCGGCGCAGACGTCGTCGTTATCGAGCGCGCTGCGCCCGGCGGCGGCGCTACATGGGCTGCTGCGGGCATGATCGCGGCTCCCGGCGACGCACCGGATGCCGGGAACGCCGAGGACCAACTCGCCTGGCAGTCTGCGGAATCATGGCCGCGCTTCGCCGCTGAAATCGAAGAGGCGAGTGGCCGCTTCATTTCTTTCCATAGGAATGGCGCACTCGCCGTCGCGTTTACGCAGCAGCAGACCGATGCGCTCGGCGCGCGCGCAGAATGCGGCGAAGGTGAGATAATCTCTATCGATGCGGCGCTTGCGCGGGAACCTCTGCTCAATCCGGCGATAAGCAGCGCGCTGTGGATGGAAAATGAGGCTCAGGTCGACAATCGCGCGCTGGGGCCGGCGCTCGCGATAGCTTTCGAAAGGGCGGGCGGCTCGCTGCTGGTCAACGAAACAGTCGTGCGTTTCGAGTGCCACGAAAACAGGGTGCTAGGAGTGCGCACGCCCTTTGCCGTCTATCATGGCGATGCCTATGTATTGGCGGCGGGAGCGTGGAGTGCGCGTATTGAAGGATTGCCGCCCGGCGTCATGCCGCCCGTCATTCCTGTGAAAGGTGAAATGCTGGCGCTTGAGCCGCCGGCGGGTGAAACGATGCCTGCATCGGCCATCGTTGGAAATGACATCTATCTGGTCGGACAGCGCGGGCAATTTCTGGTCGGTGCGACCGTGACGCGGGAGGGGTTCGACACAAGCACAACAGATGCGGCGGGGCGCTGGCTCTTCGATGGCGCCGCGTCATTGATACCATCGCTTGGCCGTTGGTCGGTCGCCGAACATTGGGCCGGCCTCAGGCCAGGAACTCCGGACGATCTTCCCGTTCTCGGGATTAGCCTCATCGACAATTTATTCATCGCCAGCGGGCAATATCGCAGCGGCATACTTTACGCGCCGGCGGTCGCGGACGCACTCGCCGCACTCATACAGGGCCAAGATGCACCGTTCGATCTCGCTGCGTTCAATCCGGGCCGCTTTCGTGGAACTCATTACGTATGAAGCCTGAGCAGGTATCGGATGGCGTAGCCGTGGCCGTGCCGGCCGCAACGATTCTGCTGGCGCGAGATGGGGCGGACGGCATCGAAGTCTTCATGGTCAAGCGCCATCACGAAATCGAATTCGGCGGCGGCGCGCTTGTGTTTCCCGGCGGCAAGACGGCGCCCGAGGATTATGGCGTGGAACTCGCGGCGCACACGGACGGCGCAACCGGCTGGGCTCCCGAGCTGCGGGCACTTGCCATCGCCGCAATCCGCGAAGCTTTCGAAGAGGCCGGTGTCCTGCTTGCACGAGATGCGGCGTCTGGACAGTTCATCGGCGCGGATCGTCTCGCTCTGCTCGATCCGTTCCGCGAAGAGTTGGAACAGGGTCGCGTCGGTCTGGCCGACTTTCTTGGGCAGGAAAATCTGCGGCTTGCCTGCGATCAGTTGGTACCCTTTGCGCACTGGATTACACCGCGCGACATGCCCCAGCGCTTCGATACGCATTTCTTTCTGTCCCGCGTACCGCGTGGCCATGAAGGGCAGCATTGTGGCCGGGAGTTGATCGACTCCGTGTGGATACGGCCCGATGACGCAACCGCGAAGCCCTCGCAATGGAAGCTGATGTTTCCGACGCGCATGAATTTGATGAAGCTTGCGCGTTCGGTGACCGTGGATGACGCGCTCGCTGCCGCGCGGGCAAATCCTCCGGTAACGGTCGAGCCGTGGATGGAGCGCAGTTCGGATGGAAAGTTTGTTCGTATCCGCGAGGACGCCGGTTATGAGATTACGCGTCTGCCGATCCACGAAATGATGTAATACAAGCATTCCTGTGGCCGGCTTATCCTCGTATCATCGACGATCGGGCTGCAATTCAGAGATGGAATATGACGTCCAAGGATCTACATCCGCCGCAGGACAGCGAACTCCGCTCGGCGTGGGTAGCCTGGGCGAGAGAAGCCGTAGATGCAGGCGATTGGGAGGGCGCAGCCGAACGCTGGAAGGCCTGCATTGCCAAATTCGGCTCCAAACCGGAGTGGGAAGCCAGAATAGGTACGGCTCTTCTGGAACTCGGACGATCAAGCGATGCAGAGCGCATATTCACCGCGCTGGCGGAAAAGGGCTTCGACGATCAATCGGTTCATCTCGGCCTCGCGCGCGTGGCGATGCGCGCGCAGGATTGGGAAGGCGCGTTAGCGCGCTTGACGAACTATCGTGCCTCACATCCCGGCGCTGCGTCAGGTATGACGGCTACCGTGCTGTTGCGGCTTGGCCGGCCGGATGAGGCCGAAGCGATCTGGGCGGGCCTTCTCGCCGAAAAGCCGGAGAACCGAAGTTTTCAGCTTATGCATCTGCGCGCCGGCATCGAAGTAGCCCGCAAGAAGGGCCTCTCGGCCGGCGATCGCGAATATTTTGTCAAGCGGATCGACGACATTGCGGTTTCGCCCGGTGACGGCGCGGGAGCAGCCCAGGCGGCGAGCCTATTCGAGTTGTTGGGCGAGCGCCGCCGTGTCAGGGATCAGTTGCTCCAGGCGGTGCAGCTTGCCGGCACGCTCGATCAGATCGATATTTGTTTCAAGACCATTCCGCGCCGGGTCGAAGCCAATCTGCAAGCGCAATTGCTGGAACGCCTCTTGTCGCGGGTGCGCACAGACTGGATCGTCGGTAAACCGTTGTCGCCAAGGGCATTGAATATCGAGCTTCGTCTGCTTCTCGCCCTGGAACATTTCGGGGAATTCGAGGCAATATTCGACGACGTGGCCGATCGTCTCCCGGAGGCACCGGACCTCAAATTATTGAATGCGGTGCGTACCCGTCTCCGCAAACCGCGGCACGAAATCTTCGCAGAACCGAAAATCTTCGGCATTGGTCTGAGCAAGACAGGAACGACCTCTCTGAGCGAAGCGCTCTCGATAGTCGGTATCGACTCCGCACATTGGTTCAATCCGCTGACCCACCGGCCAATTTCCGATATGGATATTTTTCTGTTCGGCGCGTCAGGCGATACCTGTATTTCATCGCGTTTCGAGCAGCTCTATTATCTTTATCCCAATGCGAAATTTATACTTACGAAGCGGGATTTCGCCTCCTGGCAGCAATCGTATTTATCGCACCACGCACGGCATCATTTAGAATCGGATTTGGATGGGTTGCGGTCGCTCTATGACTGCGAGGATTGTCCATACGGTTTCCCCTCATCTATCATACAATTCAGCCTCTATCTGAATTACGAAAACCTTTCTGACGCATTCCAGGCGTATGAAAACCGGGTCAGGCATTTCTTTTCGGACAAACCTGCGGGAAAGCTTCTCGAGCTCGATCTTTTTGCGGGCCAAGGATGGCCGGAGCTTTGCAAATTTCTCGAACGATCAGTTCCTGACCGGACATTTCCCTGGGTCAACAAGGATGCGGCGCCGGGCGCTTCAGTTCGCAAGGGCTAGATTTGCATCCGATTCCCGGTCGCTCAGTCTTGCATACCAATCGAGTTCGGCTTCCAGTTCCGATATCAGCCGTTTCCTCTGCGCGATAACCTGGTCCAGGATATTTGCATCGCGATATTGCTGATAGCTTGCTGCATAGAAAAACTTCTGCAATTTGCGTCGGCGTATCGGCTCAGCCCGGAAAGCAGCAAGATTATTCTCCGCCTCGACTGAGAGCGGCCGGTGTACGCGATAGCGCTCGACTGCGGTCTCGTAAAGAATGATATCCTGATCGAATTGTCCTGCGGACACGTCGATGTCTTCCGCATCGACTTCCGTTTCCGGGTTTTCGTGGATGTTCCAGTTTGTTTTTTGGGGCTTGATGTTCAGCAGATCGAAAACCGGCGCCACGGATTCTTCAAAGCGGTCGGAGAAATATACGCACCAGAAATGATCGAGAATCCGAACTGCCCTTTCCGCATCGGTCCCGCTGGTGCCCGCGAGCGAGGGAAAGTGTGAATTGAGAAATTTGCACATGCTGTTGCCGCGTCTTGCGATCTCGGCATCGATATCCAGAGGAGGCAAGCCCTGATCCTTTCTCAATTTTCGCAGGAACATCAGATGACTCTTCAGCCGTGATCGCGGTTCGCGCAAACCCGTGAACATGGCAACGGGACCATCGAAATATTTGAGCATCTCTTCATGCAAGAGATGTCCAAAAACGAGCTTTAGCCTGGAATGATTATATAGGTGCGTGAATTCCATCCTGTTTTCACGGAAGTTCCGCTCGAAATGCGTGCATTGGTAGACTTCGTTGAAACGTAATTTTGACATGGCTCGCAGCAAGACTGTGGTGCCCGCGCATTTGGGAATGTGTAGACCAAACAACAGCATGAGAATTCATAATCCTTTCGGCTCGGGCAGGTCGGATGCTGACGGCGTTTACTAACCTCGAAAAACCTAGCCCGCACTAGCCATTTCGAGGTGGCTATCCCAGTGCTGACGAAATTCTGGCGTGCGAAGCTTCTTTATCCTTCGCACCAATTCCTGCAGCCCGGCCTGCCGTCACGCGTGTTGCCCCAAGCGTTGCATCCCGTCGGATATTACCCTACAGTTTAACATGCATCAGTGGTGAAGGTTGTCATTTTCGCCGCTTTGGCTGGTTTTCGAAACCTGAATTCGCCCATGTCGACGCCGATCGGCACCGGGCGCTACGTTGATATACGCCGGTACACGGGGCCGGCGACAAGAAGGGGCGTTGTGGGTTTATGCGTGGGGAGAACGGAACCGAATCCGTCGAGCACGCGGATGCGGCTGTCGGCGTAGCGGCTGGGCGCTTCAAGGGCGCCAACAAAAAGATGCGCCCTACACGGGGCGCCGGCAAAACTCCTGAACCTCGAAGGCAGTTCGGGCAATTTTCAACCCGAAAAACTGCTGAACCTTCGTATAAACAGCAAACCGGGGGCGAAACAGCCGAACTGCTGTTAGGCCGCGCGCGGCTCGCCGGAAGACGCGGAAATCGGGAGAAGTCATTTGCGCTTTTTCGGGCGGCCGCCCAATTACGTCCGCAGGACTGGGAGTTTCAGTTTGAAATTGCCCATGCCCTGAAACGGCTCGGCTATTTGAAGGAAGCCGCGGATCGTTGCCGATATGTTCTCGAACGGAAGCCGGAACACGCCCGCGCGTCGCAAATGCTCGCGACGCTCACGCCCGAGCACCCGCGGTCACGGGCCCAGCCTGAGGTTGCAGCCGGATCTTCATCCGACATTGCCGCGAAATTCGACAAGATCATCAAGAAGGTCCGGAAGTTTCGCAAAACAGGCCAGCGGGTGATGGCGGAGATGCATTGCCGCCAAATTCTCCAGGCTGCGCCGGATCATCTTGAAGCGTCCATCGAACTCGCGCTTCTTTTACGCCACCAGGAAGCCAATGAAGCGGCACTGGCTCAGCTAGAAATTGCGCGGATCAAGCACCCTGACAACATCGAGCTGTTGCTTCAGCTTGCAGTAATTTTGCGTGATCTACGCCGCTACGATGAGTCGAGCGCGGCCTTTCAAAAGATACTGGACCGGGAGCCGGGAAACGTGCCGGCCCTTCACGGCATGGCCAAGCTGGCCTTGCGTCTCGGCGACTGGCCGAAAGCATTGGACAAGTTTGAATCTCTTTATGTGATCAAACCCGACGATGTCGGCATTCTCGTTGATATCGCGACCGTGCAGTTCGAGATGCTTCAGTACGAGGACGCAGAAGCAACCCTGCAACGCGCTGAAGCGGCTTCGCAGGCGCCGGATGACGAGCGTTATCGTTCGCGCAAATTCCATTATTTCTGCGTAACGGGGCAGTGGGACCGCGCCCAGGAATGCCTGGTATATTGGCCCGATCATCGCTCAGTGCCTCGCGGCGCGCTTTCGGATGTCGTGCGCTTTTACGCCGAACGCGATCGATGGAATGACGTCGTCGATTTCCTCCGCGATCGCTTCGTCGAAGGTAGTGAGGCCGGTGTGCCGCGCAACGGCGAAACTTTCCTGAGCGCACTTGCAGGTGGCATACGGCATACCGGACGTTACGCCGAAGCACTCCAAATGCTCGAGAAATGGCCTGGCGAGGATTCGCTTGCCGTACAAAATCTTCGTGAGCAGATCGCCGAAGAACTCGCGCTGTTGGACACAGTCGGATTGGCAGATGCTGCCGAAACGCACGAGATCAGCGGCAATGTTACCAGTCCTGTACGCGCGGAGAGACGCGCGCGCATGAGCCGCGCATTTTCGCGCAATTCCGAGGCAGTCTCGACGACACAGTCACCGGCGCCGGATACGATCTATTTCTGCGCCGACGCCAAATATATTCTCGGTGCCGCCGTTTCCCTGTTTTCATTGCTCCGGCATAATCCGGGGCCGGCGCGGAATTGTGCATTCGTTGTTTATTGCCCTCCGGGATTACTTGATTTCGCGGTGATGACCTTCGACAGGATCGGAGCGTCGCTGGGAGCCAGAGTCGAAGTGCGTTCGTCTGCGACGCTGCATGACGAAAACCTCGCATTTCGTACCAAATGGGGCGCGTTCACGATGGGCCGTGGTCTTTCGATCGCAGCCTATTACCGGATTTTTGCTGCAATCCAGCTCCTGGGTGAGAATCCGTCAGGACGCGCGCTCTATATTGACGCCGATACCTGTGTAGGCCCTGGAATTGAATCCCTTCTGCGCTTTGACCTGAACGGCCAGCCGGTCGCCGTTCGTCGTGAGGATCCTCTGGGTCCAGGCGTCATGCGCGCATGTTCGAAACTTGGCATTTCGCGCGGCGATTATTTCAACTCCGGAGTTCTGCTGTTCGATCTCGCCCATACGGGACTCGAACCGGCGCTGAAACAGTCCATCGCGTTTGCGCTGAACAAGCAGCATTTGCTGACGATGGTCGATCAGTGCGCGCTCAATATCGGTTTCGTAAATCAGGCTGCGAGCCTTCCCCCGGAATTCAACTTCTTCGTTCGCGACGATGAAACGATCGAACTTCCTTCACAGCCGCCTGCAGTGATCCATTACACCGCGCATCCAAAGCCCTGGGATCCGTCCTATCAGGCGCGGCATTGTTTGCGTTGGTGGGACGAATTCGAAGCGCTCGGTAAGGTATTGGCGCCGGAGCACATGAAGCAGCTTTTCGCTTTTTCATTTCCCCAACGTTATGGTTCCTGGCACGGCAAGCCGGCGATTTCTCCGGCATCGCCTCTCCCGAACGGGGACATACACGTCGCCCCGATCTCGGAGCCCTGCGCTACGGCTTTAGCAGGATAAATCAATCGACAAATTGTTCGGCGAGGATTCGCTCGTCGAGACTGTGACCGTGATCGAAGAGCATCGTGACAGTGATGCTACGATCTTCCGCTACGTCCACTGCACAGACATTACGGACTTCATGTTCGTCGGCGACGGCGCTGACCGGACGTTTGCCGGCTTCGATGATTTCGAACCGCGTGCGTGCGCGATGTGAGAGTAGTGCGCCATGCCAGCGTCGAGGGCGGAAGGCACTGATCGGCGTGAGTGCCAGCAGCGCCGCGTCGATCGGCAGTATGGGCCCGTGCGCCGACAGATTATAGGCGGTACTGCCGGCGGGCGTAGAAATCAGCACACCATCGCAGATCAGTTCGGGAATGCGCACCTTGCCGTCCACGAGTATTCTGATCTTCGCCGCCTGCCGGGTTTCGCGGAGCAGGGAAACCTCGTTGAACGCAAGCGCTTCGACCGTGCCGCCGTCCTGTGTTGTAGCAAGCATACGGAGTGGGTGGACTTTCGCTGGCTCGGCGGCCTCGAGGCGTTCATACAAATTCTCGACGGCGAATTCGTTCATGAGAAAACCGATGGACCCGAAATTCATACCGTATATCGGCCGGTTGCCGCCGAGGAATTTGTGCAATGTCTGAAGCATGAATCCGTCGCCGCCAAGCGCAACGATGACATCGGCGCGCTCGGGACCTTGATCGCCATAAGCCTCGCGCATGTGTTTCAGCGAGTCTTGCGCTTCGGCAGTGTCGGAAGCGACAAAATGAATGGAACGGGACAATTCGATCAGCCTCCGGTCAACGACATCGTGCGCCCAAGCGCAGGTGCCGCATGGCGGCGATCGATGATGAAATCATGGCCCTTCGGTTTACGCGCGATAGCCTGGTTGATTGCTTCGTCGAGCAGGTCGTCGCTTTCCGAAGCGCGAAGGGGGGCGCGCAAATCGGCGTTGTCGTTCTGGCCGAGACACATATAGAGCATTCCCGTGCAGGTCACGCGTATGCGGTTGCAACTTTCGCAGAAATTATGCGTAAGCGGAGTGATTAACCCGAGGCGCCCGCCGGTCTCGGCGACTCGAACATAACGCGCGGGTCCGCCCGAACGATAATCGCAATCTTCCAATGTGAAACGCCGCGCGAGCCGCGCACGTACGATGGAGAGTGGCAGATATTGGTCGACGCGCGAGCCGTCGATCTCGCCCAGAGGCATGGTTTCGATCAGTGTCAGATCCATGCCGAGACCGTGTGCCCAGCACAGCATGGATTCGATTTCGTCTTCATTGGTGTCTTTCAACGCCACCATGTTGATCTTCACGGCCAAGCCCGCGGTCTGTGCCGCTTCAATACCCCGGAGCACAGTATTCAATTCGCCACGCCGGGTAATGCCACGGAATTTCGCCGCATCGCGTGAGTCCAGAGAAACATTCACGCGGCGGACGCCGGCCGCGTGGAGCGCATCGGCAAACTGCGCGAGCTGGCTGCCATTGGTGGTCAGTGTGAGTTCTTTGAGCCCGTTGCCCAGCAAGGCACCCAACCGCTGGAAAAGCTGCATCACGTCCCGCCGCACCAAAGGCTCGCCGCCGGTGATCCGGATACGCTCGACACCCTTGCGGACGAAAGCCCCGCAGAGCCGCTCCAATTCCTCCAGACTCAGCAATTCTTTGCGCGGCACAAAAGACATGCGCTCAGGCATGCAATAGACGCAACGGAAGTCGCATCGGTCGGTCACGGAGACGCGAAGGTATGTGATGTTGCGGCCGAACGGGTCGATCATGGGTTCAGTCTAGCCCGGCTTTCGGCGGCTTCATATATAACGCGTGGGGAGCCTTGACGGGGCTCCGAGAGGTAATCCGGCATGGAATCCGAACCGCATTTTCTGCTTGTCATCGATCAGGGCACGACATCGACGCGCGCCATCCTCTTCGATTCCGCGTTTCGACCGCTGGCGTCGCATGCCATCGAGTTCCGTCAGATCTATCCAGCGAATGGCTGGGTCGAACACGATCCGGAGGAAATCTGGCAGACGGTTCTTGCCTGTTGCCGCGTCGTGACGAAAGGCGTGCCGCCTGCCGAGATCGCTGCCATCGGGATCGCCAATCAGCGCGAAACGACCATGGTTTGGGAACGAGCCAGCGGGCACGCCATCCATAATGCTATCGTCTGGCAAGACAGGCGAACTGCGGACCGCTGCGCGGAATTGCTGTCGGGCGGCTTTGAACATCTGGTGAGCGCACATACGGGATTGGTCATCGATCCCTATTTCTCCGCCACCAAGCTCGAATGGCTTCTGGATCATATTCCCGATGCGCGCCGCCGCGCGGCCGGCGGCGAACTCGCGTTTGGTACGATCGATAGCTGGATCATATTCCGCATGACCGGAGGCCGCGTCCACGCGACGGATGTAACAAACGCTTCGCGAACCCTGTTGCTCGATCTCTCCGCGCGGACCTGGGACGGTGAGATGCTGGATTTGTTCCGCGTACCGCACGAAATCCTTCCGGAAATTCGCAACAGCGTGGATGATTTCGGCGAAACGCGGGAAGATTTGTTTGGAGCCCGGATCCCCATTCGGGGTGTGGCTGGCGACCAGCAGGCGGCGTCGTTTGGGCAGGCCTGCTTCGCTCCGGGCGATGTGAAGGCTACCTATGGCACGGGCTGCTTCGCGCTGGCGAATGCGGGCGCCAAGATACCCGTTTCTCATAATCGGTTGCTTGCCACGGCTGCGTGCAGCGTCAGTGGCCGCGCAGAATATGCGATTGAAGGCAGTATTTTTGTGGCCGGAGGTGTCGTGCAATGGCTGCGCGACGCATTGGGTATCATCCAGACAGCCGCGGAAGTCGAAACATTGGCAGGCCGTGCGCGCGATGTAACGGGGTTGTATTTTGTCCCGGCTTTCACCGGTTTGGGCGCACCCTATTGGGATTCCGCTGCACGCGGCGCGATTATGGGACTTACACGGGATGCGGGAGCTGCAGAGATCGCACAAGCGGCTCTCGACTCCGTTTGCTATCAGACACGCGATCTCCTGGAGGCCATGACGCTTGATTTGGCCGATGCCGGACTTGACGCTCCGCGGGTCTTGAAAATCGATGGGGGGATGGCTGCTAATAACGGCTTCTGCCAAAGGCTTGCCGATCTGTCCGGACGTGAGGTGGTTCGACCGGCAATGACGGAGACTACGGCACTTGGCGCAGCCTATCTCGCCGCTCTGGGGAGTGGCCTGTTGCGCGACCTCGATCACGTCAGAACCACTTGGTCATTTGAACGCTCTTTCGAACCTCGGTTGAAATCCGTAGTTCGGGATGATTTGTACGATGGATGGAAAGGCGCGGTTTCGCGCGTGCGTTCTGGTTTCCGCGCATCTGGTAAGTGATTATATGGAATGCGCAGGATGTTCGCGACAATCTTTTCGGCACGGAAGGAGACATCGCGATTGGGAAAAGAGTGCACGAGAGACGAAACGCGAAATGCCTCCGGAAGCCGTCACAGATTTGACATTTCCGGCAGATGATGACGTGATTTCCACATGGCACAGTCGGCAGTCGTCAAGAATCTCGCTGAAGCCCGCACTAACCGGCGCAAACCCGAGACCCTCGCAAAACTGAGGATCGCCGCGCGACAGCTATTCGTCGAGCGCGGTTATCACGCGACAAGGCCGCAGGATATTGCGCGAGCCGCAGGTCTTGGCCATGGAACGTTCTACCTTCATTTTCAGGACAAGCGCGCCTGTTTCCTCGATTTCGTCGAAGAGGCGCGCAAAGAGCTCGATGCGTTCCTTCGCACGCGTGTGGCTCTGCGCAAGACATTGGAAGAACTCATCGCCGGTACGCTGCACGCCATCTACGACTATTCGGAGCGCCATCCCGGGGTGTTGAATGCCGCGATGACCGACGAAGTCGTCATCGATGCAGAGGGCGTGCAGGCCGTTCCGCTCCTACAGCGCTGGGGCGCCGACTGGGCCAACATCATCCGCGCCGAGGTCAAGCATCGCCAGATCGCCGATATTTTCGAGCCTGAAATGGTGGGGCAGGCGGTTGTCGGCGCCATCCACCAGGTTGCGGTCGAAAGCTCTCGGATGGGCCGCTGCCGCGAGGCGGTGGTCGGAAATCTCACACGGTTTTTGGTTCGAGCCTTACGCGCCTGACGGGGCCGCTGGGCGGGGGCGGCCATATTTCCCTTGTGAGTGAGAATGAGTCGCGCGTAAATTACCGGCCCAAATTCTGAAAGGCAGGACCATGAACCGGTGGATGCATTGGCTCGCGGGTGGTGTTGTGGCGGCTGGCCTGATCTGGCCGGCCTGTGCGGAGAACGGTTCGCCGGCTGCGCTTACACTGAAGGATCACCGGTTCACCCCGGCGGAGATCCATGTGAAGGCCAACACGCCCTCGCTGATTGCGCTGACCAATTCCGATTCCACCGCAGAAGAATTCGACTCCTCGGCGCTCCATGTCGAGAAAGTCGTGCCTGCTGGAGGCACCGGAGTTCTGCGGTTGCCCCCGCTCGCACCCGGCCGTTACCCCTTCATGGGCGAATATCATTCGGACACGGCACAGGGCGTTGTGATCTCGGAATAGCGCCGTGCTCGCAAGTTTGTTGATCGTCTTCCGCGAAGTCATTGAAGCAGGGCTGATTATCGGCATCGTGCTGGCGGCGACGCGGGGCGTTGCCGGGCGCGGATGGTGGGTCGCGCTGGGCGTCTCTGCCGGCGTTGTCGGGGCAGGTTTCGTCGCGGCCTTCGCGGGAGAGATTGCGGGCCTGTTTCAGGGATCGGGGCAAGAAATCTTCGACGCCGCCATCCTCCTGTTCGCCGTCGTGATGTTGACTTGGCACAATGTCTGGATGGCCGGGCATGGCCGTGCTTTGGCGCGTGAAATGAAACAGGTGGGCGCCCAGGTTTCCACGGGCGAACGGCCGATGACGGCCTTGGCAATCGTGGTTGGCATCGCCGTGCTGCGGGAGGGCTCGGAAGTGGTGCTCTTCCTCTATGGTATCGCAAGCCAGGGCGGAGCTTCCGGAATATCGATGCTCACCGGAGGGGCGCTGGGTGTGTTGGCGGGAGCCGCCGTCACGGCGCTGATGTATTTCGGATTGCTGGCTATCCCTGCGCATCGCCTGTTTAGCGTGACTGCGGGTCTCATCACCCTGTTGGCCGCCGGGATGGCCGCGCAGGCGATCCTGTTTCTGCAGCAGGGCGGTTATCTCGAGTATTTCCGGCGAACCGTGTGGGACACCTCCTGGCTTTTGAAGCAGGACAGCATTTTGGGGCGGTTGCTCCACACGCTCATCGGATACAATGACACGCCGAATGGCGCGCAACTGGTCGCTTACCTGGTCACGGTGATCCTGATCGTCTTCCTCACGCGCTATGAACGAGCCAAGCACCCCCAGATAGGGATGACCAGCCAGCCGGTCTGAGGTCCCTTTAGAAAATTTTCGCATTTGGTTGCCCAACCCACCCGCAATTGAGGAAGGCGTTAACCTTCAATCGCTTAGGTTGCGCGCATGGGATCGATTGCGCTGCAAACCGACGCTGATATCAGCCCGGTACCGGAGCCGACTGGCTCACGTTCGACAATCCTGGCCGCCGCCCGCCGCGTTGCCGAGCGCGACGGCATCCTCGATTTGTCTTTGCTTACCGTGGCCCGCGAGGCCGGAGTCGAGCCTGGATCTATCTATTCGAATTTCAGCAGCAAGAATGATCTTCTGCTTGCGGTGGTAGCGGACGATCTGGCGGCTTTGGCTTCCGCGATGCGCGGGACCTTCGACGTACCTCTCGACCGGAAAGACGATACGGTCATCGCGGCCATCGCCGCACAAACCGATTCCCGGGAAGAGCAAGTCACCGAAAAACCCGTGGTGGCGGTTGATCCTAAACCCAAACCCGTTTTCGAGACGGAGGCCAACAACGCGCCTCAACCTGACGTGCAGGCTCCGGCTTCCGATACGTCCAGGGACGCCATCTCGAAGCTTCAGGAGACCGTTGCCAGGCTGGAGAGCCGGCCGGTCGATGCCTGGCTCGAGCGGCGGCTGCGCGAATTCGAACGCTCATTAGCGGCTCTGGAAGGACGGCATACCGATCGCGATGGTGCGGAAAAAACTGTCGAAGAGCGATTTCGCGAGATCGGTGACAGTCTTGAAATCCTGGAACAGAAACTGCGCGGTGCGACGGATGAGGCCGCCCGTTCGCTGACTCAACGTCTTGATGCATGCGAGAACCGTTTGCGCGGTGTGGCGTCGGATACACAGGCAGACGCCTCCACGCTCGCTACGCGCATCACCGCTCTTGAGAACGCTGCTTTCGCCGCGAAGCCTGAATTTTTCATTGCTCCCCCCGGTCCCGCGACGGAAACGGGCAATCGTGCCGAACAGCAGATTACGGAACCGGTACCGGAAGCCGCCACAGTCGAGCCGATCGTTGCGGGAGCAGCGCCCGGCGCGTCTTTTCTCGCGTCGGCGCGGAAATCTGCACAGGCCGCTGCTGTCGTGCGCGACACGCACACGCGCAAGACCGTCAAACAAAAATCGCCCACCATGGTCTATCTCGCGATGGGCTCGCTGTTTCTGTTTGTCGCTCTGCTGACGGCCGCCGGCTTTTTGCTTCGCAACTCGGCAATGAACGTCAAGCCCCTGCATGCATCTCCGGACACACGAACTACTCTGCATAGTAGTACGACTCTTCTCCGGCAGGTCGCAAATAAGAACCCGCAATTTCAGTTGCGAAGATTGGCGGAGGCCGGCGATCCGCGGGCGGAACTGCTGATCGGTCTCCAATATATGAATGGTACAAGCGCGCCCGGTAACGACGCTGCTGCTTTTGCGTGGCTCTCGCGTGCGGCTGCACACAAACAACCGCTCGCCCAGTTCGAATTGGGCGTGATGTACGAAAATGGGCGCGGCGTGCGCGTCGATCCTGCGCAGGCGTTCCGCTGGTTCGAATCTGCGGCCCTCAAAGGCAATCGCCGCGCCATGCATAGTCTCGCGACGGCCTATGCCGAAGGTTGGGGAACGGAGAAGAACCTGTTCGAGTCCGCGCGTTGGTACGGCCGCGCCGCGCAGCTGGGCTCGGTCAACGATCAGTTCAATCTCGGTGTGTTGTTCGAACGCGGCATGGGCGTAGTACAAAGCCTTCCCGACGCCTACAAATGGTACTCCATCGCCGCTTCCCAGGGCGATCGCGAGTCGCAATCGCGTATCGCAGCTATTGGTCCGATGCTGGCGCCGAACGATCTTGCAGCCGCGCAACAGGCAGCCACATCCTTCAAACCGGATCCGATTTCGGCGACCGCCAACGAACCCCCGCAATTGGCGCAGACGCAAACCCCTCGGCACTGACCTTCGAGTTACGCATACAAAAACCCCCGGGGACCGTAGGGCCTCCGGGGGCTTTGGTTGTCTGTCGCGTAATCTCAGTACGGCGGAGGAGGAGGCGGGTAGGGGTATGCTCCGGGTGGCGGTGGCGGCGGATACGCACGGTGCGGATGCGGCACCTTGTTGCCCTTCGTCTGCATGCATTGGGCGTAGGCGATGTCATAACGGCGCTGCAGGGAATATTGCGCGCCTGCACTCGTGTCCGCACCGACAGCTGTTCCAACGACGGCTCCCGACGCCGCGCCGATTGCCGCGCCGCGGCCGCCGCCGACTGCGGCGCCAAGACCAGCGCCGAGCGCCGTACCCAGGATGCCTTCGCCGAGCGCGGTGTTGTTTGCAGCTTCCGCACCGCCCGCAACGCGCTGGCTCGCATAGCCTTCGCAGGCGGCTTCGTCCCGCTGAAACACATCAAGTGATTTGTTAGGCCCTGGCATGACGGGGATGCTCGGGCCCATCGGCGCGGAGACGCATCCACTGAGCGCCGTTGCCAGTGCAGTCGCCAGAATTATAGTCCGTTTGATAGTCATTGGTGTTCCTGCTGAGTCTTGGGATTTCCCTGATTAGCGTCGGGAGGAGGCGGTCCCTGTTGATCGTCATAGCCGGGTGGCGGCCCTTGGTCGTATCCCGGCGGCGGTCCCTGATCATACCCTGAAGGGGGCTCAGGTCCGTAGCCGGGAGGAGCACCTTGCTCATAACCCGGTGGAGGGCCTTGCTCATAACCGGGAGGCGGTCCTTCGCCGTATCCGGGCGGCGGCGCCTGTTGATCGTCATATTGCTGCTGGTCGGGCGGCGGGCCCTGGTCGGGCGTGCTTTCGTCATAGCCGTAGCCTTGGGCGGGAACGGGCCGCCACGGGCCGTAGCAGCGCGGTACGTAAGGGTAATAGCCCGCCGGATTGTAACAGTAGTACCAGGTGGGTCCCGGCTCGCTGTAGTCCGACTCTTCGTAGTAATTTTCCGAGACTACGGTCGGATAAGGATATACCGGCGCATTGTACCAGAACCACGTTCCACCGGTGAACCACCACCAACCGTAATGGCCGTTATACCAACGGTGATACCAATGGCCGCGCGTCCACACCGCGCGCTGCGCGGGCGTGAAATGCGCGAAGCCTACATGACCGATAAGTGCGGCGTGGAACGGATGAAGGCCTCCCACACCAACGCGCACGGACCCGTGTGGGCCGATCGGGCGAATTCCTGCGTGAACGCCCACCACCGGCGGCCGATGTATCACAGGATGGGGATGCGCAACCGGGTGATGAACGACAACCTGGGCCGAAGCGGAAGTTGCGAGTGCCGTCACGCCGGCGAGCAAAAACGATGCGAGAGAAAAGCGATGATGCATGGTCCTCTGATCCAAAGCTTGGGCCGATGAATAGGGTTTTCAAGCTGAACCGAAGATGAACAGCATAAGCATTGAATTGGCTTGATTATTTGGATTTGCACGGCCGGGACGGAACCAGCACGCAGAGATTGCGCGCTGCTCGCTGCCTGTCGGTGTGCGGCACAAATCGTGCCGCGCGATTTTCAGCAAAGACCATCCGGCGGGACGGTTTTTAGGATCTTCCCGCCGGAGTGGTTAGTTTGAGACCAAAGGATCGTATCGGGGTGGCTTACGAACTGGAACAGGCAACATTGAGATTGAATTTGAAGTCTGCCGGAAGCGCCGTCAGCGCATCGAAAGTATGAGCAACCACCGTATCGCTTCTCTTTGAGAGGACGATATAACCGGGGAGTACGGTCTTGCTTGTCCCGCCGATTGTAGCGGTCGCCGCGCAGTTCGAGATTTTCTGGTTAAACCTGACGTCATAAACGCCGGTACTCTTCACGGTCACGCGGGTGACGTTCTCATGGCCTTGAAGTGTTCCGTCCGAGTTTACGACCGCCCAGCCACCGGACGATTTCTTCGCCGGATTATCCTGGGCAAAGCCGCTTCCGGCGGTTGCCGCGATGAAACCTGCAACTGCCAGGGACGTAAACGCGAGTTTCTGCAACATTGTTTTCTTCCCTTCTCTGAAGCGAGGAGTGCCAGGGGGCACTTGCCGATTGTTGCTACTAAATACGGGAGTGCTGACCTGGTTTCCGGCGGGCTTCTTTAGTAGCTGATGATTTGTTAACGGCGTTGTTCAACTTGTTTTTTGTATACATAAAACGCTCATCTCCCAGACCTGAAAGCGATCTGCCCAACGAATAGATAAGTTAGAAGAAATCGGCGTCGACCCAATTTCGTTGTGGTAGAGAATGGTAGTTAACCTACCAGAACCTGGACGGCGTCATTTGTCGGTTAAAGTAGTTCTTTGCAGATACACCAGAGCGCAGCCCCAGAACGCGAGTCCTACCAAAAGGAAGCCGCGAGATTGATTGTTCTTGCGAGTCATCTACTCGCAGTTGTGGAAACGAGAGCGTCTCGCGCCGGCCGAGTCTAAGATCGCTCACTCAATCTCTGCGTCAAGGTCGCGCCGCAGGGCCGGGAAGGAAGATCGAAGTGCTGTGGCACTACCTATCACATGAGGGCGGCACATCCTGGAGCGACAACCGCGAGTTAGCCATGCTCGCGGAAATCATGGCAGACCTACTGCGATTTCCGCCAGAGCATGTGCGCCATGGCGAATAAAACCGGTCGCGCCACCGATCCCGCGCCATTGGCGGTCGAGTTGGTGCATGCCGTCACGCATCAACTCAAGGGGTTCCACCAGCCGGAAAACAGGATCGCGAGCCTCTATCAGGAAGGGTAACAGGGCGCGTGGGTCGAGATCGACGATATCGAGCAGATGGATTTCGTCGATATGAACTGCACCCGCGTTCCCGATCCCAAGCAGTTCGTGAAGGGCTGCCACCATCTTGCCGGTGAACTTGGCTATGGCATCGTTTTCAACGGCGCTGCCTGACGTAATCGCGTTGCAATCGACTGCAGAGAGCCCGGCGCGGCGGCCGGGCTTTTTGTTAATCAAACGCTGCCCACGCTTTTGTTATTCTGGCGCCGTCCGGCGTACGTGTGTCGTATGCAACCGGTTTTTGAACAATAACTATAAAAGCGATAATCATTCCAATTGTAGAAAAAACAATACCGGGAGATGCATTGGTGAGCTTTGCTCCGAGCGTATGGGGGGCTTCCACTGCCCAATTGAATGAGCCTTGTAAACCTGAGAAAATCATTATCGCGCCCACAATGATTGTGAGGGCTGATATACCGAGCCCGGCGAAGCGGACGCCATAAATATAGCGCATATGTTTTTCGTGAGATCGCAGATAAGCGAGTTGTATATCAATTCTTTCCTGTGCCTTAGCAATATCATCCGGAGGAACAGCCGCAGTTGATTTCGCAAGACTCATCACCCTCTGCACAAAATGGTCATCCGTCATATCGACAACTCCACCCCTATGCTTCGCAGCGCATCCTTGGCTATCCAGCGGCGCAAGGCGAGAGGGATTTGCTCCAACGGGACAGGCTCGCGGAATTCGGGCTTCGAATAAGAGGGAAGATAGATCTGCGCGCCGCGCCGGCAGCATTCAGTGCAGCGAAGCGCGGCGCGCAGCCTATCGCTCGATGCATCGCCACCAAACCGGGCCATGACCGGCTTGAGGGGTATCGCCGCCAGATGCCCGCAGCCACGGCTAGGGCAAGATGCACGCACCCAGGACGAGGCGTTGGCCAGCTCATCCAGAGTTGCAACGGGACCCGGCGGCTCCCGGTATTTGCGTTTCGGATGTGTCGGCTTTCATGAGCCCATGGGCGCTACTGAGTGGCTTCGCTGCGCTTGGTGTGGTTGGTCATGAGGGGCGCTCCGACTGCTTCAATGGCGAAAGATTGCTACCACAAGGCTTGCCACCGACGCGAGCGCCAAGACGCCCACGGATACGGCCATCCAAAATGCGGACCGTATTTGAGCCCGCGTCTGACGCCTCAAAAACTCCGCTTCAGCGACGATCTTGTAATGAGTGGAATCGCCCGCTTCTGACGCCATGTAATCTGCTAGCGCGTCGAGTGACATTGCGCCCAGTTCTTGGCGCTTCCGCTCGAGATCTGGCCTCCTCATCGTGACACCAATCCTGACGCCAGAGATGTTTCGTTCATGGCAATTCCCGCCTCTCGAAATTGCTACACTGAGCGTTACCCCGGCCCACCGCAGGTGGCGGTGCATTTCGGCTGATGCGCAATAAAACGTTGGCTTTGTTGGTGCCGGCTGCAGGACTCGAACCTGCGACCCCGTGATTACAAATCACGTGCTCTACCAGCTGAGCTAAGCCGGCCCCTTGGGGCGGGGGACATACGATGCCTCGGGGCAGGGCGCAACCCGGCGAGGTGGCATAAGAGCCTACGCCGGGCGCCCCGGGCCCAGGGTGGACGCCACGCCGCACATCTTTATGTTGCGAGCGGCAGGCGATCCCTTCAAGACACAATTCATGGATTCCGTTCTCGTCACCAGCGCGCTCCCCTATATCAACGGGGTCAAGCATCTCGGCAATCTCGTGGGCTCCATGCTGCCCGCGGATGTTTTCGCCCGGTTTCAGCGGGCGCGGGGCCGCACGACGCTGTATATTTGCGCGACCGACGAACACGGCACGCCCGCGGAGCTGGCCGCCCTCGAAGCCGGGCAGGACGTCGCCACCTATTGCGCCGAACAGCACGAAATCCAGAAAGAGCTGGGCGCGCGCTTCGGCCTTTCCTGGGATTTCTTCGGCCGGTCGTCGCGCCGCCCCAATCACGAACTGACCCAGCAATTTGCCCGTGCGCTCTGGCAGCGCGGACATCTGGAAGTACGCACGACGAAGCAGGTCTATTCGAATGCCGATCGCCGCTTCCTGCCGGATCGCTATGTCATCGGCACCTGTCCCCATTGCGGTTATGAACGCGCGCGTGGCGACCAATGCGAGAATTGTACGCGCGTGCTCGATCCGGTGGACCTGATCAACCCCCGCTCGGCGCTTTCCGGCGCCACCGACATCGAAATCCGCGACAGCGCGCATCTTTTCCTCAGGCAGTCGCAATTTACGGAAGAATTGCGCGCCTGGGTGAATGTTCACCGCAACGAGTGGCCCGTTCTTGTTACCTCCATTGCGCATAAATGGCTCGATGAAGGCCTGCATGATCGCGGCATCACCAGAGATCTCGAATGGGGCATTCCGGTTCCCGACGACATCGGTGACGGATTGCTCAAGGGCAAGGTCTTCTATGTCTGGTTCGATGCGCCCATCGAATATATCGGCGCGACGCGCGAATGGGCGGAGGTGAGCGGCAAGGGCGGCTCCTGGCGCGACTGGTGGTTCGGCGAGGCGGCGAAGCGCGTCACCTACTGGCAGTTCATGGGAAAGGACAATGTGCCGTTCCACACAGTCGGATTTCCGGTGACGATCATGGGATCGGGCGAGCCATGGAAGCTTGTCGATCACATCAAAGGCTTCAACTACATCAATTATTGCGGTGGCAAATTCTCGACCAGTCAGAAGCGCGGCGTGTTCATGGATACGGCGCTGGAGATTCTTCCGGCCGATATCTGGCGCTATTATTTGATGGCGAATGCACCCGAGAGTTCGGATTCGAATTTCACCTGGGAGCATTTCGCCGGGACAGTGAATAAGGACCTTGCCGATGTCGTCGGCAATTTCGTCAACCGGGTGACGAAATTCTGCGCCGCGCGCTTTGACTCGCAAGTTCCGGGCGAGGGCGAATGGGGCGACGAAGAATATGCGCTCGCAGAAGCGCTCGATGGGCGCATTGGTGCGTATGCGGATTATCTCGAGACTTGCGAGTTCCGCAAAGCGCTTGGCGAGTTGCGCGCGATCTGGGTTGCCGGCAATGAATATCTGACCAAGGCCGCGCCCTGGACCTCGATCAAGACGGATCGCGCGCGCGCAGCGGTGGGTGTGCGGGTCGGCCTCAATCTGGTTCATTTGTTTGGACATCTCTCCTGGCCGATCATCCCGGAGATGGCCCGCAAGATGCACGAGGCGATCATGCCGGCTCCTGAAATCATTCCCTGGCCGACCGAGCCGATGCGCGAATATCTGGATCAGTTGGACGCCGGCATGCCCGTGCAGGCGCCGGAGGTTCTCGTCGCGAAGATCACTGAGGAGCAGGTGGCGGAGTGGCAACAGCGTTTCGCCGGCCCCGCTTCTTGATCCAGATAGTAATTATCTCGCACAGAGGCGCAGAGCCGCAGTGAAATTTTCAAACCACCAAGACACAAAGAACATTTGTGCGCGGAGCGCGCTTTATTTCCTTCGTGTCCTTGGTGTCTTGGCGGTAAATCTTTTCTGCGGCTCTGCGCCTCTGTGTGAGAATCAAATCTCGAGCCGCGACCAGCCATCCGGACCCAGAGCTTCGAGCGGGCGGAAGCGCGCTTTGTAGTTCATCTTCGCGCTGCCGCGGATCCAGTAACCGAGATAGACATAGGGAAGATTGCGCGCCTGCGCGGCGGCGATGTGATCGAGGATCATATATGTGCCGAGGCTTCTTGTCTCTTCGCCGGGATGGAAGAAGCTATAGACCATCGAGAGGCCGTCGCGCAGTACATCGGTCAGCGCGCAGGCGACAAGCTTTTGCGTACCACCGTTCGTTGCAGGTTCGCGATATTCGATAATATGCGTGCTCACCGGCGTTTCCTCGACCATTGCCACGTAGTCGAAGAGGCCCATATCCGACATGCCACCGCCCGAGTGCCGCGAGTCGAGATAAGCGCGGAGCAGGCCGAACTGTTCGCGCGTAGCTTCGGGAGCCGCCTGGCTGCGCACGAGGTCGACATTGCGGCGCGAAAGCCGCTTTTGATTGCGGGACGGTACGAAATCCTTGACGAGAATGCGCACCGATATGCAGGCCGAACACCCATCGCAGGCCGGACGATAGGCGATCATCTGGCTGCGGCGAAAACCGGAATGGGTGAGCGCTTCGTTGAGCGCCTGGGCGAAATTGCCGTTCAGCCGGGCAAATACTTTTCGCTCCACGCGGCCGGGAAGATAGGGGCAGGGCCCGCCCGGAGTCAGGAAGAATTGCGGTACGCGCGCTGTCCGCTGATCCGTCACCTAGTCCCCACGAGCCTCTCCGGACGCGCATATGACTATGATTTGCGGATTCGCGCCAGTGCGAAACGATGTTCCCGGAGGCTTTCGGGCGCACTATCTCTTCGGTAGCTTGCCGGAAACAAAAAGGTCGTCATGGATTTCGATACACGCGCTTTCCGCGATACCCTCGGGTGTTTCCCGACCGGCGTGGCCGTCATAACGGCGGAAAGCACCGACCGTCCGGCCATGGGCATTACGGTCAATTCTTTCACCTCGGTATCGCTCGATCCGCCGCTCGTTCTTTGGTGCGCGGATCTCCACTCACATCGATGCCAGACATTCATGGACGCCTCAGCCTTCACCATCAGCATTTTGGATGCCGGACATCGCCATGTTTCCGCGCGCCTGGCCAAGCCCGGCGCGCATTCGCTGGAAGGCATTGCGCTGCGTCAGACCGAGCTTGGGCCTCCCGCGCTTGAAGAGGCTCTGGCCGTTCTGGAATGCGCCCGGGAGGCGGTCCACCAAGGTGGTGACCACGCCATTTTGCTGGGGCGTGTATTGCGCTTTTCGAGGAAAGCAGATGGGCCGCCGCTCGTCTTTTTCCGCGGCCGGTACGGGACGTTCAGCGACGGCTGCTAGGCGGCCCTCTTAATGAAGAATTCATCTTGTAGCTTATAATAACGCTGCTTATATTCCCCCTGCTCAAGGAATATTGCCATGCAGCAATTCGACCGCGATCTCATGCTTTTGCTGAACGACGTAGCGCGCCTGTTGCGAACCCGTTTCGATCAGCGTGCACGGGCGAGGGGCATGACCCGCGCCCAATGGGTCATTCTCGCGCGAGTGGACGCGAAACCTGGCTTGTCCCAGAATGAGTTAGCGGCGCTTCTTGAAGTCGAACCCATCAGCGTAGGCCGTCTGGTCGACCGCTTGGAGGCGCGCGGCCTTCTGGAACGGCGGCCCGATCCAGCCGACCGGCGTATTCGCCGGCTGCATTTGCTGCCGGCTGCGATGCCGATTCTCGAAGAGATCACCAAAGCGCGGGAAGTGCTGGGCGCGGAGCTGCTGGACGGCGTGGATGCGGAAGCCCGCACACGGATGGTCGATGCGCTTTTGCGGATGAAGAACAATTTGACGGCGGAACCGGCGCCGATGGCAGTGGGAGCGTAAGTCATGGCAGCGATTCAGACGGATTCGGTATCTCCCTATGTCGGGACGGCGGGGAATATCTCCGCGCCCGGGCTGCGTGAAAGGCTGCGGGTGGACAAAACTCTTCTGCGGCGCGTGTTGATGATCGGCGGCGTCGGCCTGGTGGTAGTCGGCTCGCTGGCGTTCTGGCTCATGGGCGACCGTTATGTCGGCACGGATGATTCTTACGTGCATGCGGCCCAGTTGTTGGTTTCGACCGACGTTTCGGGCCTCGTGCAGGACGTGGAAGTGCATCAGGGCCAGCATGTAACAGCGGGACAGGTATTGTTTCGCATCGATCCGCGCCAGTTCCAGATTGCGCTGGACAGCGCCAAAGCCAATCTCGGTCAGACGCGGCTGACATTGCTGTCGATGCAGGATGATTACCGCCGCATGCAGAAGGATATTGCAGCCCAGGAATCCCAGGTCGCGCTCGATCAGGTGACATTCAACCGCTACGCGGCTCTGCTGCGGCTGAACAGCATTGCCCAGGCACAATATGATCAGGCGCATTTCACGCTGGCCACTGCGCAAAGCACGCTGGCGTCGCTGAAAGATCAGGCGCAGGTACAACTCGCCAAACTTGGCGGCAATATCGACATTCCGGTGGAGAAGCTGCCGCAATATCTGCAGGTGAAGACGCAGGTGGATGAAGCGCAACGCCAGTTTGAGCATTCCACCGTGCGCGCACCGTTCAACGGTGTCGTCACCGAAGTGGATTCATTGCAGCCCGGCACGCTGGTGGTTTCCGCGCTTTCCGCGTTTACGACAACCAGCGCCGTTGGACTCGTCTCGACCAACAACCTTTGGGTCGAGGCAAATATGAAAGAAACCGATCTCACGCATGTTCACATCGGCGATCCCGTCGATGTCACCGTCGATACTTACCCAGGACGGACATGGAAGGGCGAGGTGAACTCCATCAGCCCCACGACGGGCGCGGATTTCTCCGTACTCCCGGCCGAGAATGCGAGCGGCAACTGGGTGAAAGTGACTCAGCGCGTCACCGTAAAGATCAAGCTGGATTTGAAGCCGGGCGATCCGCCGCTGCGTGCGGGAATGAGCACCTATGTTTCCATCGACACGGGTCATCGCCGCTGGTTCCGGCTGCTCTACAATTGACCAGACGATCGTGCCTTCACCTGCGTTGATGCGCGGTCGCTGAAATCTGATTGAGCATGCGCACCGAAGGACATTCGCACGAAGTCTATTCGAAGGCCGAGCTTCGCATCGTGATGCTGTGCTCCATGGCGGGCACGTTGATGCAGGCGCTCGACAGCACAATTGCGAATGTCGCATTGCCTTATATGCAGGGCAGTCTCGCGGCATCGCGCGACCAGATCACCTGGGTCCTGACGTCCTATATCGTCGCGGCCGCAATCATGACGGCACCGGTCGGATGGATCGCCGCGCGTTTCGGCCGCAAGAATTTCGCGCTCGTCAGCCTGGCAGGATTTACGGTCGCTTCGATGTTTTGCGGCGCTGCGCAGACGCTCGATCAGATGATTATTTTCCGCCTTGTCCAGGGAGCGTTCGGCGCGGCGCTTTCGCCGTTGTCGCAAGCCATCATGCTCGATCTTTATCCACCGCAGAAACGCGGCGCGGTGATGGCGATCTGGGGCGTGGGCGTCATGGTCGGACCCATTCTCGGGCCCACGCTCGGCGGCTATCTGACGGATGCGTATGATTGGCGCTGGGTGTTCTACGTCAATCTGCCGTTCGGCATTGCGGCGGTGACGGGCATCTCGCTTTTCCTGCGCGATACCGTGCGCGACGAGAATCTCAAATTCGACTGGTTTGGCTTCTCCGTGCTGGGCGTTGGTCTCGGCGCGCTGCAGCTCATGCTCGATCGCGGTACGGACAAGGATTGGTTTTCTTCAATGGAAATCGTCATCGAAACCGTCGTTGCCTGTACGGGTATTTATCTGTTCGTCGTTCATATACTTACCTCGCACAAATCCTTCGTGCCGCGCGAGATTTTCAAGGACAGGAATTTCGTCACCGCGCTGATCCTCATGCTGCTGGTGGCGTTGATCATGCTGGCGAGTTCGGCGCTGTTGCCGCCGTTCCTCGAGAATCTTGGCGGCTACTCGGTTACGCAGACGGGGTTGCTGATGGCGCCACGCGGCATCGGCACGATGATCTCGATGTTT
>DASXXW010000043.1:0-6514 GCA_036502865.1 Rhizomicrobium sp.
CCGCCCGGCCATATAAATGTTAAGGGTTTTTCAACGGAGAGAGGCCAAGCTGAGGCGTCATCTGGGGCGCCAATAAATGGATTCCGTTTCAACGTCATGCGGTGACACGCATGCCGCAGGCGAGCGTGTTCAATCGCCGGCAACGGATCCGCGGTCCCTGAAGCGGGGCGCCGGTCTCTTCTTCGTTCACGTGCTGTTATATTTCGTCACGCTTCTTGGCGCCGTCGCGAATTTCGGTTTACCCGTGAACATCATGTTCGGCGTCGCCAATGGCGTGTTCATCGCGCTTTTGTTTATTGTCGGGCATGACGGCTGTCATGGAAGCTTCGTCCCGCAACGAAACTGGAATCTATGGTTCGCGCGTCTGGCTTTCATTCCGTGTGTGCATTCCGTCAGCCTGTGGCGGCGCACGCATAATGAGTTGCACCACTCCAGAACCAATCTTAAAGGCGTCGATAGGGTCTGGGCGCCGATGAGCAAGAAAGAATATGATTCCGCGTCACCCTTTCGGCGCTGGCTGGAGCGCGTATATCGCGGCCCCGTCGGGCCGCTGATTTATTACTACGGCGAATTCTGGATCCACCGTCTGGTACTTCCGCTCGCGCCGGAAACGCGCGCGCAGTGGAAACGCCATCTGCCCGAAAGCATTTTCGTCATTGCCGGGTTTGCACTGACGCTCGCTGCGATCGGCTATGTTGGTTCTCTGTTTGCGCCGCAGCGCTCCCTTTGGCTGACCTATGCAACCGGCTGGGCCCTGCCTTTCGCGGTTTGGAATTATCTGATGGGTCTCACGATCTATTTGAACCACACCCATCCCGCGATTCCCTGGTTCAAGGATGAAACGCTCTGGAGCGCGCATGCCGGAAATGTCCTCGGCACAACACATGTCAAACTGCCGCGCCGGCTTGCGCCGCTTTATTCCGATGCCCTTTCTCATACCGCTCACCATGCCGATGTCCGGCTGCCCGTTTATGCGCTTCCGGCGGCCCAGATCGCCCTGGAACAGAGATTCTCGACAGGCGTGCAGGAATATGACTTTTCCCTGAGCGAATACCGGCGAATTTACTCTGCCTGCAAATTGTTCGATTTCGACCGCATGTGCTGGACGGATTTTAACGGAATCCCAACGGCGCCTGCCTGCCCCGCGATTGACTCGTCCCGTTCCGGGACAGATAACAGAGTGCCCGCAGGGAGAGCAGAGCTTGGCGACGAGCGCACCCGCCGATCTGGCCATTCGGCCGAGGGACATCCACTTCCAGTGTGAGTCCGCAAGATGGTGGATGGGAAACGATCCCGTCGAGACCGCCTATTATAACGCCTTCTCCGCATCCTTTCCCCAGGCCGAGCGATATTTCATCGACGCCGTGCGCTATTATCGGGAGAGCGCCAGCGGAGACCTGCAAAAACAGATCAGTGCGTTCATCGTGCAGGAATCGCTGCACTCGCGCGAACATGTCGCGTTCAACCGGATAGCTATCTCTGGCGGTTACGATCTTTCACGGATCGATGCGCTATTGAAGAAACGGTTCGAGTGGGCGCGCAAGCTCTCGCGTGTGACGCAAATCGCATCGACCGCATCTCTCGAGCATTTCACAACGATCCTCGCCTGCGAGGCGATCGAAAATCCGCGTCATTTGGAAACGGCACCGCCGGAAATCCGGCGCCTGTGGTGCTGGCACGCCGGCGAGGAAATCGAACACAAATCTGTTGCCTTCGATACGTTCATGCTGGCTACGTCCTCTCTCTCCGCGCCGGCACGATGGTGGCTGCGGTCCAGGGTCATGGTGGCGTCGACCTGGTATCTGTTCGATTTCATGTTTCGCGGTGTGGCAGATTTGTTTCGGCAAGATGGGATCGCGTCGTTTCGCACCTGGCTTCGTTTCTTGTATTTTGCGTTTGTGTCGCCCGGCGTGATCCGCAGGGTGCTTCTCGCCTATTATCGCTGGTATGTGCCGGGCTTCCATCCCTGGAAAAAAGACGATCGCGCCCTGATTGCCGCCGCAGAACAGGCTTTGGCTGAAGCCTGATCCGAACCAGGGCCGAATGGTTAAGCAGCGGTTCGTCCCCTTAATCCAAATTTCAGCATCCACGAGAATATGTTCTGAAACTCAATTGGTTACGCAAATTTTTACCGATATTGGCGAGTATCAGGCCGCAACTTTTCCGTGCCGCCAACAAACCAGCACATGGGCCCGTCCCTTCCTTCACCGGCCGCTCGCACGGAGCCGAACTACGATCTCAACATCGTCTGGCTGCGCTTTCGCGATCCCGTGGTGGAACGGGTATTTCAACGCGAAACCCTGCAGAATTCGCTCAACGTCATCCGGGCTTATGTCATCGCCGGTGTGCTGCTCTATTTCTGCTTCGGTCTTCTCGACCGCATCGTAGGCGGCCCCGAATACAAGACGCTCCTGCTGATCCGTTACGGAATTGTCTGTCCGTTGCTGTTGACGGTCTGCGTCCTGTCGTTCTTCCCGGTGTTCGTGCGCATCGGCCAGGTGGCGCTGGCCTGCAACATGGTCTCGTCGGGCCTCGGCGTCGTTGTGATGACCGCTTTCATGCCGGCGCCTTACAACGCGCAATACTATGCCGGCGTGCTGATGTGCCTGATTTACTGCTCAAGTCTTATCAGGCTGCAACTCGTTTATTCTCTTATCATATCGGGAATTCTTGTCGGGGCGTATCAGATTTCGGCGGCGTTCGTAAATCCGATTCCGCTCGCCACCTATATCAGCAATGATTTCTTCCTCTTCATGGCGACAGGCGTAGGCCTTTTCTCGGGCTATTATCAGGAACTGTACGTTCGCAAATCCTATGTCAGCCAGAAGATTATCGAGAATAAGAACGTCACGCTGAATGCGTTACTGGTCGAAGCGGACAACGCCAACAAATCGAAGAGCGAATTCCTCGCGACCATGAGTCACGAGCTGAGAACACCGCTCAACGCGATCATCGGCTTCTCCGATGTCCTGCACAAACAGCTCTATGGCAGCCTCGGCAATGCGCGTTATCTCGAATATGTCGCAGATATCAATTCGAGCGGCTTGCATCTGCTCGCGATCATCAACGACATTCTCGATCTCGCCAAGGCCGAAGCCGGCAAGCTGGAACTGCGCGAGGATGTTTTCGACCTGATATCGTGCCTGCAGGGCTGCGCGCAGATGTGTGCGGGTCCGGCGGAAGATGGCGGCGTCACCGTCGAAATCGCCCCTGTCGAGCGCGAAATAGAAATTCATGCCGACGAACGGTTGGTCCGTCAGCTTGCTCTCAATCTCATCAGCAATGCCGTCAAATTCACGCCGCCGGGGGGGCGCGTCGATATTCGCGCGCGTCCGAACGAGCAGGGCGAAATCGTCATCGACGTGGCGGATACCGGAATTGGTATTCCGACCGAACATCTGGCGCGCGTATTGCGTCCGTTCGAACAGGTCGAGCGCGCTCTGTCACGCCGTCATGGCGGCACGGGACTTGGATTGCCCTTCGCCAAGAAGATCGCCGAGCTTCACGGCGGCTCGCTGTCGCTTGAAAGCGTCGTGGACAGCGGGACTCACGTCACCGTGCGGCTGCCCGCAAACAGACTGATGCCGCAACGCCGTGCGCGGCAGGTGAAACAGGCGGTCTGATTTAGCGCTTCCGGATATACAGCATGCGCACCCGGCCCGTGCATTCCGTCTCGGTCCAGGCATTTTCCGGATCCAGCCCATTTGCCCAGGCCAGCATCTGCGGCTCGCTACGATAATGCAGCGACCAATCGGTGATGAACTCCATCGGCCACAGATTGCTCAGCGGCGTCTCATTCATATTGCCGATGATGAGCATCCCGCCCGGCGCTACCAACTCGTAGAGACGCTTCACGAGGCTCGCTGCGCGCCTGTCGGTCAGATAATCGAGCAGCCCTACCGAATAGATCAGATCCTGCGGCGGCAGCGTATCCATGCCACCGGTGCCGCGAAGCACGTCGGTGAATGAAATATGCATGCAATTGAGCCGGCAGCGATTTTCGCTCTTCAGAACGTAGGGATAGGACGCGCGATAGGCATAATCTAGCGCGCGCTGCTCCTGGTCGATCAGGGTGAAATCCACGCGCGCCGACGCGAACCTGCCGCGTGCAAACCAGGTTTCGATTTCGCGCGCCGAACCGCAGCCGAGCGTGAGGATGCGCGTCGCGCGGTTGGCATCTCTGGCACTAAGGAGTTTGCTGATTTCACCGCGCACCACTTCCATGCGCGTCTTGATGCATTCGGCAACCTCGAGACCGAGGCGATGTAACAACATCTGATAGGAGTCGTTGCCGACACGCTGCCAGTCATAGACCTGGTTCATGATGCCGAAATCGCCAGGATAGCCCAGCGGCTTGGCATAGGAGCGGTCCCAGATCGCGCCACCCCTCAATTCGGGAGTCAAAACGAGTTCGGTATATTCCTTGACGGCTTCGCGCCGCTCGCGTTCGCCCATCACGCTGCGCGCGAGGTCATTTCCCACGCGCCATAACACGCGCCATTCATGCACCAGCTGCGTCTCGCACGCTTCGAAGACGGAGCTGTGGTCGAAATCGCTTTTGAACTCCGCAGGCACCGACAGATTTGCGTCGATCACCGAGCGGTAGCCCCGCAGAAGCTGCAATACGTCGGCGCAGAAGCTGCGATATTCCTGCGGCACCAGCGCATTTGTTTCCGCACCTGCGTGCGAAGCGTGGGTGGCTATCTGTGCCTGGAGGTTCCGGTTGATGAGCTTTTCCAGCTCCATCACCCGATCGACAAAACTGAGTGCGACTTTCGCGCCGAAGATAGTCTTTTCAGCCCAGCGGACTTTCGCGTCCGATTCGAAGATCGGCAGACCGGCCTGCTGGATCGTCAGGCGAACCGTATCGCCGACCGCCAGATCGTCGTTCGCCGGATCTTTGGTGATCCCGGCTACGCCACCCAGACTGATGTTTTGAATCTGATAGGCCGCCGATCCTATGCGCAGACGTGGCGGGCGATGAGGAAAGATGGCGCGCGCATCGTAACGGGGCGGGCGATAGCGGGTTTCCTTGCCCCGTGATCCCTGCAGTTCTTCATACGCAAGCATCGCACTTACTCCGGAAAGGGCACACGCCCTCCCGCGCAGACCCCCCACCAATTACCCGATTGCCCCGATCGCTAGCGGCCCAGCCGTGTCGTCAAAAGCATTTATTAACAATTTATTAATAAAACAATCTGTGGGTGAAAAGCAACTAAAATGTGGTGATTAGGTCGGAGCGGTTAATTTGCCTCCGCGACACCTTTGGCGCGGATTTCATGGATTTTTCCGCAAAATTCGCAGCGGGCGCGGATCACGCCGTCGGGATCGGCCAATTCGTCGCGCTCCGAAGCGGGATAGGCGTTCAGCACCGACGCAATGCGGCCTGTCTCGCAATCGCAGCGGAATGCGATGGGCTCTGCCGGATGGACACGAACTTCGTCCTGATGGAACAGCCGCCAAAGCAGCGTTTCGGCGGGCAGCGAAACATCCACGAGTTCGATGTCTTCCACCGTGCCGAGAAAGGCCGAAAGCCGCTCCCAATCCCCTTCATCGACGCGCCCTTCGGGCGTGGCCTGCAGCATGATGCCGCCTGACACCCATTGTGGCTGGCTCCTGCCCGGCGCGTGCACCGAAGCCGCAGCGAGGCGGATAGCCGTCGGCAATTGTTCGGATTGAGCGAAATAAGCTTCGGCGGTCGCAGCAATGCTGGCCGGTGCGAGAGACGCTATGCCCTGATAGCGCTGCGCGCCCGATCTGGGCTCGATGGTAATTGCAACAACGCCTTCTCCCGCCAGCGCTTCGAAAGACGGCGCGGGCCCGAGCGCGGCGTAACGCTGTTCATCCAGACGCGCATAGGAGCGAATGCCGGCAGCACGTCCGTCTTCCGCGCCATAATAATCTGTTGCGACGAGGTCGAGAGGGCCGGCGCTCTTTGTTTGGATGGTCAGCCGGCCGTCGAGCTTCAGGGCCGAACCGAGCAACACGCCGAGAACGCCGACTTCCGCAGCAACGCGTGCCGCATGTTCCGGCAACGCGTGCGAGTCCAGCGCCCGCGTCGAAACCTCGCTCAGGCGAACCAAACGCCCGCGCAGTCCCGATTGCGGCAGATCGAAAGGAAGTATGAAATCCGCAGGCGGTGCGGGTTGGTAATTTTGACCGGGTGCGCTCACGAAAGGCACCAGGCAAGAATGGCCTTTTGTGCGTGCAAGCGATTCTCCGCTTCGTCGAACACGACCGATTGCGGCCCGTCGATGATCTCGTCCGTCACTTCCTCGCCGCGGTGCGCCGGCAGGCAATGCATGAAGATCGCATCTTTAGCGGCACGCGCCATCAGCGCACGGTTGACCTGATAGGCGCGGAGCAAATGATGCCGTTTCACGGAATCCTCATCGCCCATCGAAACCCACGCGTCTGTTACAATGCAATCCGCGCCGGTCACGGCTTTCTCGGGATCGGCGCCGAATTCGACATCCGCGCCCTCGCGCGACACCCATTCCCGCAGCTCTTCGTG
>DASXXW010000044.1:0-1551 GCA_036502865.1 Rhizomicrobium sp.
ATCTCTTCGGTAACCAGGGCAAGCAGTTGCGGCAGAAGCGCTCCGGCCAGCAGGATCACCAGAATCCAGAGATCGAAGCGCGCAAGCCAATCCGCGGAGTAGCGTTGCGCGCGAAAAGGCCAGAGGATCTGGACGCTTTCGTTTTGCGTAATGTCCATAGCCACGTGGAGCATGCACGCGGCCAATAGAGCAAGCAGAATTGTCCGAAAGCTGTCTGGCTTTGATTGGCGGCGCGTGGCAAGCGCCACCGCGATCGCGAAGAAGGCGGTGATTACGAGCGTTCCGACCACGGAGTGCGTCGCCGTGCGGTGCCAATTCAAGAATGCCGCCGGGCCGATGCCGGCGCTGATGGAATCGAGGTTAGCCGCGGAGCCCGCGAGCACTGCGGCAATCATCGTGGCGCGCGATGCTCTTGGAAACAACGCGCGGGTTACGGAGTAGGACGCCAGCCCGTGCGTAAAAGCGTCCATCTAGTTTTTCGATTGCGCGGGAACTTTGGCGGCAGCGGAATCCTTGGGCACAAGCAGCTTCAGCGCGCGCGGCACGATTTTGAATTCCACCGGAAGCCGCGCCAATGGTTCGCCGTCGATTTGCGCGTAAACAGGATTGGAGTCGAGCGGCTCGCAAACAATGCTGTGCGCTTTCCAAAAGTGCACCCCGTCCGTCCCACGCAGCTTTCCCAACCATAAAGTCGGCAGATAGCTCAGGTACTTCAAGCCGCTCTTCGTCTCCAGACCCATCAGCTCAAATTGGTCCGAGTAGAGATCGGCCTCAGTGGTAATACGGAACGGACCGCCATAGTGTTTGGTCCTGCCCACCACAACCAGCGATACATCCAACTTCTCGTTCCCGGATACCACGCGGAAATGAGGATATTTGTAGCGGAACACTTCGCGAGCGCCTTGCCACCAGTAAGCCAGAATCCCGACGCGCGCTTTCAGGTCGAGATCGATCGCATAGACGATCATTCCGTCGGGCCCAGCCCCGGCCACGCTCAAGAAGTAGCGCTTCTTGTCCGGCTCCTTCAGAGGAGTGGCGAGCCCGAGCGCGATATCCTTTACTTCGCCGTGCACCAGCTTTGCGGCCGCGCTCGGAATATCCCACGGCAAACCAAGTTCTTTTGCGAGAACGTTTGCCGTGCCGCCGGGAAGTAAAGCCATAGGAACGCGATGCCCGTTTTGCTGGCCGGCCAGTCCATTAACAACCTCGTTCAGCGTGCCGTCGCCGCCGCAGGCGATCACAAGCTGGCGCCCCTCGATCGTGGCGCGTTCCGCCATCGCCGTGGCATCACCGGGCGCTCTGGTCTCCTGCAGGTCGGCCTCAATCCCGCCGTGCGAGAGAATGCGCCGCGCCTCATCAAGCATGCGCCGTCGGCCGCTGCCGCCATTGCCGGCGTTCGGATTATGAATTAGCAAAGCATTGCGAAGGTTTGGCTGCATTGACCGTCCCGGGGCGCTCGTTAGCCGCATCGCGAAAACTCCATTCTATATAATATGATGCGAATTCCAGCGAATGTTCTTCCGAGGGTTTCATGGCCAGGGCGGTAGCCGC
>DASXXW010000045.1:0-2528 GCA_036502865.1 Rhizomicrobium sp.
GCCAACGTTCATTTGGTCACGTCGTCGATTGCCGCGACGCAAAATCTCGTTACCGCGGCAAATCGCGCTGGAATTCTGATTAGTGACACGGTACTCGAGCCGCTGGCGTCCGCTGAATCCTGCCTCACGCAAGACGAGCGCGACCTCGGCGTTTGCCTGCTTGATATCGGCGGCGGCACAACCGAACTCATCGTTTACGGCGGCGGCGTGGTGCGCCACACCAGCGCGGTGCCCGTTGGCGGCGATCATTTCACGAATGACCTCGCGGTCGGCCTGCGCACACCCATTCCCGAAGCGGAAAGAATCAAACGCCACCACGGCTGCGCGGCTTTGTCATTACTCACAGAAGATCATCCGATCCAGATCGCCAGTGTTGGCGATCGCCCGCCGCGTACGATTTTCGCGCGCCAGCTCACCGACATCATCGAGCCGCGCGCCCAGGAATTGCTCGCCTTGATTCGCGATGATTTGCAGCGCGCCGGGCTCGACCGGCAGATTCCCGCGGGATTTGTGCTCGCGGGCGGCGGCGCGAAGCTGAATGACCTGATCGATCTTGCGGAGCAGTATTTCCATTTGCCCATGCGTATCGCGGAGCCGAAGGGTCTCGCGGACATGCCCGAGCAAGTGGCTCAGCCCGAATATGCAACGGTTGTCGGTCTCGTGCTGTACGGCGCGAAAGCGCGGCGGGCGGCGCCGCAGCGTGCCGGAAATCTGGTATCGAAACTCAAGTCCATGTTTGCCAGCGCGTCGTGAACCCATCCGAGCGGCGCGCGGCGATTGTGGAGAGAATGGGGGGCGCATGAACAAAGAAGCAGGAATCCGGATGAGCTTCAGCGAGGAGCTTCAGCCGGCGAAAATCAAGGTTATCGGTGTGGGCGGTGGCGGCTGCAATGCCGTCAATCGCATGATTCGGGCTAAAGTCGAGGGTGTCGAGTTCATCACGGCGAATACGGATTTGCAGGCGCTGAAGTTGTCGCAGGCGCCCGTGAAGCTGCAGCTCGGCGCGAAGCTGACGAAAGGATTGGGCGCGGGCGCTAACCCAGAGGTCGGCCGCAAAGCTGCGCTCGAAGACACAGAAAAGATTATCGAAGCGCTCGAAGGCTCGGACATGATTTTCATCACGTCGGGTCTCGGCGGAGGTACAGGCAGCGGCGCGGCGCCGGTAGTAGCTTCGCTCGCAAGCGAGCTGGGTGCGCTGAGCGTTGCCGTAGTGACCAAGCCGTTCGCGTTTGAGGGCAAGCGCCGCATGCTGCAAGCGGAACAAGCGCTGCAAGAGCTCATCAACGCAGTGGATACCGTCATCGTGATTCCCAACGAGCGCTTGATGGAAACGGTCGAGCGCGGCACGAGCTTTTTCGACGCATTCCGTATCGCAGACGATATCCTGCGCCAGGCAGTGCAAGGAATCTCGGACATTATCACCGTCCCGGGCATCATCAATCGTGATTTCGCGGATGTAAAAGCCATCATGCACGGACAAGGTTATGCCGTGATGGGCACCGCGGTCGCCACGGGCACGAACCGCGCTGTCGATGCCGCGAACCGCGCCATTGCCAGCCCGCTGCTCGAAGACAACACCATCCAGGGCGCGCAGGGCATCCTCATCAATATTTCCGGAAGCTCCAGCCTGACGTTGCACGAAGTGCATGAGGCTTCGTCCGTCATCCAGAAAGCCGCGCACGAAAACGCCAATATTATTTTTGGCGCCGTGCAAGACGATCAGATGAAGGACACCGTGAAAATTACGGTTATCGCCGCGGGCTTCAAGGACGCCAACAAGAAGCAAGCGCAGCAGCGCCCCTCTTTCTTGCCGAAGACCTGGAAAGCCGGCCGCGAAGTCGCTGAAGTCCCGGAACCGCCGCCGCAGCCGCAGCATGTCAACGTTGTCCATCAGGTCCAGGAAAACGTTCGCGAAGTTGCCCGCGAAGTTCCCGCGGATGACTTGGACGTACCGACGTTTCTCCGCCGTCACGCGCAAAAAGCTTAAACGAACTTCATGCTGGTGTGGCACAAAGGGCGCAGTGGTTTGCGCCCTTTGTGCGTTTGTGCCGAATCACCGGGCTAATTCATCATAGGGCTAGTCTTTCACAGCGGAGGAAAGCCGTGGCTCAAAAACCGATGCAGCTTGGCAGGTTTGGAATCTGGACCTTTCAACTCGATATTTTGCCTGCGGCGCGCATGCAAGAAACCGCTGCCGAATTGGAAGAGTTGGGTTACGGCGCGCTTTGGTATGGCGAAGCTATCGGACGGGAGGCGCTCACAAAGGCTGGCCTGCTCTTGGCCGGAACGAAACGCATCGTTATCGCCACCGGCATCGCAAACATTTATGCCCGAGATCCAGTCACTATGGCGGCAGGGCAGAAAACACTGTTTGAGGCGTACCCCAACCGGTTCCTGCTTGGGCTTGGCGTAAGCCACGTTCCTTTGGTGGAGAAGGTGCGCGGCCATCGCTACGATAAACCAGTGCCGAGGATGCGCGCCTACTTGGACGCAATGGACCAGGCTCCGTATCAAGCTGTTCCACCGCC
>DASXXW010000046.1:0-9001 GCA_036502865.1 Rhizomicrobium sp.
CCAAGGCCAAAGAAACGGCGTGGGTTGCTGCGGCGATCTTGACAGTTGCCGCGTTGGCACCGGGCGTGGCCCGCGCAAATGTAGTTGTTTCAAGTGGCGTTACTGAGAACATGTCGTGTTCGGCGGGCGTTTGCTCGCCCACTGCCGTTGATGCCGTTCTGAACGTGAACGACCTCGAAAATCTCTTGGCTAGCGGCGATGTCGATGTAACGACCAACGGCGCGGACGTGCAGGCTGACAGCATTGAGATAGATGCGCCAATTTCATGGGCACAAGATAGTAGTCTTACCCTGGATGCGTACGTGTCCGTGCTGGTCAACAAACGGCTCGCTGTAGCGGGGCCAGGCTCGCTATCGATAACGACCAATGATGGTGGCGCGCAAGGCGTACTGTTGTTTGGAGCGAAGGGGAGCGCCACTTTCGCGCAAACGTCGAGCAATCTCTCGATTAATGGCGTTACTTATGCGCTTATGGACTCCCTCAAAAATATTATCAGGGCAATCAAAGCTGACCCGTCGGGCAGCTTTGCGCTCGCCAAAAGCTATAATGTCCCGAAGCACCTCTCATACCGCACCGCGGCAATAAAAACGCCATTTGCTGGAAACTTCAACGGCCTCGGGAACTCAATATCACGGCTTCACATTTCTGGACATGTTCGAAGTGCGAATTATGGGATGTTCGCCAACGTGGAGGCCAGCGCTAACATTTCATCCTTGCGCATAGCCGACGAAACCATCGAGGCTGGGGAAAAATCCCTGGTCGGCGGTATTGCTGCAGTAAATTATGGCACTGTATTCAATTCGGCGGCGGATGGTACAATTACTGCGACTAGTTCGTTGGTTGGTAATTACGGTGGAGCAGTTGGGTCGAACCGTGGTATTATGGTTGATGTTGTGGCGAATACGGGAATCGTTATTGGGCCGAGAGAAGCAGGTCAAATGGTCGTTGGCGGTTTAGTCGGCGGGAGCGATGGTAGCATAGAAGAGTCTTATTCCACAGGCTCTATCAGTGTGACTGGAAGGGTTACGGAGCCATATATTGGGGGACTCGTGGGTTACAATGGTGGGGATGTCCAAAACTGCTATGCAAATGTTTCAGTTTCGGCGAACGGCAAAGGTGGTTATGCACTCGCCGGTGGGTTGATTGGTTGGAATTTCCTAAATATTTCATCTTCTTACTCTACAGGTGCCCTAGTGGCGTCGGGTGCAGGTAACGAAATTGGGGGGCTCATTGGACTTGATGAAAGCCAGACTAACGGTGGCTCTATCGAGGCTGCATACTGGGATACCACAACAAGCGGAATAACGGATCCAGGTCAGGGAGCGGGAAATATCCCCAATGATCCAGGCATCGAGGGGGAGACGTCAAAGCAGCTGCGAGGCAATTTGCCGAACGGCTTCGATCCGTCGATCTGGGCTGAGGACAAGAAGATCAATAACGGCTTTCCCTATCTGATCAACAATCCGCCCTCCTGAGCGGCGGTTGCAGGAAATTATTTATCTCCGGGCCTGATCGCGCGGAGCATTTCGTCTCGCGTGCGTTCGCCCTCTTCCAGTGGAAGGAAATGATTGGCGCCCTCGAGCGTCACCACATGTGTATCGGGCTTTACGCTGCGGAGCAGTCCGACCTGCTCGTCCACGGCGGTGCTTCCCAGCGTTCCGCGCAGAATTGTCAGCGGGCATTTGATCTGTCCGGCAATGGCGGCAATTCCGAAAGGCGGATGGCTGAATATTTCAGATTCCCACTCCGGCGCGCAGGCCAGCCGCATCGTGCCGTTGGCGTTTTGCAGCAATCCGCCGGCCAGATAATCCGCGCGCGCCTCTTCCGGCCAGCGCGCAAAGATGCCCCGCTTGCGGTAGTAGTCGAGCGCTGCTTCGAAAGACGGAAACACGCTTCGCCGCCGCGCCGCCATCTCGGCAAGATTGTTGGATTGTGTGCGTCTGCCGTCGAGCGGCGGCGTCAACAAGACAGGCTCAAGAAGCAACAGAGACCGGATATGCCCGGAGGATTCGGCGGCGGCCATCAATCCGGCCGTGGCGCCCAGCGAATGGCCCGCAAGGATAACCGGTTCGTCTGAAACCATATCGGCGAGCGCGCCGAGATCGTCGCGGAAGATCGTCCATTTGCCGACGAGTCCGGGCTGTGCCGGCAGCGTGGAGAAGCCGTGTCCGCGCAGGTCGCAGGCAACGATGCGGAATCGCGCGGCGAGCGGCGCAAGCAGCGTGCGGTAGGTTTGCGCGTTGAAGCCATTCGCGTGGGCGAAAAGCAGCGTCGCGGCGCCGGGGTTTGCCCATTCGAGGCAGGACATTACGCCGCCGCCAAGCTCGAACGATCTGCGGACGGGCTCCATAACGCTTGCGTTTCTCATTTCCGCGTTTGTCGCGGGCACCAAAACGGCCCCCGCACCGTTTCACTCCCGGATATCGGACGGTGTCCGGCAAGGCTAGCGGGAAAAGGATCAAATGAGAATTGCACAGATCGCGCCGCTCAACGAAGCCGTGCCGCCTTTGCTGTATGGCGGCACGGAGCGGATCGTCGCCTATCTGTGCGATGCGCTTTGCGAAATGGGACATGATGTAACGCTCTTTGCGAGCGCCGAAGCGAACACGCGCGCGAAACTGATTCCCATGCGTGACCAGGCGATCCGGCTGGATTCCTCGCCGCTGAAATCGGACATGGCCGCGCATCTGGCGATGCTCGATGAGGTTCGCAGGCGAAGCGACGATTTCGATGTGCTGCATTTTCATGTCGATCTGCTGCATTTCCCGCTGTTCGAAAGCATTGCGGAACGTACGGTCACCACGCTGCATGGCCGTCTCGACATGAAAGATCTGGCCGGCGTCTATGCGCGCTGGCCGGAATATCCGCTTGTATCCATCTCCAACAATCAGCGCCGGCCCTTGCCGGATGCGAATTGGACGGCGACGGTTCAGCATGGCATTCCGATGCAGAATTTTCGTTTCTCGCCGGCGCCGGGCGGCCGCTATCTCGCTTTCCTCGGGCGCATTTCGCCGGAGAAAGGTCCCGAACGCGCCATTGCGCTTGCGCGCCAGGCGGGCATTCCCCTGAAGATCGCGGCGAAAGTGGATGCCGCGGATTCCGTTTATTATCACGAACAGATAGAGCCGCTGTTACAGGATCCGCTGGTCGAATTCATCGGCGAGATCGACGAAGCATCGAAATCCGAATTTCTCGGCAATGCACTGGCGCTGCTTTTTCCGATCAACTGGCCGGAGCCGTTTGGAATTGTGATGATCGAGGCGATGGCCTGCGGCACGCCTGTGATTGCGTGGAATTGTGGCTCGGTACCGGAAATCGTGGAAGACGGCGTGACGGGGTTCGTGGTGAATTCGGAAGCCGACGCGCTTGATGCGATCGGGCGGCTGAAATCACTGAACCGTTTGCGCGTGCGCCATGTCTGCGAGCGCCGTTTCTCGGCGCATTCCATGGCCAAACGCTATCTCGATGTTTATGCCCGGCTTGCCGGCAGATGTGTTGGGGACGACGAGTTGCAAGACGCGGTCTGAGTCATGTCGGCGCCCGCAAATGTTGCGTTGATGCCGGATCCCGAGCCTGCGGCACCGAGTTCTCCTGTCACAACGCGAAGGCAGTTCGTCCTCAAGCAGGACGACATGTTTCTGGTCGCCGATACGTTCGGCGATATCAGCAGCGAGTCCGACGGTCTGTTCCGCAACGACACGCGCGTGCTCTCGCGTTTCGAATTCCTGCTCGGCAATATTCGTCCATCGCTTCTCGGTGGCTCGGTCAGCCACGACAATGTGTTCTTCACGGCCAATCTCACCAATCATCCGCTGGCTCCGATCGGCGGGCAGTCCACGCCGGAAGGCGTCATTCATGTCGAGCGCTCGCGTCTGCTCTGGGAGCAAAATGTTCATGAGCGCATCGTCCTGACCAATTTCAGCGAGCTCGGGCGGGAGCTTGCCCTCGCGTTTGTTTTTGCTGCTGATTTCCATGACATGTTCGAAGTGCGCGGCACACGGCGCGCGGCACATGGGCGATTGCTGCCGCCGGAATTCCACAAAGGCGGCGTGCTTCTAAGCTATGAAGGGCTCGATGGCGTTGCGCGCTCGACAGGTATTTCCTTTGCTCCGGCGCCGCTGCGGTTCACAGCTAACAGGGCCGATTTCCGCATCACACTCGATCCCGGCGCGCGTTTCGAAATTCATGTCTCGATCGGGCCGGATCTGGGCGAGCCGCCGAGCAGGGAATGCTTTCGCTCCGCGGCGGCGAAGGCACGCTGGGCCATGCGCAAAGCGCGCCGGGCCGGTGCTGCGTTGCGCGCGCCGGGCAGATTGTTCGACGAATGGCTCGAGCGTTCGCGCGCCGATCTGGCGCTCCTGACGACGCAGCTTCCGACCGGGCCCTTTCCCTATGCAGGAATTCCGTGGTTCTCCACGCCGTTCGGGCGCGATGCCATCATTACGTCGCTGCAGATATTGTGGCTGGATCCCGCGCTCGCACGCGGCGTGCTGACATTTCTCGCGAAAACCCAGGCGCATGAATATTCGGAATTCCGGGACTCGGCGCCGGGAAAGATCATGCATGAGGCCCGCAAGGGCGAGATGACGGCGCTGAAGGAAGTTCCCTTCGGCCAATATTATGGCGGCGTGGATACGACACCGTTATTTGTCATGCTGGCGGGCGCCTATGCCGAACGTACCGCCGATCTCGATTTGATCGATGAACTCTGGCCCGCATTGGTCGCAGCGACGTCCTGGATCGAAAACGAGCAGGCCAAAGACGCAGATGGATTTGTCTGTTATCGCGCCAACGCGAAAGGCCTTGTGAATCAGGGCTGGAAAGACAGCAACGATTCCATCTCGCACGCCGATGGAACATTGGCGGAAGGGCCGATCGCCGTTGTGGAAGTGCAGGGCTATGCTTTTGCAGCGTTTCGCGCGATGGCGGCTCTGGCCGAGAAACGGCGCGATCCCGAGGCCGCGACGCGCTGGCGCAAACGCGCCGAAGCCTTGCGCAATGCCGTCGAAAAACATTTCTGGATGGATGATCTCGGTTATTACGCGCTCGCGCGTGACGGTAGTGGCAGGCCGTGCCGCGTGCGCGCCTCCAACCCCGGGCATCTTCTTTTCACCGGGCTCCCGGCGCGTCGCCGCGCGACTTTGGTCGGCGACCAATTACTGTCGCCGCCGCTCAATTCCGGTTGGGGCATCCGGACGCTTGCTGTCGGCGAGGCGCGTTATAATCCGATGTCCTATCACAATGGATCCGTCTGGCCGCACGACATGGCGCTGTGCGCCGCCGGAATGGGCCGCTACGGGCACAGGGATTCCGTCGTTCGTCTGATGGCGGGATTATTTGAAGCCGCGAACAGTTTCGAAATGCGTCTGCCGGAATTGTTTTGTGGTTTTCCGCGCTCGCAAGGCGCGCCGCCCATTGCCTATCCGGTTGCGTGTCTTCCGCAGGCCTGGGCGGCAGGCGCACCCTTCATGATGCTTCAGGCGTGTCTCGGTCTGCGCGTCGACGGACAGCGGCACGAGATCCATGTCGATCGCCCGATGCTGCCCAAGGGAATCGATGAGGTCGAGCTGCGCCATATACGCGTCGGCGAACACACAACCGATATTACTTTCCAGCGCGTCGGCGAACGCGTCGTTGCCTTTCCCACGGGAAAAAACGCGAACGCGATCCCGCTTTTCATTCACGCGTGAGTTGGGCTCAAGCCGGAAGCGCGGCCAGTTCGTAGCGCAGCCTTGGAAACTGCCATTCCAGAAGCGCAAAGCCTCCGAAGAGAAGCAGCGTGTAAAACAAATCACCCGCGAGCGCATTCCGGAAAAAGGGCAGGGCGGCCGTGTAGCAGGCGATCAATCCCGCGAATGTCAGCGGATACATGCGATCAAGCGCCCAGACACCGAAATTTGTTGTCAGGAAGAACAGGATCGAACTGACCAGGGCGGCGCCTGCGATGGGGGCCGCTCTGCGATGCTGCTGGAGCCAGAGACCGATGCAGACAATCACCAGAAAGCTGCCATAGACGACAAACATCTGGCTGTGAAAGCCGAGGACGAGATCGCTGAGGAACAGCGCGGCGAGCGGAACGACAAAAGCGAGCCGACGGTCGTTGAGCATCGCACCGCCAAATAATGCCATCGCCGTCACCGCCGTCAGATTGGGCGGATGTGGAATGAGCCGCGAGGCAGCCGCCATCAAAATCATGGCCACCACCAGCATGGGCCGCGCCTTTACCATCAACTCGTCCTCCAGTTCACTCATCCGGCACCAGATCGCAAAACCAAAAACTATCCCGGCAAACGATATCGCCGAAGGAGAATCGCACCGGTTCGCGGAATATCGGTCCGTCGAAGACGAAGCTATGAAATTCTCCGTTCTCTCCGCAAGGATCGACTGAGGCTGGCAATTCGGCCAGAAACGCCTCGTCGATAATTCGCCCGACGAAAGCCGGATCAAGCTTCGCCGGATCCACGCAGACCGTCGCGGTCTTGAAGCCCCGGCTCAGGAAATCCTGCATCACGGCGCGGGTATCGCGGCCCCAGAGCGGGTAAATCCCCGCCAACCCATGCCGTGCCAGAAGCTTCTCGCGCCAGGCACGGATATCGGCCAGGAAAAGATCGCCGAAAATGACGGCTTCGACACCGCGCTCCCGCGCCAGGTCGAGTGTCTCGCCCATCCGCGCTTCATATTCGGCATTTTCCGCGCCTTTGGAAATGAAGACCTCCTCGAGCGCGATGCCGAGACTCGCCGCCTGACGTTGAAGGAGCACGCGCCGCACGCCATGCATGCTGATGCGATCGTAATCGCGCGTGACGGTGGTCAGCAGCGCGTCGACACTGAATTCGCCGCTGCGCAGCACCTCATGCAGCGCGAGACAACTGTCTTTTCCGCCGCTCCAGGAAACCAGAGCGCGCCGTGCGGCCTCGTTCCGCGCCTCCATGCGCGCGCCGGCTATTCCTTTTTCGGCATGAGCGCGTCGTCGATCTCGCGCGCGCGCACAGCGGCGGGCCGGCTGCTGATCCGCGTCACATAGTTCTCGAAGGCTGGGCGCTTTTCGATGGTGCCGAATTGCATGCCGAAGCCGAAATGCGAGCCGACATAGAGATCGGCGGCCGTGAAGCTGTCACCTACGAGATAGGGCGATTTGGACAAAGCGGCTTCCAGCACATTCAGCACTTCCTCATAGGAGCCATATCCCGCCATGCCCTTGCGCTCCGCCGGCGTGACGAAGCCGAGGAACCGGTTGGTGACGGCGGCTTCGAGCGGGCCCGCCGCGAAGAAAAACCAGCGATAATAGGGTCCGCGCAAATGGCTGTCGGAGGGGGGCGCGAGGCCGGCCTGGGGAAACGCGTCGGCGAGATAGGCGCAGATCGCCGCCGATTCCGTGACCACCGTGTCGCCATGCTTGAGCGCCGGCACCTTGCCCATGGGATTGATCGCCAGATATTCGGGCGACTTCATCGAATCGGCATAGGTGACGATCTCGGTGCGGTAGGGCTGGGCCACTTCTTCGAGCATCCAGCGCACGATCCGCCCGCGCGACATCGGATTGGTGTAAAAAACCAGTTCGTCAGCCATTTCAGCCCCTCGGATTTTGCGTGGGCGGAGCTACACACGAAAGCCGCGCGGGGCACAAGGCCGCCTTCCGCCTTCGTTGAAAGCCGGGATGCGACTGAGTATGGTCCGCGCCCCGGCGGACCGCCGCCATTGGGGCGTAGCCAAGTGGTAAGGCACCGGATTTTGATTTCTATTCGGGCCGTACCGCGGTGTCCGTTCTAGTCCGCAAACGTCACTGTTTGTCCGAGTTTTTGGGCGGCGTCATCGTTCTTGGTCCGTTCATATCCTCTTCTATACCGCGTCGTTCGGTAGCAATTCCGGTAGCAGCTTGGCATCGTTCGCGCCCGTCGGGACGCAGCCGCCTCGCGCTCCGGGGACGCACCGCTCCGCCGCCCCCCAAAAATCCTGATCAACCACCGATGCTTAGTGGACAGCGCGACTCTCGCCGTTCGACCGAATTAACCATCCCGGGGTTGTTTCCTGCGACCCTGCCTATAGCGTCGACTCGGCACTGGGGCTGATACCAAGAGCATTCGGGAGGCTCGATGGCCAGCGTGGCTGAAGTTGCGCTCCCCGATCTGGCTGAGCGCAGGCCAACCGTTTTGTTGGTGGACGATGAATTTCTGATCCGGCTTGCGCTGTCTGATTTCCTTCAGGAGTGCGGCTTCAAGACGCTTGAGGCAACGGACGCTGAGCGTGCAATCGCCGCGCTCGAAACACTGGAAACGCCGATTGACGTTGTGCTGACCGACGTGCGGATGCCCGGTGAAATCAACGGCTTTGGCCTTGCCCAATGGATTCGACAAAACCGGCCTAGCCTGCCGGTGCTTCTCGTCTCAGGAGATGCACAGAAGGCTGATATAGCAGAGCAGCTTTGCGAAAAGCAGGACATCATGCCGAAGCCGCTAGACTTTCACTTGATCGCCAAACGGCTACGAGCGGCAATCGAAACGAACAAGAATGGAGACTAGCCTTGTCATGCGAGGCAGCACGCTTCGGGAGCACTGGCCCGCTGCGACGTATATCCGACACCCCCGCCGCCATGGCGGGCGCCACGCGCGGGCTCTTATGCAGTCGCCTGAAATTGTGTTGGGCAAAGTGCGGGCTGATCGCCGCCTTGGGGTTGCCGCTACGACGTCTTCCTGAACACTCATAGAGTGCGCACGTAGCGCGCGCACGGCGGCGGGGCTGACAGGATCCGAGGAAGGACTAACTGAAGCGGGAAAGACCTGCACGATCCACTAACAGCGCTCGTGTTCAACGTGCCGGCGACGCAGGAGGACAGAAGGACAGAAGGACAGAAGGACGGGTATGGGCCTATGTCGCTGCTATAGGACCCGTACCCGCTCCATGGTGGGCATTACAGGCCATTCTCGCCTCCATAGTGGAGCAGCCATGAGCCTGAAGGGCTGGGAGCGCGTGATGAACATTGACATGCCTGTAGCGGGCAAGG
>DASXXW010000047.1:0-1565 GCA_036502865.1 Rhizomicrobium sp.
CCGCTTCAAGCGGCCGGTGCACGAGGCATTGTGCTACACCGGCGAGGAAGTGACGCGCAACTGCGCCGACATCGTCGTCTACGAAGTGCAGGATCACGGCAAGGAAACGCGCCGGCAATACCTGCCGCTGATGGAGCTGGCACACCGCGAAGACCCCGACGGCCGGCGACGAAAAGGAATTCGTGAGAACGGCATTGGACGCGTTTCGGTTACGACCACACCGAGGCGAGCCACTACATGACCTCGCCCATTATTATTTCAGAAAATCCCGAGGCGACATCGCCGTCATTTACGCCGATGCCGGACTATGGCTGCCACGCCCCGAAGGAGAGCATCTTGGCGTTGAGCTAGCCGTCTACCAAGCCGGCCTGAAAGAAGTGTTTACCATCGCTGTCTCTTTTTCCAAGGATCCGGAGGAGAAAGAGCGAGGCCGGGCGATCTGTAACTGGCTTTCGTTGAGCAGGGATATGCCGGATCGCGTTCGCGGCTTGGCACGTCTCAATTACCATTGGTACGCTGAGCCGGCGCGGTCGATCATGCCGTCGATTCAATTTTTTCCGGTCGCAATAGATGTGCCAGACGGATTCAAGCCGGGAAACGTCTGGATAGCGCGAGACGGCGACGGATTTGTCGCCCTCATTCGTGCCGTGAACTACGACCTGTTGGAGAGCGGTTTTTTCGATCGCCACGGAGATGCATCATTCAGGCAGCGCACTTTGCGGGTGCGACTTGATGAGAATCTGCAAGTCACCTCTTCAGTTGAAGTACTTCCGCCGGAGGACCTGCCTCCAGCTCAGCATACTGATTCCGTGGGCTTCGAAGATCCGCGACCTATCGTCTGGCGTGGCGATTTCTGGTGCATCTCCTCGGTCCGCCCAGCTCAATTTAGACGGGCGCGCCGAAATGGTGCTCGGACGGATCGCATTTACGCCGAACGGCGACAGCATCTTAACCGACTGGCGCGTGTTGGCCTCGGGCATGCCGGTGCGCTGGGAAAAGAACTGGATGCCGCAGGTGATTGGCGACGAACTGCGGTGCTGATCGAACGAGCCGGACTCTCGGAGAGCCTCGCTGATCAGCAGCCGATGATGAAAAGCCGTGGGGATGTACGATGCCAACTGGTGCATTCGACCGCGAGGCGAACCAGGCGGTCTGCCGGTTGGGGGGGGTGCGCGAACGGGCGGCGCTGGGATTGTGTCTGGAGAATGTCCCGCCGCCTTTTCAGACCCGCTATCTCGTACCGGTGAGCCGTCGGACCGGAAAGCTGCCGGAATTCGCACGGATATTCCACCTGCCCGACAACTACGCCAATGACCCGCACTCCTCGCTCGGAAAGGTCCGCGTCGACGAATTGTTTGTTGGCGTGCATGATTTGTGGAAATAGTTCGGCGGATTTGCTTCACCAGCATGAACACGGTATTTCGATGCAAATCTTAGATACGGCGCTCCCGGAAATCAAAGTCGTGATGCCGCACCGCATCGGCGACGCGCGGGGGTTTTTCTCCGAGGTGTGGAACGCGCGCGATTTCGCCGCGGTCGGGATCGACGCCGCTTTCGTGCAGGAC
>DASXXW010000048.1:0-24609 GCA_036502865.1 Rhizomicrobium sp.
TGATAGGTGACGCCATAGAGATTGCCGCGCCTGTCCACCGTCACTTGCGAATTGTAGAACGGAAAGGCGCCGTCGCTGCCGCCGGCAAAATCATGCAGGATCGTCTCGGTGCCGTCGGGCGCGATTTTGTACACCGTACCGCAATTGCAGGCGCCGCCGCCCGCATTCGTGGTGCCATACAGATTCCCCTTCTTGTCAAAGGTGAGGCCGCTATAGGGCGTCGCGCCGTCGGTGCCGCCGAGAAAGGTGTGCAACACGGTTTCCTGCCCCGATGGGGAGATCTCGAAGACCACGCCGCAATTGCAGGTGTGGAAACCTCCGGAAAAGGTCGTACCATAAAGATTGCCCGCCTGGTCCTGGACGAGGCGGGAATAGGGGATGCCGCCATCGGTGCCGTCGGTGAAGGCATAGAGCACGGTCTCGCTCCCGTTGGGCGCCAGCTTGAACACCGTGCCGCCCGTGCCGGCGCCGCCCGCAATCGTCGTCCCGAAGGAATTGCCGGCCGCATCCTGCACGAGGCTGGCAAAGGGCGAGCCGCCATCGCTGCCCGCGAAATTGTAGATCACGTTGAAAGCGCTCTTCTTCGGTTGCGCCGCGCCCGGCTGGCCCGCGGATGACTGACCCACGCAGGGCGCCCCACCGATCGCGACCGCGAGCGCCGCCAGGGAAACGGCGGCGCTGACTTTTCCAACAGCCCTGAACATCTGATTCTCCCGACGAATGACGGATATTGATCGCACACTTCGCGTCCGCCGAGCGTCAAGGCTGCGTCAAAACCCTGTCAAATCGTCATCCGGAAGGGGCGCGCCTGCATGAAATTCGCTCCGGCGGGTTGGGCTATGGGCTTTCAGCCCGACGCCGGGGCGGTAGTGCGAGACACACATCAACCCGGAAACCAGCACTGGATGATCTCCACACGGACGGGGCGGCGGGTTAACTACCACTCGCCCCTTGAGGGCTGGTCGAAATCGCGTCGTCGGCCGCGTCAACAAAAAGGGTATCCAGATGAGCTCCGCAACAGTCCCGAAGCAACTGCGATGCTGTCGCGTCATCGACCTTCATGCTGGACGTCTTCGGGTCTTTCTTGAGAGGCTGACTGATGCGACCGGTATCCCACCAATGATACATTTGCTGATCCTCTGCCTCGCCCAGCAGGAATTTCCGGCAACTGTCATTATGCAGGGGGGCACGCATGAGCCTTGATCTTTTTGTCTTCGCGTTGCCAGGTGATGACAACCAATTCCCCTCGAAGATCGTCGAGCAGGCGTTCGCGCCCTTTGCGCCGGACATGGGAGACGGTGAGTTCTATCTGTATCTGGATGGCGAGCCTACCTCGGTGCTCATGTCTCTGAGGCTTGGCGAGGTCATTGACGGATTCTCCGTAAATCGCCCACCCGACAAGGACTGGTTTCCCGGGTTCTGGGATGCTCTCTACAGCGTACTCCGGCAAACGCGCAGCTTCTGCGTCGTAGCGGGCGTACGAGGGAGCCCGATGTATTGCGTGGCCAATCGCGACACGCTGGACGAACTGCCTGCCGTGATGGACGCGGACGAACGCGCCTGCGTCGTCCACTCGGGCGCTGATCTCGCTGCGGCTCTTGTGAGTTGATCGCGGAAAATTGGGTGGAAGATATCCGCGCGCAATGCCGACGCTCCGGCACGGCATTCTTTTTCAAACAATGGGGCGGCAGGAACAAGAAGGCGGCCGGCCGTCTTTATCGCGGCTGGACATGGGATGATTTTCCTGCCGGGAGTTTGACTGTTCGCAATCTGTGACGCGTACCAGCCCGCCGTTCACGGCACGTCGCCGGGCTCGGCAAAGGCGTCGGGGCCGGAGATGTTGTCGGAGGCGACAAGCGGCGCCGTCAGCTTCTCGCAGATTTGCGGGCGTGACGACGGGCCTTCGATGCCGGCGGGGTTGGCGGCGGCGAGGTGCATGCGCGCGGCCCATTGGTGCGAGCGGTGAATGGTCAACAGCACGATCCAGTTGCGGTAGCGCGCCTCGGCGAGGAATATCGCGAGGTCGTGGATATCGAGCGGCGAAAGCTGCTGCGGGCCCTGGATGAACCGCATCTGCGACCAGATGATTTCCTCCTGGTCCTGCGCGGCGCGGAACTGTTCGGTGCTGAAATACATATTGCCGAGCAGGCGCTGCTCGTCGCCCGGGAACAGGCTCGCGCGGCCGGCCGCGGCATTGGCCTGCCAGCGCAGATTGGTGATCTTGGCGTGCGGCACGGTGCCGATGTAATGCACGAGCGGGGTGGGTGCGCCGGCCCGCGCGCGCTGGAGCAGATCGCCGAGCTCGGCGAGCCGGCGGCGGATGCAGGGCTCGCGCCGCTGGCGCTCCTCGATCCAGAAGAGATTTTCGCGCACCTCGGCCTTCACCGATTCCCGCGCCTCGCCCGCGATCCGGCTTTCGTGAACCGATTCGATCAGCTGCTCGAGGGTGAGCGCGATCAATATGCCGAGCACGATGATGCCGATCTCGCCCAGAACGGCGCGCCAGCCATGCGCAGGTTTCGGCAAATGAATGTGCATGCGATCACCTCAGCCCGGGGAGAGACTAACAGAATTTATGGCCGAGGCAGTTTTTATTCTCGCCGAAACTTCGGCTGGAAACTCGGCTTTCAAGAGTCTGACTGATGGCTTTGTTACTTATCGCTGGTAATCGCTGATAAATTCACTGTTTTAGGTTTTGGTCCGGTCCTTCCCAGCGCTGCACGGCGTCCGTTTCGATACCAAACAGATCGAGCAGGCGACCGGCGGCGTGGTTGACGATGTCGTCCACGCTTTCCGGCTTCGGATAAAACGCGGGCGCGATAGGCGCGATCACCGCGCCCATTTCGGCGAGCGACGTCATGGTCCTGAGATGCCCCAGATGCAAAGGCGTTTCGCGGATCGCGAGCACCAGCCGCCGGCGCTCCTTGAGCACCACATCGGCGGCGCGCGACAAAAGCGTGGTCGTCACGCCGGTTGCGATCTCGCTCATGGTGCGGATCGAGCAGGGCACGATCACCATGCCCATGGTCGGGAACGAGCCGGACGAGATGGATGCGCCGAGCGCGCCCACCGCATGATTGATACGTGCGAGTGCCCGCACATCCTTCGGCTGCAGGTCGGTCTCGTAGGTGAGCGCCATCTCGGCGGCCTTGCTGATGACGAGATGGGTTTCGATATCGCTGCTCCGCAGCAGTTCGAGCAGGCGCACGCCGATGACGATGCCCGAGGCGCCGGTGATGCCGATGATGAGGCGTTGCTGACTCACGAAAATCCCTGTTCTGTGCCAATGTCTCCATACAATGTTGCGCAGTTTGCGAACAGGCGGGGCAGGCGTTGAGCGAGAAAACGATCCAGAGCGATCCCGAACTTCAGCGGCTGCGCGACAGCATCGACAATATCGATGCGGCGCTGATCCATATTCTTGCCGAGCGCTTCAAATGCACCAAAGCCGTGGGCGAGCTGAAAGCTGAGCGCGGATTTCCCCCGGCCGATCCGGCGCGGGAAGCGCAGCAAATCGCACGGCTGCGGGCACTTGCCCAGGACGCCAGGCTCGATCCGGATTTCGCCGAAAAATTCCTCGATTTCATCGTAGAAGAAGTGATCCGCCACCATGTGGCGATCGGGGCACGCGCGCGGCAGGATCAGCAGTAATCACGACTTTTCTGCTAGACATTTGAAAAGTTCCAGCCGGATCGCTATAGATACGCGCCGCAACGCCATGGAGACGCCAATGACCCTGAAGATCGGTGATACCGCCCCCGATTTCGAAGCCCAGACCACGGAAGGTACGATCCATTTCCACGAATGGCTCGGCGACAGCTGGGGCGTGCTGTTTTCCCATCCCAAAGATTTCACGCCGGTGTGCACCACCGAGCTCGGCTACATGGCGCGCATCAAGCCGGAATTCGACAAGCGCAATGTCAAGATCATCGGGCTCTCCGTCGATCCGGTGGGCGATCATTCGCGCTGGGCGGATGACATCCGCGAAACCCAGGGTACGGCGCCGAACTATCCGCTGATTGGCGATGCGGATTTCAACGTGTCGAAACTCTACGACATGCTGCCGGCAGCGACGAGCGGCGATCCTTCGAAGCGCACGGCTGCAGACAATCTCACGGTGCGCAATGTGTTTGTTGTCGGGCCCGACAAGAAGCTGAAACTGATCCTCGTCTATCCCATGACGACGGGACGCAATTTCGACGAGGTACTGCGCGTCATCGACTCGTTGCAGCTCACAGCCAAACACAAGGTCGCGACGCCCGCGAACTGGAAGCCGGGCGAAGACGTGATCATTGCGGGGTCGGTGTCCGACGAGGAAGCAAAGAAAGTCTATCCCGACGGCTGGAAAGCGCCGCGTCCCTATCTGCGCATCGTGCCGCAACCACGCTGATAAGATTTCGACCGTGCTCCTCCCAGTGCGACCGGGAGGAGCCGGCGTAAACGCACGATGGACCTTGCATTTTCTCCGGAAGACCAAGCTTTTCGGGCGGAGGTGCGGAGCTTCGTTGCGGAACATCTGCCCGCCCGCGTTAGGGATCATGTTGCACGCGGGCTTACGCTCACCAAAGATGATTATCTCGCCTGGCATCGCGAACTTTACGCCCGGGGCTGGATCGCGCCGGGCTGGCCCAAAGAGCTTGGCGGTACGGGCTGGAGCCTGACGCAGCGGTATATTTTCAACGATGAATGCGCGCGTGCAGATGCGCCGCCGCTGCTTCCATTCGGTCTCGCCATGGTCGGTCCGGTTATTTACACATTTGGAAACGCGGCGCAGAAGACCAAATTCCTTCCGCGGATATTGTCCGGCGAGGATTGGTGGTGCCAGGGCTATTCGGAGCCGGGCGCGGGATCCGATCTCGCCAGCCTTCGCACGCGCGCGGTGCGCGACGGCGATCATTACATTGTCAGCGGTCAGAAGACCTGGACGACGCTGGCGCAATATGCCGATTGGATTTTCTGTCTGGTGCGTACCGACGCGCATGTCAAACCGCAGGAGGGTATCAGCTTCCTGCTCATCGACATGAAATCGCCCGGCATCACCGTGAAACCCATTATCGTGCTCGATGGCGCGCATGAGGTGAATGAGGTTTTCTTCGACGATGTGCGCGTGCCGGTCGAGAACCGCATCGGCGAAGAAAACAAAGGCTGGACCTACGCCAAATTCCTGCTGGTGAATGAGCGCTACAGCATTGCCGAAGTCGCGCGTTCGAAAAAGGCCGTCGAGAAACTGCGCGCGATTGCTGCCGCGCAGCAGGTGGATGGAACGCCGTTGATCGAAACCGATGTATTCGCGCGCAAGGTTGCCGAACTTGAAATTTCGCTCACCGCGCTCGAATACACCGAATTGCGCATGCTGGCCGATGAAGCGCGCGGACGTCCCCCGGGCCCTGAAAGTTCGCTGCTCAAGATACGCGGCACGGAGATTCAGCAACGCATCACCGAATTGGCGCTCGAAGCTGTCGGCTATTACGCCTATCCAGACGCGCAGGCCTTTTGCGATAATGAAACTCCGATCGAGCCGGCGCATGCGCTTGCCGCGTCCGGCCATTATTTCAATATGCGCAAAGTCTCGATCTATGGCGGCTCGAATGAAATCCAGCGCAACATCATCGCCAAGGCGGTGCTGGGGCTTTAGACTAAGAATTCTCACACAGAGGCACGGAGCCGCAGAGACGAAGGAATAACTACTAAGGACACGAAGTACACCAAGGTAATCGCGCTCGAAGCGCGCTATAGTTTTCTTCTTCGTGCTCTTTGTGTCCTTGGTGTTAAATTTACTCTGTGGCTCCGCGTCTCTGTGTGCGCTCCTTTTTAGGATTCTGATGGACTTCTCATACAGCGAAGAACAGGAATTGCTGCGAAACTCGGTCACCCGATTCCTCGCGGATCATTACGACTATGACGCATTCCGGCAGGTCTCGCGCAGCGAGGCGGGACGGCGCCCGGAGTGCTGGAGGCAATTCGCCGAAATGGGCCTTCTCGGAGCGGCATTGCCGGAGGCTTATGGCGGGCTTGGCGGCAGCGCAGTCGAGACGATGATCATCATGGAGGCCTTCGGACGCGCGCTGGTTGTCGAGTCTTACGTGCCGACAGTTGTCATCGCCGGCGGATTGCTACACCTCGGCGGAAGCGAGGCACAGAAACGGGAATGGCTGCCGAAAATCGCCTCGGGTGAAGCAATGTTTGCTTTTGCCTTTGCGGAACCGAATGGCCGTTTCAACCTGGCCGATCTCACGACGACTGCGAAGCGGCGAGGTTCCGATTATCTGTTGAACGGCCAGAAAGCAGTCGTGCTCGGCGCGCCTTTCGCAGATCATCTCATTGTCACCGCGCGCAGCAGCGGCGGACGCCGCGACGAAAACGGTGTGAGCGTCCTCATCGTCGATAAACGCGCGAAAGGGATTTCCACCCGCGATTATCCCACAGCAGACGGCTTGCGGGCTTCGGAAATCACCTTCGAAAATGTGACGATCCCTGCCGATGCGCTGGTCGGCGAGGAAGATCATGGATTGCAGCCCATCAATCAGATTGTCGACAGAGCAATCGCCGCGCATTGCGCGGAAGCGCTCGGCGCCATGCGCGTGATGCATGAAGCCACCATCGAATATGCCAAAACGCGCAAACAATTCGGCGCGGCCATAGGTTCGTTCCAGGTATTGCAGCACCGCATGGTCGACATGTTCATGCAGCTTGAAGAAGCCGCGTCGATGACCTTGATGGCGACGCTGAAACTCGATGGAAATCCTGTCGAACGCAGCCGGGCTGTTTCGGCTACCAAAGTGCAGATCGGGAAAGCCGGGCGATTCGTGGGGCAGAATGCGGTGCAGATCCATGGCGGCATCGGCATGACCGACGAGCTTGCGCTCGGCCATTACTTCAAGCGCGTCACCATGCTCGATGCGCTCTACGGCAATGTCGATCACCACCTGCAACGCTACATCGCGCTCAGCAAGAAGATGGATTCACACGGAGGCCAAGAGCCGCAAAGTTAGAATTGCAGCCACCGGGAACACCAAGACAATTGGGCGCGCGGCGCGCCTTTTTTACTTCGTGCCGCTTTGTGTTCTTTGTGGTAACAAAACTCTGCGGCTCCGCGCCTCTGTGTGGAAATCCTTTTTGAGGACACAAGAAACATGAGCGATTTGCTCTTCGAAAAATCCGGCATGATCGTCACGCTGACGATCAACCGGCCCGAGTCGCGCAACCCGCTCGGCGAGGTCGGCGATGGCGAGCTGTTCGCGGATGCCGCGGCGCGCATTAATGGCGATCGCGAGATACGCTGCGCGATCCTGACCGGCGCGGGAAAAGCGTTTTCGGCCGGCGGCAACCTCAAGGCGATGCGCGAGCATACCGGCCTGTTCGCGGGCGGTGGCGTGAATATCCGCGAGGGCTATCGCGGCGGCATTCATCGCATGGTGCGTGCGTTGTGGAACATCGAGGTGCCGTTGATCGCGGCCGTCAACGGGCCCGCCATCGGTCTCGGTAACGACGTGGCGTGCCTCGCCGATCTGCGCATCGCCGCGGATAGCGCCATCTTCGGCGCGAGCTTTCTGAAAATGGGTCTCGTGCCGGGCGATGGCGGAGCCTGGATATTGCCTCGTTTGATCGGTCACGCGCGGGCAGCAGAGTTGTTTTTCACCGGCGACACGATCAATGCGGCGACGGCGCTGGATTGGGGGCTTGTTTCAAAAGTAGTGCCGGCTGCCGATCTCATGAAAGAAGCCAATGCGCTCGCCGAAAGGATCTGCCGTCAGCCGCCCGACGTTCTGCGCCTCACCAAGCGCCTGATGCGCGACGGCGAACGTGTGGGCTTCGATACGCTGATGGAGATGTCGGCGGCATTCCAGGGGCTCGCGCATCTGACTGCCGATCATAACGAAGCCGTCAATGCCTTCTTCGAGAAACGCACGCCGACATTCACAGGCAAGTGATACTCAATTCGAGCCGGCTATCGGCTCCTGCGCGCGTTCGAATATCTTGGCGACCTGCTCGCCGCCATTGATGTAGTGTTTGGCATTGGCGAAGTCGGAAATGCGCGACCAGTTCGCCGCAACACTATCGGCACTCGCGTCATGCCCGAGATTGAGACCGCCCGTCTCGACCATCTGTGCGGCGGAGAACACACCGGCGCCGGCTGTTAGGATGACGCCCGTCGGAGCTTCTTCGCTCGCCAGAAACACCACGCCCGGCGTCACATATTCGGGCTTCAGCATTTCCAACATTTGCGGCGGCATGATGTTGGCCGTCATGCGCGTGCCCGCCACGGGGCAAATGGCGTTGACGCGGATATTATCCTTCGCACCTTCGAGTTTCAGCGTATGCATCAGGCCGACCAGCGCCGATTTCGCCGCGCCGTAATTCGCTTGGCCGAAATTGCCGTAAAGTCCGGTGGACGAAGTTGTTACAACGATACGGCCATATTGTTTGTCGCGCATATGCTGCCACACCGCTTTGGCCGGCTTCACCGTGCCCATCACATGCACGTCCAGCACCGCCGTAAAATCGGCGAGTTCCATCTTGCCGAAGCTCTTGTCGCGCAGGATGCCGGCATTGGCGATCAGGATGTCGATGCGCCCAAAAGCATCGAGCGTTTGCGCGACGAGATGGGCCACGCCCGCATCATCGGAAACGGATGCTCCGTTGGCGATCGCCGTTCCGCCCGCTGCAGTGATTTCGGCGACAACTTTTTCCGCGGCTTCCGATGAGCCGCCGGTTCCATCGACCGCGCTGCCAAGATCGTTGATCACCACTTTGGCGCCGCGGCGCGCGAATTCGAGCGCATGTGCTCGCCCAAGCCCGCCACCTGCGCCGGTGACAATTACCACCCTGTCGTCGAACCGAATGGACATGTCGATCTCCCCAGGAGGACAACTATTGCCGGGAGTGATGGCGGAGCGGCTCTAAACGGTCAAGCTGACATTTGTGGTTGTAGCGTTACGGCGGCGGCCAAGGCCGCGAAGCAGTGCATTTGCGGGCCGTTCGATGACCGTGAACAGGAACGCGCCCCAGATGATGACCACGACAACCAGAAGTGCGGGTTCGAGCCAGTGCCAGACCGGCGCCCATGAGGCCCAGCTGCGACCGAGAACAATCGTGCCCGGCGCGGGATATAAATGCATTTGTGCGTGGCGCAGCAACTGCAGCACGGGGGTCTGTCCGATATAGATGGCGTAGGACCACTCGCCCAGAACAAGCAGAGGCCAAATGCGCAATGTTTTGGCCAGTAATCCGCGGTCGAAGGACAACACGAACACCAGCGATATGACTGTGAGTGCTGTGTAAATATCGGATGGGCGATGCGACCAACCGGTGTTGTAGATCGCGTACACAAGACACGCCATCACGGCGAGTTGGGCAAGTGTAAAGACAAACTCCGGAAGCCGGTCGGCGCCGCGCGCAAATGCCAGCCGCTGGAATATCGCGAAACCCACTCCCATCGCGAAAGCCGCCATTCCCCGAAAAATGCCGTTATGGAATGTCAGGTCGAGCCCGTAATGGGGATGGGCGAGCAGCGCGAGTGCAACGGCACCGCCGGCGACAAGTAAAATGGCCGTTTTCCAACCACCGCGGGACATCATGAGATAAAGAGGAAACAACAGGCAGAGAAGAAACTCGACGCTAACGAACCAGGACGCTCCGTTCCAGGACAGATAGGGAAATATATTCCACGCCTGCACCAGGAAGAGATTGGCGATGAAAGTCTGCCACGTTACGAACGGATGCCAGGGCTCGTCATAAATCGAGACATAGCCCCCACGCGCCGCCAGCCAGCGCAAGCTAATCACCATGCCGAGCATCAGAAGCAGGATCGCAAGGTGCAGCGGATAGAGCCGCGAAAGGCGCGCCTCGAGGAACCGCCCATAGCCGCGCCAGCTCCACATTTCACGGAGGCGCGAGCCATACGCGTAGCTCAGCACAAATCCGGATAACGCGAAGAAGAATTCCACCCAGAGATAACCGCGCGCCACCGGCAGATCGAACCACCAGGCGCCGCGATAGCCATGCCCTTCGCAATAATGGAAGAGAACCAGGATCAGCGGCGGCAGCGCGCGGGCGCCCTGCAGGGCGCGGATTTCCGCTGGTCGGCGCGTCTCTGTCATGCGCGAATCATAGTAGGACTATGAAGCCTCCCGGCGCGAGGGCGAACCCTATTGCTCTACCACCTTCAATCCCTGCTCGGAATTGTCGCGATACTTGCGCTCGCCTGGGGAGTGTCGGAGGACCGCCGGGCTTTCCCGGTCCGGATAGTACTCGCCGGTCTGGCATTGCAAGTCGCGCTGGCGCTGCTGCTCCTGAAGATACCGGCGGCGCGGACAGCCCTGCTTTCGCTCAACGTGGTTGTGGACGCGCTGTCGGCGGCGACCAAAGCCGGCACGTCCTTCGTGTTCGGTTACGTCGGCGGTGCGACGCCACCCTTTGTGGTTGCAAATTCGTCCGGTCTCACAAATTTCGCCTTTCAGATATTGCCGCTGGTGATCGTGATCTCGGCGCTGGCTGCGCTGCTCTGGCATTGGAGAATCCTGCCGATTCTTGTCGGTGGCTTCGCCTGGGTACTCCGCCGGACGATGGGCGTGGGCGGTGCGATCGGGCTCGGCGCAGCGGCTTCCATCGTGCTGGGCATGATTGAGGCGCCGCTTCTGATCCGGCCCTATCTCGCCAGGCTGTCGCGGTCTGAGTTGTTCATGCTGTTTACGGTCGGTCTCTCCACGGTCGCGGGCACGGTGTTTGTGCTTTACGCCACCGTTCTTGCACGTGCCCTGCCGGGTGCGCTCGGCCATATCGTCATCGCGTCTGTTTTATCCGTGATCGGCGCATTGATGATCGGGCGCATCATGATTCCCGGCGGAGAACTTACTCATGCCGAAGTCGCGCCGGGCTTTCGCTATCGTTCGAGCATGGATGCCATCGCTCGCGGCACGGAAGACGGGCTCAAACTCTGGCTCGCCATTGTCGCCATGCTGCTTGTCATCGTGGCGCTGGTTACGTTGATCGACATTCTGCTGTCCGGGCTGCCGCAATTCGCCGGCGCGGCGATAAGCCTCGAACGGATCTTCGGTTGGATATTTGCCCCTGTCGTCTGGCTTTATGGAATTCCCTGGTCGGAGACGGCAGCAGCCGGTTCATTGATGGGCCAGAAGACGGTGATCAATGAATTCGTTGCCTATCTGAAACTGGCGGCATTGCCTGATGGTACGTTGGACCCGCGCGCACGTCTCATCATGGTCTATGCCATGTGCGGCTTTGCGAATTTCGGTTCGGTGGGAATTATGATCGCGGGCGTGTCGGGTCTCGTTCCCGAGCGGCGCGACGAGATCGCACAGCTTGCGATGCGCGCACTTCTGTCCGGCACCATGGCGAGCAGCCTCACGGGCTGCATTATCGGATTTCTTCCGGTAAGCTGAACAATGGCAATCATGCAAACTGCGAGACTGCGCAAAACTTGGACATCGTAAATAATAACCTCGACGCAGTGTTGAAAGACATCCGCGCCTGCAGGATTTGCGAGCCGCATCTGCCCCATCAACCACGTCCGGTGTTGCAGGTCAGCCGGACGGCACGGCTTTTCATCGTGGGCCAGGCGCCCGGCCTGCGTGTCCATGAGACAGGCCTCTCCTTCAATGATCGTTCCGGCGACCGATTGCGCGACTGGATGGGTATCGACCGCGCCACGTTTTACGATCACTCCCGCATTGCCATTGCTGCGATGTCGTTCTGCTTTCCGGGTTATGACAAAAACGGCCATGACCTTCCTCCAAGGCCCGAATGCGCAAAAGCTTGGCGCGAAAGACTTTTTGGTACACTGCCCGAAATGCCGCTGCTTCTCCTCGTCGGTCGTCACGCACAACGCTGGCATCTGGGATCTACCGTTAAGGAAAATCTCACCGAAACCGTCAAAGCCTGGCGCGAATATGCGCCCCGATACGTTCCATTGCCGCATCCGTCCTGGCGCAACTCCGGCTGGTTGAAGAAACATCCATGGTTCGAAAGCGAATTGCTGCCCTTTTTGCGCGCGCGCGTTGTACAGGCGCTGTCGCACTGATCGCTCTTGCGCTTGCCCGCTGCGCGCCGGAACTGGCGCCGGAAGGGGCTGCTAACAACGTTCCTTCGGTTACTGCGGATGTCTTCATCACGCGCGATGGCCTGCGCCTGCCGCTCCGCCATTGGGATGCGCAGAAACCGCAGGCCGTGATCGTGGCTTTGCATGGAATGAGTGATTATTCCCAGGCCTTCGACCTTCCCGGCCCATGGTGGGCTGCGCATGGAATATCCGTTTATGCCTATGATCAACGCGGCTTCGGCGCGGCCCCTGACCCGGGCATCTGGGCGGGCGCGGATGCCATGCGCAACGATCTCGATGATTGCGTCGATGCACTGCGTGTGAAGTTTCCTGGTGTTCCGGTCTACGCACTGGGTGAAAGCATGGGCGGCTCCGTCGTGATGACGGCGATTGCAAGCGCACATCCGCCGCGCGTGAAGGGTATAATCCTCGTTGCACCGGCCGTGTGGTCGCGCGACGACATGCCGGCGCTCTACCGCATTGTTTTATGGGCCGGCGCCCACACATTCCCCGGCATGCATGTGTCGGGCGAGGGGCTGCACATCCTGGCGACAAATAACTTTCCACTGCTCCGTAAACTTTCGCGCGATCCGCTCTACCAACACTCTGCGCGTGTCGATCAGGTCTATGGGCTGGTAAATCTGATGAGCGAGGCACGCGAGGTGCCGCAGCATCTCGTTGCTTCACCGCCGATCCTTCTGCTTTATGGCGGCAACGATCAGGTGATCCCGGCTTCGCCGACGCAAGCCGTCATTTCCGACCTTGGTCCGAAAGCGACGGTCATTCGCTATCCCGATGGTTATCATATGTTGCTACGCGATCTTGAAGGTCCGGCGCGTTGGGACGATGTGCTCAAGTGGGTGCACAAGACAAACGCCGCGAAAACTGAGACAGCCATGCGCTGAGGCACCAGCGGCGTTCTCAACCGTTATCTCTCCGACGACCACACGGAGACCCCCATGTTGCGCGATCACAAACACACGGAGACAGAAAAACAGGGCAAGAAGAAAATGCTCGATCCCGATCAGCCGCGCGAGGATGTCGCTGAAACTGGCGAGGGCGGCAAGCGCCCGCCCGAAAGCAGTCCCGATCTCGTCAAGCCCGGCACGGGCGCGCAGGCGACGGGGCAAACGACGAGAAGTTGATCATTTCCCGGCTGTCATGGCGTGTGAACTTTGCAGGCCGTGCCGGTGCCGGAATGTTACAATGCCGAAATTAATTCCTCCGCGGTAAGCACCTTTGCCTGCCGCGGAAATATTTTCTCCATCAATATTCGATGTACTTCTGGGTCGCGGTCCGAACAGCAATCAGACACGACAATGATCCTGTAGTCCGCATCCGCTGCGTGCCGCAGGGTTGAGAGCACCACGCCGCTCGTTGCGATCCCCGCCAGTAGCAGAGAGACAATTCCATTGGCCCGCAACACCATATCGAGATCGGTGCCGAGGAAAGCACCGACCCGGTGTTTTGTGACCGTGATTTCGTTTTCGCGGGGCGAAACGGCGGGGTGAATCTCTGTGCCGGGAGTACCCGACGCAAACATCCCGCTTTGCCGCACGGGACCAAATACGGCATTGCGTGGACTTATCTCCGGATGGCCGGGACGAAACCCGACAACGACGTACAGCACCATCACACCGGCTTTGCGTGCCGCCTCGATCAATCGTGACGTCCGGTCCAGCAAAGCTTCCTTGCCGTCGGCAAAGCCTTCGACGATCAGCGTCTGAAAATCCATGACGAGAAGTGCGGTCGTTTTCGGATCCAGTGTGTCGGTCATGCTTTCCATCTCTTGTTGCCGGCACTGCAAATCGCATAAGGGTGCGGAAGAACGCAAACCCTATGCGCACGTTCCGCACATCAAAGGATCAATCGGCCGCTTTATACGTTGCCGAGAAGTGCATAATGATTGAAGGAGACCATGCGATGCCGACCAAGAAAACAATCGAGAAGGCGAAGAAAGACAAGCGTGCAGGAAAATCGCCGAGCACGCAGGCCGGCGAATTCGTGCACGAGGAAATTGAGCGGATCCGTCATGGCGAGCATGGCGCAAGATCGCCGCAACAGGCGATCGCGATCGGTCTCTCCGAAGCGCGGCGCGCGGGTGTCGATCTCCCGCCTCCGGGAAAAGGCAAAGCCAAAGCGAAAACCCGCAAGAACGCACGCAACGCCTATGAAGCCGGGCAGGGGCAGCGCAAAACCAAGAAGCGCCCGGGCGCCGCGCCGGCCGCGAAGAAAGCTCTGAAGCGCGAGCCGACAAATACGGTCTCGCATGCGGCGTTGTCGAAACAGGCGAAGCGCAGCGCGTCCGGTCGCACGGCCGCCTCGCGATCCGCCGCGGCCAAGAAAGCTGCGCGAACACGGTCGCGCCGGCGCTGAGATCCCGCCCTCGTCAGGAGCGCCCGGGCGCTGTACATCAGCGGCATGAACGACCACCGCTTCTGCGTAGCGCCCATGATGGAGTGGACGGACCGGCACTGCCGGTATCTGCACCGTCTGCTGTCGCGGCACGCGCGGCTTTACACGGAAATGGTGACGGCGGAGGCGGTGATCCGCGGCGCCCGAGGGCGGCTCATCGGGTTCGATTCCTTCGAGCATCCCGTGGCCCTGCAGCTTGGCGGCGCGGACCCTTCACGGCTCGCGCTTGCGGCGCGCGTGGCCGAAGAATTCGGCTATGACGAAATTAATTTGAATGTGGGGTGCCCTTCCGATCGTGTGCAATCGGGCCGCTTCGGCGCCTGTCTGATGCGCGAACCCGCACTGGTCGCGGAGTGCCTTGCTGCCATGCGCGACGCCGTGCGCCTGCCGGTAACCGTCAAGTGCCGGCTGGGTGTGGACGAGCAGGATCCTGAGGAAAGCCTGCGCAGCTTCGTCGGCACGTGCAGGCAATCGGGCGTCACCATTTTCATCGTTCATGCACGCAAGGCATGGCTCAAGGGATTGTCGCCGCGCGAAAACCGGGATGTGCCCCCGCTCGACTACGAGCTTGTCTATCGCCTCAAACAGGAAAATCCCGACCTGACAATCGTGATCAATGGGGGGATTGCTACACTGGACGAGACCGAGCGCCATCTGTTGCATGTGGACGGCGTGATGATGGGACGCGCCGCCTATCACTCGCCATCCCTGCTTGCCGATGTCGATGTGCGTTTGTTTGGTGGTGATCCCAATGCTGTCGATACGATAATGGAGCAATATCTCGACTATGTTGGCCGGAAGCTGTCCGAAGGCGTGCCGCTCCATGCGATGACCCGGCATATGCTGGGATTGTTCAACGGCCGGCCGGGAGCGCGCCTGTTTCGCCGTCACCTCGCCGAAAACGGTACGGCACGGAGCGCGGGTATCGATGTGCTGCGCGCAGCGCTTGCGCGGCTTGGCCCACAGGTTCAGGATTCTTTTTCATCCCTGCACGCAGCCGCGTGAAGCTGTGAATTTGTTGCACGCATTTCCCTCGGGCGATCTTGGTGTTTTGGCGCTCGGTCTCGTCCTTGCGAGCGTGATCGGCGGTCTTGTCGCCGGCGTCCTCGGAATCGGCGGCGGCATCGTCATGGTGCCCGTGCTGTATCACATCCTGGCGACCCTCGGCTTCGATGAAAGCGTGCGCATGCATGTGGCGGTTGGTACATCGCTTGCCGCCGCCATCCCTGCGTCACTGGCCCGTTTGCATGGATCCGAGCATGAGATTGACTGGTTGATATTACGCAATCAGTTCCTGCCTTTGATTGCGGGCGTCGCGCTTGGAAGCACGCTGTTGGCGCTTTCGGACGGTCATACGCTGGCCGTGATATTTGCTTTCGTTGCCGCTTCCATAGTTATCGGATTGGCACTCGGCGACCGCGCAGATCGCTGGATGGCGGGCGCGGCAAGTGGGACGGCCGGATTATTTCTTGCCGCCCTTGCCGGTTTCGCTGCGACCATCTCCGGATTGGGTGGAACGACGGTTGCACTTCCTTTGGTGCGTGCGCGGCACCAGGAGCCGTCGCGTGCGGCCGCAACGGCGTCTCTGTTTGGGCTGGCAGTTGGCATTCCGGCAAGTATCGGCGTGGTCCTTGCCGGCCGTAACAATACGCTCCTGCCGCCGGATTCGCTTGGCTATGTAAACCTGATCGCTTTCGCGCTCATCGCGCCGATCCTGCTTTTGCTGGAGCCGGCGGGTGCCGCGCTTGCCCATATCGTCGATCTCAGGCGTCTGCGCGGCGTCTTTGCGATCCTGATCGCGGTCATCACCGCCCGGATGCTCTGGGACGCTCTGGGCTGAGGATTATTCTCACGCAGAGGCGCGGAGCCACAGAGGTTCGATTAACCGCGAAGCGCACAAAGTACACGAAGGGAAACTGGCGCGCGAAGCGCGCAACTATCCTTGGTGCTCTTCGTGCTCTTGGTGGTGAAATAACTTTTGCGGCTCTGTGTGAATCAGATCTTCTGGTCGTATTCGCCGACTTCGGAGTGCTGCGCGAGGCGCGTATCGAGATCTTTGAAGATCGCGCGCATATTCGCTTCCGATGTGGGGCTTTCCACCACCACGACCAGTGAGGGCTTGTTCGACGAAGCCCGCACCAGGCACCATGTTCCGTCATCCAGCACGACGCGGACGCCGTTCACCGTGATGATATTGGCGATGTTCTGGCCGAGCAATTTCTCGCCACGCGCTTTCAGATCCTGATATTCCTTCGTCAGCGCATCGACCACCGCATATTTGCTGTCGTCGGAACAATGCGGCGCCATTGTGGGCGAGCCCCAGGTATGCGGCAGGCTTTCGATCAGTTCCGACATTTTCTTCCCGCCCGCGCGGTCGAGCATTTCGAGAACTGCTATCGCCGCAACGATACCGTCATCGTAGCCGCGGCCGATAGGCGGGTTGAAGAAGTAATGACCGCTCTTTTCGAAGCCCGCGAGCGCGCCGAGTTCGGCTGTGCGGCGCTTGATATAAGAATGGCCGGTTTTCCAGTAATCGGTGACGACTCCACGTCCCTTCAGCACCGGGTCGGTGTCAAACAGGCCGGTCGATTTCACATCGACGACGAACTTCGCGTCCGGATGCTGCGCGGAAAGATCGCGCGCCAACAACACGCCCACCTTGTCGGCGAAAATCTCTTCGCCCTTGTCGTCAACCACGCCGCAACGGTCGCCGTCACCGTCGAAGCCAATACAGATATCCGCATTGTTGGCGCGTACCGCATCGGCCATCGCATGCAGCATCTGCATGTCTTCAGTATTGGGATTGTAGTTCGGAAAGGTGTAATCGAGCGCGCAATCGACTTCGATCACCTCGGCGCCGATGCGGCGCAGCGCTTCCGGGCCGAATGCGCCTGCGGTTCCGTTACCGCACGCGACGGCTACGCGCATGGGCCGCGACAGACGATGCCCCTCGGTAATTGCGCTGATATAACGCTCGCGGATGTCGTGAACACGCGATAAAGATCCGCCGCTGCGAACCATACTCTTGCCGCCCAACACGATCTCTTTCAGCCGCAACATCTCGTCCGGTCCGAAAGTGAGCGGTCGTTCGGCGCCCATTTTCACGCCAGTCCAGCCATTCTCATTATGGCTTGCCGTCACCATCGCCACGCACGGCGTATCGAGCGCGAATTGCGCAAAATATGAGACCGGCGTCGTGACCATGCCGATATCGATCACCTCGCAACCCGCGCGGATCAGACCGATGGCCAGCGCCTGTTTGATCGACAGGGAGTAGGAACGGAAATCATGACCGACCGCGACTTTCGGCTGGGCACCGCGCTCATGGAAATAGGTTCCGAGGCCCAAACCCAGCGCTTCCACGCCCGGCAGATTGATCTCCTTGCCGAAGAGCCAGCGCGCGTCATATTCGCGAAACCCGTTGGGCGTGATCAGCGGCTCATTTTCATATTCATAGGTATTGGGCTTGAGATCGGAACGCGGAAGGATCGTCATCGCTTACTCTCGAAAGGGCGTTAAGCCGGGGGGCTGTTTTGAACGGCAATCGCGCCTTCAGGTCAAGGCGAGCGCCCATTTTTAAACTCCGGCGCCATGTCAGACCTCCAGCCTGTCGTCTGGGCGCGCCACCAGCGCATAAAGGCTAGGCATCAGAAAGATGCTGATCAGCAGCCGGGACAACAAACCGCTGACGATCACCAAGGCAAACGGCCTTTGTGTATCCGTGCCCACGCCCGTGGCCAGCGCTGCGGGCAAAAGCCCCAACGCCGCGACAAGCGCGGTCATCATAATCGGGCGCAGCCGCAATATCGCTCCCTGACGGATGGCGTCTGCGAGCGTTATTCCATTTCTGCGCAGCTCATTGACATAAGATATGTAAACAACGGCCGTCAGCACCGACACGCCGAACAGGGCCAGAAAGCCCACGCCGGAGGAGGCCGAAAACGGCGTACCGGTAACCCACAACGCCACGAGACCGCCAGCGGGCGCCGACAGGAGCACGCCGATCACCGTGACGAGGGGGAATTTGAAATTGCCGTAGAGCATGAACAGCAGTAGGAAAATGAGAAACAAAGTCAGAGGCAGGATCATCATCAACTGATGGCTAGACGCGGTGTATTCGCTGTATTCGCCGCCCCAATCCAGACGATAACCCTGCGGTAGTATGACGTTCTGGCCGACCTGGTGAATGGCATCGCCCACCGCGTTAGCCAGATCGCGCCCCTCGACTGAAAATTGGACTCCGACGTAGCGCGAATTATTTTCGCGATAAATGAATGAAGCGCCGTTTGTTACTTGGAGATGCGCCAGCTCCCGGAGCGGAATTTGCTGGCCGCCCGGCGTGAGAACGGGGATGTTGCCGATTTCTTCGGCGTTGTCGCGATATTGGCGCTCGAGACGAACAACCAGATCGAACTCTTTCTCGCCTTGCACCACCTGCGTCGGCGCATCGCCGCCAACGGCCGTCTGTATGATCGCATTGATGTCCGCGACATTCAATCCGTAGCGCGCAATCTTCGCGCGATCGATGTCGATGGTGAGGCTCGGCTGTCCCAGTTCGCGCACAAGCGTCACATCGCGTATGCCGCGTATCTGTTCCAGTATCCTTTTTATTTCTTTGCCTTTGTTCTGCAGCGTCACGAGATCGGAACCGAAGACCTTGACGGCGAGTGCGCTTTTCAGGCCGGTCTCCGCTTCGTCGACCGCATCCTCCGCGGGCTGGGTGTAGTTGAAGATGATGCCCGGAAATGCCTGGAGTTTGCTGTCGATGGCGCGGATCAGTTCCGGCTTGGTGTGATAGGCCCCGTGCCATTGCGCGTAAGGCGTCAGGCCCACATAGAATTCGACATTGAAGAAGCCGGTCGGGTCGGTGCCGTCGTCGGGCCGTGCCAGTTCCGAGGCGACCGTCGTCACTTCGGGAAAGGTCTTCAGAACGTCGCGAATTCTGGGTGTGATTTTCGCCGATTCATCGAAGGAAATCGTGTAGGGCATGGTCGCGCGCACCCACAGCGCGCCTTCGTCCAGATGCGGCATGAATTCGCCGCCGATGAACGGTATCAGCAGCAGCGACGCCGCAAGCAGAAGACAGGACGCGAACGTCGTTCCTTTGGGATGTGCCAGGCAATAATCGAGGCGCGCGGCGTACCAGGATTTGACGGCTTCGAACGCGGCATTGCGGCGCTCGCGGACGCCGTCGCGCATGAACCAGGCGCACAACACCGGCAGCAACGTCAGTGTGACGATCAGGGATCCGACAAGCGCAAACACCATCGTGTCCGCCATCGGTTTGAACAGCGTGCCGGAAGGCCCGGACAGAACGTAGATCGGAAGAAACCCGACGACGATTACGGCGACTGCGTAGAAGAGCGGTCTGTCCACTTCCGCCGCCGCGAGCATCACGATTTCGGTGATGGTACTGCGCGTTCCTTTGCGTAGCGCGATCTGGCGGAAAATGTTTTCCACCATCACCACCGCACCGTCGACCAATATCCCGAAATCGACCGCACCGATCGAAAGCAGGTTCGCCGATGCATGCTGCACATCGAGAAATATGAAAGCGAAAAGAAGCGCCAGCGGTATGGTCACCGCGACTATCAGACCGGCGCGGACGTCGTAGAGAAAAAAGATAAGCACTACGACCACGAGAAACATGCCCAGAAGCAGGTTTTTCTCCACCACGTCGGTCGTCAGCGCGACCAGATCGCTGCGGTCGTAAAAGGGATGTACCTTCACGTCGCGGGGAAGGATGCCGTCGTTCAGTTCGTTCGTCTTTGCCTCGACGCGCTTGAGCACATCCTGGGTCTTTTCTCCCGTCCGCAGAAGAATGACGCCTTCGACCGCATCATCCTGTTTCTCATATCCGAATTCGCCGAGACGTGGAGCGATGCCGATCTCCACGCGGCCGACATCTTTCACCAGCACCGGCGTGCCGTTATGCACCGCCAGAACGACATTGCCGATATCTTCGGTCGTGGTCAGGCGGCCTACACCGCGCACGTAATAGAATTGTCCGCCCTGCGAGTAGAATCCACCGCCGGCATTGCCATTATTGGCAGCCAGCGCCGTTTCGACCTGCGCAACGTTCAACCCCGCACCGGCGAGTTTCACGGGATCCAGCAGCACCTGATATTGCATGGTACCGCCACCGAAACCCGAATCATCGGCCACGCCCGGAACCGATTTGTACTGAGGCTCGACCACCCAGTCCTCGAAGGTCTTCAGTTCCATCGGAGAGCGGTCGGAGCTCTGCAGCACGTAACGGTAGATGAGACCGGACGGCGAACTCATCGGGGACACAGATGGCGTCACGCTATCGGGCAGGGAAAGCCCCTGAAGGCGGTTGAAGACTTCCTGGCGGGCAAAATAATTATCTGTTCCGTCGTCGAAGGTGAGCAGGACGTCGGACAATCCGTAGAGCGAGATCGAGCGCGAAACATTTGTACGCGGAATGCCGTTCATGCCGCGCTCGACCGGAACAGTGATCAGCCGTTCCACTTCTTCCGCCGCGTGGCCGGGCCATTGGGTGATGATTTCGACGATCGGCGGCGAAAGATCGGGATAAGCATCGACCGGAAGGCGCAGCAGCGCACGTACGCCCGCGCCGACCAGCACAAGCGTGAGGAAGAGAACAACGAGGCGCTGCTTGAGCGAACTGCCGACAATCCAGTTCATCACGGAGGTCGCGCGAGATGGCGGCACTCCGGCGGGAAGTTGATCGCTCATTGTTCCTGCATGAACTGGAGGAAAATTGCGCCATCGGCGACAATGCGTTCGCCCGGTCTGAGACCTGTGCTCACGGCATAGTCGTCTCCGGTCCGGGCGCCCAGATCCACATGACGGCGTGCGAAGCTTCCATCGGATTGCGCGACATAGACGAAGGGAAGATTCTCATCGTCGCGCAACACGGCCGAAACCGGCACGAGCAAGCCGCGGCCTTCGTCGCGCGCCGCGATCTGCGCGCCTACATACATTTGTTTCTTCAGGAGGCCCGAGGGATTGTTCACCACGACGCGCACCGTGACCGAGCGCGTGTTGGGATCGACTTCGGCGGCAATGTTGTCGACGCGACCGGTGAGCGATGCGAAGCCGGTCGTCACCGTAACCGGATCGCCAACCGCGATGGACGCGACGTCGCTCCCGAAGACCTGCGCCAGTACCCAAACGCGCGAGAGATCGGCAACGGTGAAGCAGGGCGTCGTGCCTGCCTGCAGCAATTCTCCCGGCGTGATCAGCTTTTCCACCACCGTTCCCGCAATCGGCGCGCGGATAACGCCTTCGATGCGTGAAATAGGCTTCCCTGCACGGATATCGGCCATACTCTTGCCGTCGATGTTTAGAGCGATTAGCGCCTGAAGCGCCGCAGAACGGTCGGCTTCGGCATCGATGGCATCGCTCTGTGCCTGATCGGCTTCGCGCTGCGATACGCCTTTGTGAGCAACGAGATCCTTGTCCATATCGGCGAGGCGCCGCGCGGTCGCGGCCGTTGCGATCGCTTTGCGATAGGCGCTGACAGCTGCGGCGAAATCCGGCGAAGCGACGGTGGCCAGCGGCTGGTCTTTCTTGACCAACTCTCCGGGCGATACGAGCAGGCGCGCCACGGGGCCCGAGAATGGCGCAAGCACGCTGGTGGCCTGATCGTTGTCGAAATCCACCATGCCGGCGGTATCGATCGCATTGCGATAACCGGACACTGCCACGGTGTAGAGTCGGATGTTATTTCGCTGTGCTGCGGTCAGAGACACGTTGGTGGGATTGGCGGAGGATTTTGACTGATCGCCGCCATCGTCGGGCGAGCAGGCGCCCACGCAGGCCAAACCGGCGAGCAACACACATGCCGCCGCAACGCGCGCGAACATCGATCTCATATTATCGGTCATTGCTGGCCTCGGCCAAATCGCTGCGTTTCCACCAGCCGCCGCCAAGCGCTTGAAACAGCGCAACGCTGTCCGCATAGCGGGCTGCTTCGGCCTGCACGAGGTTGACATGCGCCTCTTGGTAGGCCTGTTCGGCCGCAAGCAGCGCAAGATCGCCTGCATACCCATCCTTCAGTTGCCGCATGGTGAGATCGAGTGTTGCCTTCGCACTTTCATCGGCGTTTGCGGCCGCTTTCAGTCCGTCAGCGTCCTGTTCAAGTGCGCTGAGCGTATCGGCGACATTCTGAAACGCGGCGAGTACAGCGCTTCGGTATTGGGCGGCGGCTTGTTGGTAGTTCGCGCGCGCGGCTCGCTCGCGATGCAACAATGTTCCGCCTTCGAAGATCGGCGCGGTCAAATCTGCCCCCACACTCCAGAAGCCGGTCTCCGGCGCGAAGAGCTGATTGAGTGCGAGCGCAGTGCTGCCGGCATTCGCGGTAAGTTCGATATTGGGCAAACGGTTTGCGACGGCAATTCCAATTTCCGCGCTCGCAGCATGCAGATTTGCTTCTGCCTCCAGAATGTCGGGCCGTTGCTCCACGAGCTTCGACGGCAGGCTGAGCGGCAGATCCTGCGGCAACTGAAGGCTTGCCAGATCGAAATCATCATTGGCTGCTTCGCTCGGAAAACGGCCTGTCAGCGCCGCCATCAGATCGTGCAACTGGTCTCTTTGTTTGAGTAATGGCGGCAACGTTGCCTGCGCCTGTGCGAGCTGTGATTTCTGCGCGGCGAGATCGAGGCCGCTCGAATAGCCCCTTGCAAGCTGGTCCTGCAGAATCGAAACCATCTTCGCATCGGCATCGATCAACTGTTTGACTGCGTCGAGCTGGGTTGCGATCGAGGCTTCCTGTATGGCCGTCGCCGCGACATTGGATGTCAGCGTCGTATAGGTCGCCGCCATCTGATAGCGCACCGATTCCTGCTGCGCTTCCTGCGATTCTACGGTCCGTTGATTCAGGCCGAATATATCCGGCACATAGGAGATGCTGACTTCCGGTGTGAACAGGCTGTAGGTGAAAACATTCCCGTTGGGCACGGGCGCCAGAGCAGCCGATTGCTGCTGGCGGCTTCCCGAAAATCCTGCCGAAATGCTTGGAAAATAGGCACCGCGTTGCGCCAGCACATTTTCGTGGGCGGATGCGAGCGCTGCCTGTGCCGCCTGAAGATCGGAATTCTTCGCCAGCGCCTGCGCGATCAGATCGTCGAGCTGCTTCGAATGAAATAACGTCCACCAATCGGCGGCAATTTCTGTGCCCTTGTCGAAGCGCTGCGCAGCTCCACCCGTCACACCGGCCGTTGCCGATGTCCCGGAGGTCCCGCCGCTTGTGTAATTTTCGACGGCAGGCGGCGCAGGCTTCTTATAGTCCGGGCCAACCGCACAGCTGCAGAGCAGCAAAGCCATGGCTGCGGCTGATGCCAATAGGCGCGCGAGGTCCGATTTCTCCGCCGCTTTTAGAGTGCGGATGACGAAGGAACGCCCTTCTGACTTGTACATCGTGTCTGGAAGCACCGCTTCGAATTCCACCGATAGCAATTGGTGTTCGTCCGATAAGGACGGCTTTGCGAGCGTTAGGCCACATATGCGGCCCATCACTCGTTCGATTTCGAATTCAGTGCTGAGGGGGAGCGCGGCTTCGCCAGCTATGGGCGTCTGGCGCGCCGGCCATGGGCGCGATCAGAAGGGGGATGACGTAATCTGTCCATGCGGCCGGCAGAACCAGGAGCGGAGCACCTGACGCAAAGAAAGCCCCGGCATGGACGATCGCCTGACAGAACGGACAGGCCGACGTGTCTTTCTCGAACGGGGATTTGATCGGGGAAACCGGGTTTTGGACCAGCTTGGCCACAGTCGTGGCGGCGCTTGCCTGCGGTGTCCAATGGATATGCGTCTGGGTAACGAAAGATTGAAGCGTGAAGGCGAGCAGAACCACCCAGGTGACGACACGCCAGCCCTGAGTTCGGTGCCGAATGCCGGCAGATCTGATCGCTGCTTTCCTCATACACCCCGTAATGGGTCGGATCGGACGGTTAGTCTATGGCCGGAATCGTTAACATCCGGCACGGCCCTGACATAGCCGTCATAGCATGGCAGCCCCCGAACAAAATAGGCGGAGCAACAGGTTTTGATCTCTCGATCCCGGATTCGTGCGTGCCGGTTTCTAGGTTCGGGATTTGCTGTCGTGGATGTAATGCTCAACGCGGCTAAGTACTTATCCGGAGCATGCG
>DASXXW010000049.1:0-4724 GCA_036502865.1 Rhizomicrobium sp.
GGGGCGGCATGACGTCGTGACGGGCGACAAGGGCACCGGCCTTGGATTGACGATCGTAAAGGGGTTGAGCGAGGCCCATAGCGGACGCGTCGAGCTGGAAAGCCGTCCGGGCGTGGGCACGTGCGTGACGATTATCCTGCCGGCCGCGCGTGCGCTGCCGCGGTTGAAACAGGCGTCGTAATTACCTGATACCGAATCCGCCGCCGCCAGGTGTGGCGATCAGGATCTCGTCGCCTGCCTCCACGGCGATTTCGTCACGGCCCCTGAGCGGGATCGTTTCGCCGTCGGCGCGGATGATCATATTTGCTCCCGGCAGCCCCGGCTCGCCGCCAACCAATCCAAACGGCGCTGTTTCGCGACGCGTAGAAAGAATGGCCACATTCATGGCTTCGCGAAACCGTATGCGGCGAAATACGCCATCGCCGCCGGCGTGCCGCCCGCGTCCGCCGGACTCGTGGCGAATTGCAAATTCTTCCAGAAGCACCGGATAGCGTGTTTCCAATATTTCGGGATCGGTCAGCCGCGAATTGGTCATATGCGTATGTACGGCGGAGGCGCCGTCGAAATCGGCGCCCGCGCCGGCGCCGCCGCAGATCGTTTCGTAATATTGATGATCGGCATTGCCGAAGGTCAGATTGTTCATCGTGCCCTGCGCGGCCGCCATCACGCCCAGCGCACCAAACAAAGTATCGACAACCGCCTGGCTGGTTTCGACATTGCCTCCGGCAACCGCAGCCGGAAAGCGCGGGTTCAAAAGCGAACCTTCGGGAATGATAATTTCAAGCGGTTTCAGGCAGCCGGCGTTCAACGGAATATCTCCCGGCACCAGGCAGCGGAAGACATAGAGCACTGCGGCTTTGGTAACCGAACGCGGCGCGTTCAGATTGCTGTCGGTCTGGGGCGACGTGCCGGTGAAATCGATACGCGCGCTGCGCCTCTTGCGATCGACGCTCACCGCGACGCGGATATGCAATCCGCCATCCATCGGCATGTCGAAGCGGCCGTCATGCAAGGCTTCGATGACGCCACGCACTTCTTCCTCGGCATTGTCCTGTACATGGCGCATATAGGCGGCGACGGTGCCGGCGCCATAGTTGCTGCACGCACGGCGTAGTTCCGAAATCCCGCGCGAGCAGGATGCGGCCTGCGCTTTCAGATCGGCGATATTCTGCGCCGGATTGCGTGCAGGGTAATCGCCGGCATCGAGCACAGAGCGCACTGTGTTCTCGTCGAAATGCCCGGCGCGGATGATGCGGATGTTGTCGAAGAGCGCGCCTTCTTCGCGGATGCTGCAGGAGAAAGGCGGCATCGAGCCCGGCGAAATCCCGCCAATGTCGGCATGATGACCCCGCGCCGCCACGAAGAACTTTCGCTCACCGCCGATAAACACAGGCGCCACGACAGTGATATCGGGCAAATGCGTGCCGCCATTATACGGTGCATTGGTGGCGAACATATCGCCGTCCGTGATTTCATTTCCGAAGCGCGCGATGATCGACGTTACGCAATCGCCCATCGAGCCCAGATGCACCGGCATATGCGGCGCATTTGCGACGAGATTGCCGTGCGAATCGAAAATGGCGCAGGAGAAGTCGAGCCGCTCCTTGATGTTCACGGACGATGCGGTGTTCTGCAGCGTGGCACCCATTTCTTCCGCGATCTGCATGAACAGATTTGCAAAGACTTCGAGCAACACGGGATCGAGGGATTCTCCCGCCAGTTTCAGCGTTGAAGCCTGTGTCCTTGAAATAACAATGGCGCGCTCGGGCGTTATTTCCGCCTGCCAGCCCGGCTCCACGACAATGGTCTGATTGGGTTCTATGAGCAGCGCAGGGCCTGGTTTGATCGCGCCTGATTCCAAATCATCTACTCTCAGGATCTCGCAATCCTGCCACGCGCCTTGGGAATAAAAGCGGGAACGCTCGGATTTATCGGAAGGCGATGTAGTCGCGCGGGCGCGCACCTGGATTTCCGTCTCCGGCTCACGGCTGAAGGCTTCGATCTCGATGGAGTCCACAATTAGCGCTGTATCTTCGAAGCCGAATCCGAATTGACGTGCATGCGCGTCCGCGAAGCTGCGCGACATCTCTTCCAAACCCGTGAGCGGAACGGCAAGCGCGGTGTCGCTGCCTGCGTAGCGGATATAGATCGATGTTTCCGTTATGATATTGGCGCCACCCTGCGCCTCGACCTCGTTGATTGCTTCGCGCGCCATTTCCTGCGCGACTTCGGTGATGGTTTGAATCAGCGCAACATCGAGCCCGTCGCCGATTGCGCGCTGTCGTAGCGCACGGATCGCTGCCAGTCGCATGCCGTACGCAGATAACACACCCGAGAACGGATGAATGAAAATGCGCGTGATCCCCAGCGCATCGGCCACAAGACAGGCGTGCTGGCCGCCCGCGCCTCCGAAACATGCGAGCGCGTAACGCCTTGCGTCGTAACCCCGGGCTACGGAAATGCGCTTGATGGCATTGGCCATGTTCTCGACGGCAATGCGGATAAATCCATCCGCAACATCTTCCGCCGCGCGGCCTGTCTCCCGTGCTATCTGCTCGAACGCGGCGTGTACGCTTTCCGCATCGAGCGTTTGGTCGCGCGCCGGACCAAATATCATCGGGAACTGATCCGGCTGCAGCTTGCCGGTCATCACATTGGCGTCGGTCACAGTCAGCGGGCCGCCGGCGCGATAACTCATCGGGCCCGGATTGGAGCCCGCCGACGCCGGCCCCACGCGGAAACGCGCGCCGTCATACTCGAGTATCGAACCGCCGCCTGCCGCGATTGTATGAATCGCCATGATCGGCACACGCAGCCGCACACCGGCGACATCGCTCTCATGATTGCGCTCGTACGTCCCATCGAAGCGCGACACGTCGGTCGATGTCCAGCCCATATCGAAACCGATCACATGATCGAAACCTGTTGCACGCGCAGTTTCCGCCATGCCGACCACGCCGCCTGCTGGTCCGGAAAGAACTGCGTCCTTGCCATGAAAGGCATGCGCGGCTGCAAGGCCGCCATTCGACATCATGAAGAAAAGCCGCGGGCCGGTTTCATTGGCGCCAACGGCATCCGCGATTCTCTGTGTGTAGCGGTCCAGCACGGGAGAGAGATAGGCGTCGGCAACGGTCGTATCGCCGCGGCTGACATATTTGATCAGGGGCACCGTTTCGTGGCTCGCCGATATCTGCTGAAAGCCAAGTGACGTCGCGATTTCGGCGGCGCGTTTCTCATGCGCCGGATAGCGATAGCCATGCATGAACAGAATGGCGCAGGCCGTGATGCCATACGCTCGCGCGGCTTCGAGTTCGTGCCGCAGCGAGTCTTCGTCAAGCTGCCGCAATATTTCGCCCGATGCGGTCACGCGTTCATCCGCTTCGATGACGCGCGCATGGAGCGGCTGGGGCAGGTCTATGTTCAGCGAGAACAATTTCGGCCGGTTCTGATAGCCGATACGTAGCTGGTCGCGGAATCCGCGCGTGGTGACGAGGACAACCGGTTCGCCGCGCCGTTCGAGCAGAGCATTTGTTGCGACGGTCGTTCCCACGCGCAACTCCGCAAGTGCGTCTCGTGGGATCGGCGAATTACTGGGTACACCGAGGACGCGTCGTATGCCCTCGAGCGCCGCATCGTCGTAGCGCGCATCTTCAGAAAGAAGCTTCAGGCTGGAAAGCGAGCCGTCCGGCGCCTGCGCCACGATATCCGTGAACGTGCCGCCGCGGTCGATATAAAAGCGCCAGCCGTCTTTCGTCATTGCCGCGTGCCTGAAAAATTCGTCATTGTCGCAAACCGGCCAAGATTGGCTTATGGAATCGCACCATGTCCATCTGGGGAAAAATAAGCGGAGCCGCCGCGGGTTTTCTGTTCGGCGGCCCGATCGGCGCGCTGGCGGGCGTGTTCACCGGCCACCAGTTCTTTGATCGGGGTGGCCGCGCCGAGGGTGGCGAGCCGGGAATCGCCTTCACCATCGCCATCATCGCGCTCAGCGCGAAAATGGCGAAAGCCGACGGAACAGTGACGGCGGATGAGATCGAAGCCTTCGGTCGCATGTTCCGTGTGCCGCCATCCGAAGAGGCCAATGTGCGGCGCGTGTTCGATCTCGCGCGGCGCGACACCGCGGGCTACGAAATCTATGCGGGGCAGATTGCGCGGCTGTTCCGCCACAACCCCGCAATGCTCGAAGACGTACTCGACGGTTTGTTCGAGATCGCAATGGCGGATGGCTATCTGCATCCGGCCGAAATGCAATTCCTCGAACATGTCTCCGACATATTCGGTTTCGCGCCGGACGCATTCCGCCGCATCCGCGCGTCGCATCTGGGCCCCGACGACGCCGATCCCTATGTCGTGCTGGGCGTCGAGTACACCGCCAGCGAAGAAGAAATCAAACATACCTACCGATTGCTGGTGCGCGAGAATCATCCCGACAAGCTGATGGCCCGCGGCGTGCCCGAAGAGTTCATACGCCTCGCAAATGAGAAACTCGCCGCGATCAACGGAGCCTATTCGAAGATCATGCGCGAAAGGCGGCTGGCTTCGTGAGTCCTCTGATCGAACGGCCGTCTCCGAACTGGGATGAGCGGCCCGCCGATGCCGGGATCGATATTCTCGTCCTGCATTATACGGGCATGCGTAACGCCGAAGAGGCGCTTGCGCGCCTGTGCGATCCGGTGGCCAGAGTCTCGTCGCATTATACGATCGATGTAGACGGGCAGGTCTAT
>DASXXW010000050.1:0-16253 GCA_036502865.1 Rhizomicrobium sp.
GCTGGCGACAACGGCTTGCGTATTGGCGGCCTGTTCGACGCCGGTTCCCCAGGCCCTCAAATCCCAGGATGTGCCGGAAAAATTCACAGGTCCGGTCGAGCCTGGCGCTTCGATCTGGCCCGACCCGGAATGGTGGAAATCGTTCGGCAGCGACGAACTGAGCGGCCTGGTCACCACCGCCCAGACCAACAATCTCGACATTGCCGTGGCGATGGCGAGCGTGCTTCAGGCCGAGGCCAACAAGGACATCGCGCGCGCGGCGCTCTTCCCGACTTTCGATCTGCAGGGAACCGCGCAGCGCAGTCGCACGCCCGGCGGCGCGACTACATTCGTCAATCCTGTCACGGGTGCGACGTCCACGACAGGAAGCAGCGCTTTTACGCTCAGCCAGTTTGGCGCCACGGTAAACGGCACCTGGGTTCCCGATATTTGGGGACTGGCGCAGGACAATCTGCGGGCCGCCCAGGAAGCGCTGAAATCGTCCCGCTACGCCCAGCAGGAAGTGGCGCTGACGACTACGGCGACGGTTGCCAACACATATCTCGACATTCTCGCCCTGCGCGAAGAGATCGCCACGATCCAACAGAACATTGATGCCGCCAATCGCATCCTGACGATCACGCAGGCGCAAGTCACAAATGGCGTTGCGTCGCAGCTCGACCTTGCGCAGCAACAGGCGACCGTTCAGGGACAGCTTGCCGCTCTTCCCCCGCTGCGCGAACAGGAACGCGAGGCTACGTTTTCGCTGGCCGTTCTTTTGGGACGGCCACCGGAAGGCTTCGATGTCACGGCAAAGGATCTGAGCGCTGTCAAATCTCCGTCGGTGATGGCTGGACTGCCGTCGGAACTGCTCGAACGCAGGCCCGATGTCGCCGAAGCGGAAGCCAATCTGGCGAGTGCGCACGCGAATGTGGATGCCGCCCGCGCAGCATTTTTTCCGCAACTTTCATTATCGGGCGATGGTGGTTTCGCCAGCACGGCCATCGGTACACTGCTGCGCGGATCGAATTTCGAATGGACGGCTGGAGCCAGCGCACTTCAGACCATATTCGATGGAGGAAAACTCTTCGGCGAAAGCGATCTCGCCAAAGCGCAGCAGCAGGGTTTGGTCGCGACCTATCGCAAAACGGTTCTGACGGCATTTGATGGCGTGGAAGCATCGTTGGGGCAGGTTTCGAATTTCAACGAAGAGCAAGTGGCTCTGCAGAAAGAAGTCGATGCTTCGGCCAACGCATTCCGTATTTCGGAGTTGCAATATCGCGAATGTATCGTCGCATTGCTGACCGTGCTGCAAGCGCAGCAGACTTTGTTCACCGCAAAGAATCAGTTGATCCAGGTGAAGCTGTCGCATCTCCAGGCGGAGGTTGGATTGTATCAGGCGCTTGGTGGCGGCTGGGTCGAGGCGGCGGACGATGCGACGCAGACGAAAACCGCGGAAGGCGCGCCACTGGTTCTGGCACCTGCAAGTCCGAATGCGGCGTCATCGTCAGCGACGCAGCCGGCAAATATGGCGACACCGGCCGCACCATCAACTTCGCCGCCTGCACAGCGCGCGAAGTAATCGCGCCGGACTATTCGTTTGTTACTGGCGAGGTGAAGTTTCGGTAGAGAAACGCAGCGGGCTGTGCTGCGGATTCCGCCAGCGCGAGGTCTGCGACCACCGCGTGCTCGGGTGAAAGTGCACAGACGGGATCGGTGCGTGCGGCATCACCCGTCAGAGCAAATGCCTGGCAGCGGCAGCCGCCCCAATCGATTTCGGCGCGCTCGCAGGACCGGCAAAGTTCTGGCATCCAATCAAACCCCCGGAAGCGGTTGAACGCCGCCGAATTTCGCCAAATCTCCGCAAGCGGACGCTCGCGCACATTTTCGAAGACAAGCCCCTCTATCGATTCCGCTGCGTGGCAGGGAAGTACTTTTCCCGATGGAGTAATATTCAGGAAACGCCGTCCCCATCCGCCCATGCAGGCCTTGGGCCGTTTCGCGTAGTAATCGGGAACGACGTAGTCGATCACCAAGACGCCGTTCAGCCGCTTTCGCGCCGCTTCGACAATTACCGTGGCGCTTTCGAGCTGATCGCGAGTTGGAATGAGTGCGCCACGATTCTTCAATGCCCAGCCGTAATATTGGACATGCGCGATTTCGCTGCGCTGTGCGCCGAGCGAAACGGCAAGCTCGATCATCGCGCCGATACGTTCGATATTTTGCCGGTGCACGACGAAATTGGCCGTCAATGGAAGCCCGGCTGCGCGAACGAGACCTGCGACGTCGAGTTTCTTTTGGTGTCCTGCGAAACCAGCGATCCGGTTGGCGCTCTCGGGTTCGCTGTCTTGAAAACTGAGCTGTACATGTTCGAGTCCGGCAGCCGCCAGACGCGCAATGCGCGCCTCGTCCAGCAACACGCCGGAAGTAATGAGGTTCGAATAGAGGCCGTGTGCGGATGCGCCTTCGATCAGCCGCTCGAGATCGCGGCGCGCGGTGGGTTCGCCGCCGGAAAAATGTACCTGCATGCAGCCAAGATTTGCCGCTTCGCCGAGCACGCGCAGCCAGTCTTCTGTCGGGAGCTCCGTGCCGGCGCGGTCGAGTTCCAGCGGATTGGAACAGTATGGACATTGCAGCGGACAGCGATGGGTAAGTTCCGCAAGCAACGCCAGTGGCGGGGCAGGGGTGTCGGTCACAGCGTCATCACGCCCTTGTCCGCGAAATCCTGCACGAGGTTTATTACATCTGCCGCAACGGCTTCGCGCGGCGCGCCTTCAAAGGCGCTGCAAAGTTCATCGACGATGTCCGAGATTGTCTTGTCGCCGTCACAGCGCGAAATGATTGCGTGGGCGATTTCATCCAGCAGAAAAACGCGCTCGGGCGCCTGGATCGTCCAGCTTTCCCGCGTCGCGTCGAAACGCAATTTGCGATGCGCGGCAAGCGCCGGTCGCGATGATGCGTCGACGGTTGTTCGCCCGGTCATTTAAGACTCTTCGGTACGAATGCGCCGGGAGGAATGAGTGCCGGCGACACATAGGCGTGATGCAGCGCATCGAGCTGTGCCCAAAGTACGTCGGTCTTGAACCGCAGCGCGGCGACGCAACGCATCTGATCTTCGTAGGAGCGTGCATGCTGCAGCACGTAATCGAGACCGAACGCCACATCCTTTGGCGCTTCGACCAGACGCGTGCGGAAATAGGCAAGCGTCGCATCATTGGCGAAAGAATAATGAGAGAGCAGTGCGTCGATCCGGGTTTTGTGCAGATTCGGCGCGAAGAGTTCGGTGAGCGAAGAGGCGACGGCTTCGACGAGGCTTTTCTCCCGCACGAACCGGACATAGGCGTCGCAGGCAAAACGCGTCGCGGGCAATACGCCCTCGCAGCTTGCAACATAGTCGCGGTCGAGGCCGACGCCTTCTGCAAGCACGAGCCAGCGTTCGATACCGCCTTCGCCGGGCTTTCTGCCGTCATGGTCGAGAATGCGGCCGATCCATTCCCGCCTGAGAGCGAGATCGTCGGTGCGCGAGATCAGGCCCGCATCTTTGAGCGGAATGGATTTCTGATAGTAGAAACGGTTGATCACCCAGGCTTGGACCTGGCCCTGATCGAGTTTCCCTTCATGCATCCGGATGTGGAAGGGATGTTTGTCGTGATAGCGATCGACGCCGATCTGCCGGAGCGCCGATTCAAAAGCTTCGAGTGACAGCGGCGCGCTCACAGCACGATTTCCATTCCGTCAGAGGCAACTTCCCAGCCGCGTTTTTCAGCTTCCAGGCGTTCCAGTGACCCCGAAGCAAGTAGTGGATTCGTATTGTTGATGTGAATGAATATCTTCCGTGTCACATCCAGTCCTCCGAATGCCGCCATGCTTCCGTCTTCGCCCGAACAACTCATATGTCCCATGCGGCGTCCCGTCTTTTTGCCTACGCCCTGCGCGATCATTTCGTCGTCGCGCCACAATGTTCCATCGAAAAACACCAGCGATGCGCCGCGCAGCCGGCGCGCGAGATCATCCGACATCGCCGCGCAACCCGGAATGTAGAACAGCGTCTTGTCGCTGTCCTCGGAGCGGACGGCGAGGCCGATCGTATCGCCGTCCTGAGTCCCGAAATCGGTTCTTGCCGTATCTTCCCGCCACAACGCGGCCTTGCCTGGAACAACAAACGCCGTCACGACGAGGCCAAGCGATTGGTTTGCCGAATCGTGGAGCACAACGGCTTCGTCCGGCGGCAGCGCGCGTCTCGCGACAAAATCCCGGTTGAGCACATTGAAGATGCTGTTATCGGCCAGCACATCCAGGACGCGGGCGCTGGCGTACAGCGCGAAGGCGTGACTCTCGCGCAGCGTCAGCAGTCCGGCGACATGATCGACATCGGCATTTGTCAGTACAACGGCTGAAATCGGGCTGGAGCGCTTGGGGTCGTCCGGTCCGGGCTGCAACGCAACCTGCTCATTGATCTGCTGGCGCAAATCCGGAGAGGCGTTCAGCAACACCCACCGCTTGCCGTCAGAACTGACCGCCAGCGAGGACTGCGTCCGCGGCGAAAGTTGTGCGTCGCCGGCTCTCACCCGCTGGCTGATCTCGTCATTGCAGTTCCACTGCGGAAAACCGCCGCCGGCGGCGGAACCGAGAACAAGCGCACGCATCGCCGACCCTTAAAAAGCCAAGGACGCCGTGCTTGTGACACGGCGTCCCCGTCATTCGCAATTCAGAGAATCAGAGTTCGGCGCAGGCGTAGCAGTTGATTTCCATGCCGACGCAGATCTCGACGACCTTGGGTGTCGTCCACTTCATGAGGTTCTCCTGCCGAATAATCGAGCCTCCTCAATAGCATGGTTCGGTTTCCCGGAAAACCCTTCTTTGCGGGAGGAGACCCCAGCCTTTCGGGGACGTAACTTGCAAATGTTTAACCATAAGGATTGGATCGCGGCATGGCAGGGAGGGACAGATGAACTGGAAAATCTCGGCGGCAGCGATTGTTGTCGCGATCTCGGCGAGCGTCGCTGCGGCGGCACCCGACAAAGTGCCGGCGAATATCGCAGCCGCCGTTGCGGATTCCGCGCGCCCCGAAACCGACCGTTCGCGCGATGCGAACCGCAAGCCCGCCGAATGCCTCACCTTCGCCGGCGTGAAGGCGGGCGACCACGTGGCCGATCTGATACCGGGCGGCGGTTACTTCACGCGCCTCTTCGCCAAGGCTGTCGGTGCGAAGGGTTATGTCTACGCGTACATGCCTTCTGACATTGACGAGATCTACAAGAAGCGTGGCTTGACGATCCCGCCGGCGGCCGATCCGAACTATCCGAATGTCTCCTACATCCATGCGCCCGTCGCGAAGTTCGTCACGCCGGAGAAACTCGATATCGTGTGGACCTCGCAGAATTATCACGATCTGCACGACAAATTTTTTGGGCCGGCCGATATTCCGGCCGTCAACAAGGCGATTTACGCCTCGCTGAAACCCGGTGGTGTGTATGTGGTGCTCGACCACGCCGCCGATGCGGGTTCCGGTTTACGCGACACCGATACGCTGCATCGCATCGACGAAGCGGCGGTGAAGAAGGAAGTCGAGGCGGCCGGGTTCAAATTCGTCGCGGAGAGTACGATCCTTCGCAACTCCGCCGATCCACATACGGATAATGTGTTCAAACCGGCGATCCGCGGCAAGACCGACCAGTTCATCCTCAAATTCCGCAAACCGCGCTGATCAGATATTTATCACACGGAGTCACGGAAGATAATCCAACCGCGAAGTACACGAAGATCACTAAGGACTGCCCGCATTGACCGTGCGTGATTATCTTCCGGCCTTCGTGTACTTCGTGTCCTTGGTGGTAAAAGACCCCGCGTGAAATCCTCTATCTCCGATATTGCCTCGGGCCGAAAAGCGACAGCATGATTCATTCGGTTCGCGACCAGAGACGCCGTCTTACTTCTTCCCAACCGATCGCGGCGCCCGGATTGCGGCGCTGCTCTTCCATGCGTCGCTCCAGTTCGGCCTGCTGCGCGTGCGTTAACGAGGGCATCATTTCCGGATCGGCGGCAACGCTGTCCCAGAGATCCTCGGCGAGCTGAATCCGCTCTGCTGCGGACATTGCAAACAGTTCCGACAAATCACCCATATGAAGCTCCTGTTGCCGGCGACTTGGATGGTCTTCTGGCGACCCAATCGTAAAGAACCAGATCGCGCGCGTAAATCTGCTCCAGCCTGGCGCGTTGCTGGGCCGTGATCTCGGGGCGCGAAGCCGGTTCGCGATTCTCATGCGGCAATGAAAAGGGCCGATCGAGCTTCCCGGCCAAGCCTTCGGCAAACTCCGCGCTCCGTTCGAGTACGCCGCAATGGAAAACACGCCGTGCGAAGAAATCCGAGATCTCTTCGCCGCCGTTCCAGCCCAGATATTGGCAGGCGATATCTCCGTAGAACGCGCGGCGGTCGAACAGATAATCGAGATAGGAATCGAAATCGTAACGACCTGCCGCCTTGTGCAGCACGCTCGAATCGAAGCGGCGAAGCGGCGGTTTCCGCAACTGCCCGCGCCGCATGTAATCATATTCCGAACGCGCCCGGGCAAGCGGCTCGCGCAGAAGGGTGATGATCTTCAGCGGCAGGGTGATGTGCGTTTCAACGGTACGGAAATCGGCATGGCCGCCCATGAGCAAATCACCCGGCGCAGCCATGTTGTTGATGTGCGCCCACACGCTTCGCATGCGGACGCGACGATAGTGGCGATGGAGGTTCCGGAAACGCGCGCGCAGGAAACGCAGCTTCTGCAGCGGCGACACCCGGCTGTCCGGATCGAGCGTGTTGGGAAGATAGAAAATCTGCCGGCCCGCAAACGCATCCGTCAGGCCCGCCATCAGGCTGGCGCTGCCGCTTTTCGGCACCCGGACGCAGAGGAGGAGAGCGCCGCGGGGTTTGAGGGAAGGGTCTGAGTTCATGGGATGATCGATCCGGACTAGCCCGCCGCGACCCGCCCTGTCCAACGGATAACGATATGCATATTTCTTTATATCCTCCTTGAACCGCCTCTGGCCGCCTGTTATACGCCGCGCGCACGCCCCCAGGAGAGCCAGCATGGCCCAGGATTACGCCGTCAAGGACATCAATCTCGCCGATTGGGGCCGCAAGGAAATCGACATCGCCGAAGTCGAGATGCCGGGCCTGATGGCCACGCGCCATGAATTCCACCACTCGCAGCCCCTCAAAGGCGCGCGCATCGCCGGCTCGCTGCACATGACCATCCAGACGGCCGTGTTGATCGAGACGCTGACGGCATTGGGCGCCGAAGTCCGCTGGGCGTCCTGCAATATCTATTCGACGCAGGATCACGCCGCCGCCGCCATTGCCGCGGGTGGGACGCCCGTCTTCGCCATCAAGGGCGAAAGCCTCGAGGATTATTGGGACTACACCCACCGCATTTTCGAATGGGCCGATGGCGGCACGCCCAACATGATCCTCGACGATGGCGGCGACGCGACTTTGCTCGTCCATCTCGGCCTCCGCGCCGAGAACGGCGATACGGGCTTTCTCGAAAAGCCGGAGAATGAAGAAGAGGAAGTTCTCTACGCTGCGATCAAGCGCCGGCTGAAGCACAAACATGGCTGGTACACCGAGCTCGCGCGGAACATCCGCGGCGTGACGGAAGAAACAACCACCGGCGTGCACCGGCTTTATTTGATGGAGAAGGAAGGCAAGCTGCTGTTCCCGGCCATCAACGTCAATGACAGCGTCACCAAATCCAAATTCGACAATCTCTATGGCTGCCGCGAAAGTCTGGTGGACGGCATCCGCCGCGGCACCGATGTGATGATGGCCGGGAAGGTCGCCATGGTCGCGGGCTTTGGCGATGTGGGCAAAGGCTCCGCCGCATCGCTCCGTCAGGCCGGTTGTCGCGTGATGGTGTCGGAAGTCGATCCCATCTGCGCGCTGCAGGCGGCGATGGAAGGCTATGAAGTCGTGACGATGGAAGACGCAGCACCGCGCGCCGATATCTTCGTAACCGCCACCGGGAATCTCGATGTCATCACCATCGACCATATGCGGGCGATGAAGGACCGCGCCATCGTCTGCAATATCGGTCATTTCGATTCCGAGATTCAGGTGGCCGCGCTTAAGAACTTCAAATGGCACAATGTGAAGCCGCAGGTGGATGAAATCGAATTCCCCAGCGGCCGCCGCATCATTCTTCTGTCCGAGGGCCGGCTAGTGAATCTCGGCAATGCGATGGGGCATCCCTCCTTCGTGATGAGTTCGTCCTTCACCAACCAGACGCTGGCGCAGATCGAGCTCTTTGTGCATCAGGGCAAGTATGAGAAGAAGGTGTACACGCTGCCCAAGCATCTCGACGAGAAGGTAGCCCGGCTGCATCTCGACAAGATCGGCGTGAAGCTGACGCAGCTCTCCGAGAAACAATCCGCCTATATCGGTGTGCCGCAGAATGGCCCCTACAAGCCGGATCAATATCGGTATTAGGAATACTCGCCGCTTTTATTCTAATTCCGCGGCGAGCAATTCCCGGTTTGTTATTTGTCTCTTGGCCAGTGGCCGAGAAAGTTGAACGCCAGCCGGTCGCAAGCCGGCGGTTCGCGATTGGCCATGCACACGAAAGTCACATGCGTCTGCGGGTAGTAATCCAGCACCAGGCTGTCGCCGGGCGCGCCGCCGCCATGTCCCCAATATTTGAGGCCATTGGTGCCGGATTCGATGAACCCGAGGCCGAAACCATTGCCCGGTATCCCGCTCAGTCCGCCGGGCGCATGCGTGGCGAGATCGAGCGAGGCGCGCGACACGAGCGCACCCGCGTTGAGCGCGGCTACGAAACGCGCCATGTCGCCCGCGGTCGAAACACCTCCGCCCGCGGGCGTGCCGCGCCAGGGCCATTGATCCATGGCCGATACGAGTTTCCCTTTTTCCGGCGTCATGGGAACGGCGATTCCCGCGATGTCGTCGTGCAGCGGATAGCTTGTTTGTAACATCAGTGCGGGCACGAAGATGTTGCGTTCCACATAATCGTAGAAATCCATGCCGGACGCTTTTTCCACGATCGCACCGAGCAGGATGTAGCCGTAGTTGGAATAATCCCATTTGGTGCCGGGCGGAAATGCGGGCCCGCGGGCGCCATTCAGCGCGATGATGTCGGCGATGCTGTGAACGCGCGCCCGGTTTGCTCCATCGCCGGGCTCGAGAATTCCCATCTCGCCCGTTCCGGCGGTGTGCGCGAGCAACATGCGGACAGTGACCTTCCCGGCAATCTCGCGATTGGGATAATCCGGCAGGAATTTTCCGACCGTGTCTTCGAGCGACACACGGCCTTTGTCGATCAGTTGAAATATCGCAATGGACGTGAACATCTTGCCCTGCGAGGCGAAGTAGAATTTCGTGTCGAGCGTGTTTGGAACTATGTCTTTCTCGTCCGTATGGCCGAAGGCCTTGGCAAAAAGATCGCGGCCGTCCTGGCGTACAAGCAAAACGCCTGCGAATTTGTTCTTCGCCGTCAGCAGCTTCGCGAAATCGTCGAGCGACGCGAGCGCCTTGTCCGGCGACGGCATCGGATCGGCGATAAGCCGGATCTTGGCGAAACGCGCAGGCGTTTTCGCGTCACGCGTGAACGTCAGCTGCCAGTTTTCCGGCGAACGGTGTTCGCGCGCCAGCAGATGGATCGTGCTTCCGTCGTCGCTCTCCACGCGGACCACATCGAGCCCGCCTGTTTCCTCGACGATGTCGCGGTCATAGTCCGCACTGTCGTCGCCCAGCGCCAGAAGTGATTTGGTATCGCCGGCATTGAAGGCCTTGAGCCAGGCGTTCGTGTCTGCGCGCATGGGCGCTGCGCCGCCGCACAGCGCGATGCAAAGGACAGCCGCCACGGGCGCTCCAAACCGGGTCATTATTATTTTCCTTCCGATTGCATGTTGAGCGGCGGCTTACGATGGGTGCGGATGGGGAGAGATGCAATATGAAATCGGACTTCCGGGCGGCACTTACTGCACCTCCCCCTTGCGGGGAGATGCAACATCTCACTTTGTCATCCCCGCGCACGCGGGGATCCAGATAGTCGTCCTGTCCGGATAGATTACGTCTCTGGCTTCCCGCTTGCGCGGGAATGACAGTCCGGGTTTGTTACATCTTCATATTGGTACGGCTGCGGTGCCGGTCAGGAGCTGTGCGCGCGAAACAATCGGCATACGCGCGGCCTCCGGCACCGGCCAAACCTGCTCCGTCGATCTGTTCTCACTTCCGGTATTATGGCGCAAACGCCACAAGACATTTAGCCGGTCTCTGCCCAGATTTCGGGCATGGCAGAACATGTCCTGACGGTCCTACGGGCGAAACGAGATTCAATCTCCGAACAGGTCCATGACACGGAAAAGAAGCTGGCCAAGCTCCGGGGCGCGCTGGCGAACCTAGACTCCGCTATCGGTATCCTCTCGCCCGATCACCCGGATTTCATCGCGCCCCGGAAGCCCAAGAAGCGCTACTTCGGCCATAACGAGTTGGCCCGGCTGGTCCGGGAGACGCTACGGGATGCGTCCCGGCCCCTGTCGGCTGGCGAGATCGCAGCGTCCATCATGGCCGCCAAGGGCTTCCCAGAGGCTCATTACCTGCCCGTCTCAAAGATGGTCGTTTCCCGGCTGGGGGCCTTCGCGCGGGAGGGAGTGGTCGCGAAGTCGGGCAAGACGCGGGATGCGCGTTGGGCTATTTCGGGGAATGAAATTCAGGGATGAAGGCCGACAGCGGAGCATACATGGTGTTGAGGCTGTCTTTGTCGCGTGATTTCTTGAAGCCTTGATCTTGATACCACTTCCACAATTTCGCGTTTGCTTCTCCCTGTTCGGATTCCAGCACTAAACCCCAAGCTGGAATGTCCTGATTCCGATAAACACGTCTTGCAGCGTCAATCAATAATCCGCGCCCGAAACCCTTCGGAGCACTGTCATGCCTTCCCATGAATCCTATTCGCGCCATGGGAGGCGGCAGCCCAAGATAATGTCTCACCGCATTTTTTTCATCTTTTCCGCTCAGATGCGCACGAAGAATTTGCGCAGCGGACAAAGTGTAGTACCCCCAAATCGCCGTCTCATCACTTGGGTCTGGTGCGATGAAGACGTTGCAGTATTTGCCAGCAATTAATGGCGGCGCTTCGCGGACGAAAAAATTAGTAACGCGCTCGCTATTGGAACATTTGAAATCTTGGGTTCGATGAACAGTCGAGAGCGGAACCGTAATCAGCGGTTCCGCTTGTAAAGTTCCCGGAGCTGTTCCGCACCCTCTATTATCGAGGGTGTCGGCTTCTGCGGCGTCGTCAGGCATATCTCAAGCTCGGCAATTTCCCGTTCGCCGAGGCGAACAGGGTTCCACGTTGGCCCCGAATCATTCGCGGGCCGCACAGTATTCTTCACCGGACGCTTTTTGTCGCGTGCATCTACAGATTGCCGACTGCCCCCCTCGTATCCGCAGGAGGGGCTATACGCGTCAGCTTTCAAGCCAGTCATATTAGGAACCGATTTATCAACACCGAATTACGCGCCGGGATTGGCGAGTCTAGGTATATCGGCTCTGGATCGTGAAAACTGCAATAACCTAGGATAGTTAAACGCAACATCGTGTTAGCGACGCCTCTCTCGGCGTTGCTAACACGATGTTGGAATTTTGTCAATCCACTAACCTCTTGATATCACGGAATGTTTCGCTTAAGTCAAGGTTCCGAATTTAATGCAAAAAACGTATCTGCAACAATGAAATTTTCCGCCCCAGAGCAAGCCGCTCAAGAGACCGCGCTCCTGAAGCGACTTGGGGAAATTGAGCGTGCAATCAATGACTTAGAGGGGGAGCGTGACGCTTTGCGTCGGCTGATTGTCAAGGTCCGGAGGGAAAACCTCTGGCAACGCGATGTAACCCGGAAAAACAGTGTGAATCGCATACTGGTGGAAAGCGAAATCTTGGAATACGTCGCCAGCTTTCGAACCAAGGCAATCGGCAGCCAGTCAATTTTGACGCACCTGCATAAGACGCACACCACTTTGAAGGACGCAACCTTTCGGTCTTATCTCCACCGTCTTCATGCCCGAGGATTGATCCGGCCGCGCTCACGTGGCCACTGGGTTCACCGTGATTTCGCCAATGTGGCAGAAACGGCATCGCCCCCTACGCCGCTTTGATATGACGCTGCCAATACCCGCCGAAATCGATGCTTGGTCCGCGCTTCATGGCGAGGGCTGCTACGTTGCGGGTCTGCTCGCCATTCGACACGCGGCGGTTATCTTCGCGCCACGAACTCTCTTGGGCGTAACGGAGCAAATACGTTCCGGCGATATGGTGATGATGGCCGATTTCTGCGCGGCGGAGACGGCTGAAATACTCTTCCGCCATGTTCGTGCAAGCGCCATCCGCGCTGTAAGCCTGCTCATGGTTTATGCGCTTCATTTCGAAGCGGGAATGCAGGTCGTTCCAAGAGTTGGCTTCGTCGGCATTCACAACGGTCCCTTTGGCAACGCGGGATTTGATCCATGACAGGGCGGAGCCTTCCGACCGGAACACCGCCGGAAGCGACTTGCCGTCACGCTCACGAACAATCACAACGCACTGACGCTTGCCGTTCTGGTTCTTTGCAAGGCGACGGTCGCGGCGGTTCTGGATGTGATTAGCAGGCTTGACGTACCCGCCGAAGTAACCGCCATCAATTTCCGCCTCTTTGCCTTCACCGCCGATCACGCGGCCTTTCATTTCTTCGGCCATCGCCTCGCGGAGTTTGTGCGCCAGAACGAATGCGCTCTTGTACGCAAGCCCCAGATCGCGGGAGAGGGCGAGTGCAGACTTGCCCTTCACTTCGTTCACGAAGATCGCAATCGCCGCCAGATAGTCCCGGAGCGGCTTCTTATGGCTGGCAAAGAGCGTTCCGTTTGTGACGCTGAAATCCTTGCGGCAAGCCTTACAGCGGAAGCGGGGCGCGCCTTTCGGGCGGCGGCAATCGTAAGCATCCAAACCGCCGCAAGACGGGCACACCGGCTCGCCAGCCGTATCCTGCCAACGGAACTTGCGGAAAGCCGTCTCCGCCTCTGCATCCGTCATCCGCAGAACGTCCGCGAGGCGGAGGGTCTTGGCTTTGGAAGAGAGGAGGAAGTGCTGGCTCACGGTTCTGTCGTTTGCAATCTCTATCTGTCATATATGGCAGACATGGACCACTTGCAACAGCAGAATGCGTCGAATACACTAGCAATCTGTCATATGTGGTATGTGAGGATTGCATGGCTGGTTTTGCGAAGAACGAGGGGGAGATTGCCGACCGGGCTTCCCGGTTCATAAAGGCCGAACTGAAGCGAACAGGCTTGACCTACGATGATCTGGCGGAGCGACTAGGTAAGCACGGGATCAAGGGCGAAACTCGAAATTCTGTTACGTCCAAACTTTCGCGGGGCACCTTCCCCGCAACATGGTTCATTGGGACATTGGCGGCGCTGGAACGTGAAGGGTTACGGTTGGACGAGCTCTAAGGCTTGCCGATGGGGTTCGCCCGCATCACCGCTGCATAGGCGATTTTCCCGCCGACAAACCACGCGTTCACTAATGCGTCAACAGATGACTTATCTTTCAATGCTCCGAATAGAGCCTGTAAGTCTTCGCCTGTTAGTTCCATCCGGTTTAGTGATACACGTATTTCCTGTTGCGTCTTTGGGTTCTTTAGCGTTCCCATCCACCCTTCAGGGTTTTCCACGTCTATTTCTACGACTTCGAACCTGCCGTCCAAACGGCGACTTTCGCCTTGCTCTTTCTCTTTCGAGATAATAACTGAAGCCTGTTCGCCTGATATCTCGGTGCCGAGAACGCTGCCGCGTGAATGTGGGATGACGCTCCTCACAAGCGGCACCCGTCCTTCTTCTGCAAAGCTGGCTACCGGTTTAATGCCTGGGTTCTTCTCAAGTGCCTCAATCAAAAGGTTCATTCTACGCGTTTCTTCTTCGCTGAGTGCCACTTGCGTTTTTTCGTCATCAGCGTGCGCCTTTTCGGCATATTGCGCGGCGATCCACTCCTTTGTTACGGTGGCCCCGAAATGAAGTAGCAAGAATATCGCAAGTAAGACCGCCATTTGACGCGACGTCAGCTTGTGGATAATCGCATGTGTAAGCCGGTCGAGGGCGTCGCCAAGTACCTCAATGCCGTTGCTACCAGACACAACAAGCATTTTGATATCGAGGGCCGCCTTATCGTCGCTGTGCAAGACGCCGGCGTTTGCTTTGCCATAGACCATATACGCGTAGGAGCGCGACAAGCTCGCGTGAAATCCGGAAACGGCCCGAGCGAGCGACGGCGAGATACTGTGCCCGATAGCGTCGTCTGGGAAGTACAACAACCGTGGTCGCCATCCGACAATCTGAAGAATGTCAGGCGCGCCCTTGCTGCCATCCAGCATTGCTTCGAGCAATCGCCAGATATCGCCTTCATCGCGGATGATGAATGTTTCTGCCATGGCCCCGTTGACACGACTCACCGCTCCGCGCAAAATCCGCACGGTGCTGGCGAGCATCAATGCTGCGCTATCCGGGTTGCCGCCCGTTTAACGCGAATCCGAATACTAAGACGGTTTCAGGGGCGCGCAAGCGCCCCTTAGGCTATGGGGGTGGCAGATCACGTGATGCTCGCCGGATTGATCGCGGCAATATCCGGGCTCTACGCGACGGCCGGACAGGCCGGAGGGACCGGCTTTGTTGCCGTCATGGCGCTGGCATCATTCCCAACGGATCAAATTCGCGCCACGGCATTGGCGTTGAATGTGGTCGCGGCCGGCTACGCCACGGCACGCCTTTGCTTTGTCCTTTCGATTGATTGGTCGCTTCTGGGCGTCCTGATAGCGGCATCGCTGCCAGCGGCATTCCTTGGCGGCTACATCGCCCTTGGCGGGGCTTTCTATTCGGCAGTGACCGGCTGCCTGCTCCTAGCCGCTTGTGTGGCAATGCTCGTAAAGCGGCAGGGTGACGGCGGGGCGGTATCGCGGCCGGTCGCAATCGGCATTGGAGCAGTCACCGGCTTTGCGTCCGGCCTGTCTGGTATCGGTGGCGGGGTGTTTCTTGCACCGCTTCTAGTCCTGTTCGCGAGAATGCCAGTGAGTCGGGTTGCTGGCTTGTCTCCACCCTTCATACTCGCGAACTCGATTGCCGGGTTGGCGGGCATTCTGTTCGCCGGTCAGCGGCTCGCGTTTGGATCATGGCCGCTCATGGTCGCGGCGCTGGTCGGTTCAATAGCTGGAACCGCTATCGGACTTCGCTGGCGTTCCGAAATCCTTACCCGTTATGTGCTTTCCGCCGTACTGGCCGTGGCCGGGGCACAACTCTTAATTCGGGCGGTGGCGTTTGCGCCATAATACCGCTCACTTCCCTGCTTTTTTCCCTGCACCAGGGAAAAAGGTTCTGCTTCGTTTCGCCCGCATGCGGAGGAGGGCGGAGCGGAGTCGCGGGCGAGTTCTTTGCCGGTCTTCGTATCTCCTCGCGCCGGTTTCCGGGCAGCGCGCGGCCACAGAATGTCTTCCAGGCATTGTGTGTCTTCGTTTTCCAGCAGCGACAGGAACTCCGCTGCGGTGAAGCGAGGTTCGCCGTGCTCCTCTTCCTCCGGTGCCGACGCGTTGCTCTCCGCATCGAGCAGCGACAGCACCAGCTTTGTGGTGAGGATGCGCCCGCCGGAGGCGTCGAGCGCCATCTTCCGCGCGATCGCGGCGACGACGCTGTCCGGCTTCGAATGCTCCAGTTCCTGCGGGCTGCCTTCCAGCGCCGCCAGCAGCGCCCGCTGGAACCGCTCTTTGGCCAGCTTTGCCGGACCCGGCTTGCCGCTGGGATTGCCCGACTGGCCTTTCTGGAAGCGGGTATGCAGGGGCGGCCGTCCGCGCCCGACACTGTAGCTGCCCGTGGGTTCACGCATTGATCGCCTCGTCGCAATTCGCCTCCCGGTTATGATATAACCTAATATGTATATAATCAACCGATATGGTTCTGATCTGTGAACCTCCCCGGAAAGGGGACGTGCTCCCCACCTTGTCATCCCCGCGGAAGCGGGGACCCAGCGTCCACGATCATTGGTGATTTGCGCCGGCATTTTCGCGCACTCACAAACACCGGCGCCTCTGGCTTCCCGCTTGTGCGGGAATGACAACCAAACTTCACGCCACAGCCGCACCGCTTCCCCCTATCATTTGACGGTGGGTTGCACGCGGTCTTGAATGCGCGCGCGGAAGTCGAGGGGTAGTCCCAAATGGTGGCGGGGGTTCTGCGCGAGCTGCAGAGGCGCAATG
>DASXXW010000051.1:0-4711 GCA_036502865.1 Rhizomicrobium sp.
GACGGTCACATCCAGGTTTCCGGTGAGAAGTACTCACTTGCGCATGGCAGCGTCGTCATCGCCGCCATTACCTCCTGCACCAATACCTCCAACCCCGGCGTGATGATCGGCGCGGGACTGCTCGCAAAGAACGCCATCGCTCGCGGATTGACGACGAAGCCATGGGTCAAAACATCGCTCGCGCCCGGAAGCCAGGTCGTCACCGATTATCTGTCCAAATCCGGCCTCGACAAATCGCTCGACAAGCTCGGCTTTTCCCTTGTGGGCTATGGCTGTACCACCTGCATCGGCAATTCGGGGCCGCTCCCGGAACCCGTCGCACACGCCGTGACCGAAGGCGATCTGGTTGCTGCGGCCGTACTTTCCGGTAACCGGAATTTCGAAGGCCGTGTGCATCCCCAGGTACGGGCTAATTATCTCGCCTCCCCCATGCTGGTCGTCGCCTATGCACTGGCCGGTTCGATGACACTCGACCTGACAACCGAACCGCTGGGGCATGACAAGAAAGGCGCGCCCGTATTCCTCAAGGATATCTGGCCGTCGCCGCAAGACATTGCTTCGGCAATCCGCAAATCGGTCACGACCGCAAGCTTCCGCGCACGCTATGGGAATGTCTTCGACGGCGGTCGCGAGTGGAAAAAAGTCAAGGTACGGGAAGGACAGACCTATGCCTGGGATGCCAAATCCACCTATGTGAAACATCCGCCCTATTTCGAGGGCATGGAGCCGCAGCCCGCGCATCTGAAGGAAATAAAGGGCGCACGTTTGCTGGCGGTGTTCGGCGATACCATCACCACCGACCATATTAGTCCCGCCGGTTCCATCAAGAAGGACGGCCCAGCCGGCAAATATCTGCTCGAGCACGGCGTTGCCTATGCGGACTTCAATTCCTACGGAGCCCGGCGCGGCAATGACGAGGTGATGGTGCGCGGCACCTTCGCCAATATCCGTATCAAGAACGAAATGATGGGCGGGCGCGAAGGCGGCAACACCATCTATTACCAAGGCGGCAAGTCCGGCGAAGACATGTCCATCTTCGACGCCGCGATGCACTACCAGAAAGACGGCGTTCCGCTCGTCGTCGTGGCCGGGAAGGAATATGGCACCGGTTCCTCGCGTGACTGGGCCGCGAAGGGGCCCAAGCTGCTGGGCGTGCGCGCCGTGATTGCCGAGAGCTTCGAGCGTATCCATCGCTCCAATCTGATCGGGATGGGGATTGCGCCGCTTGTTTTTGCCGACGGCAAGTCTCGCAAGGATTACGGACTGACGGGGCATGAGACGATCGACATCGAAGGCATTAGCGGGGGGATCAAGCCGATGATGAAAGTTCGCGCAAAAATTACATATCCGGACGGGCGCAACTTGGACGCCGCACTGATCCTGCGCATCGATACCGAGGACGAGGTGTCCTATTTCATCAATGGCGGCATTTTGCCCTATGTGCTTCGAAACCTTCTGGCGGCCTGAAGAACGCGCCGCATTCCGGCACTAATGGGCAAAGCTGTTCTGCGATAATCTCAAGGCGAAGTGACTGGAGAGGCCGGGCCGAGAGCCTTATTCTCATCGCATGCGACGCCCCTACAACATATTGGGCCTTCTGCTCACTCTTGCGCTTGCTCTAGATTTTTCGGGAGCGGAAGCCGGGAGCAAGCGTCCGCTTGTCGTCGAACTTTTCACAAGCCAAGGTTGTAGCTCCTGCGTGCCGGCGGACGCGCTCCTGGGAAAGCTTGCCGAACGCAAAGACGTTCTGGCGCTCAGCCTGCCGGTTACCTATTGGGACATGCTGGGCTGGAAGGACACGCTCGCCAGCGAAGCAAATACGCGGCGACAGAAAGCCTATGCCGCGGCCATGGGGCGTGGCGGCATCTACACACCCCAGATCATCGTGGATGGCTCGACCGATGTGGTCGGGAGCCGTGAGGCCCAAGTGGATTCCGATATCGCGGCGCGCTCGGCGGATATGAGGACCATTCCCGTATCGCTCAGCGCCACCACGGCCGATCTGCATATTTCGATCGGCGCCGGCAGCCAGAAAACCGGCGCGGAAGCGACAGTCTGGCTGTTTCACATTCTCAGCCGTTCCGCCGTTCATATAACAGCGGGAGAAAACACGGGGCGCAGCCTTTCCTATCGCAACAGCGTGCGGGATGTGAGGGCGATCGGCATCTGGAAGGGCCAATCACTATCGCTTGATCTTCCGCGTTCCGATCCGCTGGGATCATCTTATGACACCGTCGCCGTCGTTCTTCAGGAAGGCGGCTATGGCCGCATCATAGGAGCCGCCAGCCTGGGCGCCTCGGAAAACGCGCCTTAAACGCCGCATTTGTTATGCTTATTACGAACGCGGTAAACACTTCTGTTGTAATCGATAATATTTCATTAAGGACGAATTGTAGTCCGTTGTCCTGGTGCGCCACCTGATGAGCAGAGTTTCTAGTTTTTTAACAGGCTGCCTTCAATCATCCGGGTCCAGGGTCCAAAAAACGGCCAAGGACAGCGGATCGTGCCCAACCAGACATTGCCGAGGAGATCAGTCCGAGGCATTCGTGCGCTCTCAGCGATCGAAGAGCTCGAACGCATCCGCCTTGCAGCGCGTGGCGCTGGAGAAGCGGCATTCGATTGGACGGTCGCAGAAGATCATATCGATTGGGACGGTGCACTCGACGTTCTGGCCGTGCATGGCGATCCGACGCGGATGAACCACAGCGCCGGGCTTCGCGAATGGATGGGACCGGCCGGCCGCGAACGCATCGACGCGCTGCTGCGTGAAACTAATTTCGATACGCGCTTCTTCGAGATCGAATTCGAAGCGCCGTCTGCACTCGGGCCAGCGTGGCTCGAAATTCGCGGCGTGCGCATTCCCGGGCAAAACGGAAAAGCCGAACGGATCGCGGGATTTCTTCGCGTCATCACCGAACGCAAACGGGAATCGCAGAGGCTGACCTATCTGGCCACGCGTGACGAGCTGACGGGCCATCTCAATCGCACCAGCCTGCGTTCCGAACTCGCACGCGCCATTGAGACGGCACGAGACCAGGAAAAGAATTGCGCCTATCTCGTCGCCGCCATCGATCGCCTTGCATCCATCAATGAAGCCTATGGCTTCGGTGCTGCCGACGAACTGATCGTCGCGGTGGGCGAGCGAATGGTCTCGGCATTGCGCGCCAGTGACATCATCGGGCGTATCGCAGGTAACAAATTCGGCGTGATCCTCGCATCCTGCACGGAATCGGAGATGACACTCGTTGCGGAGCGGTTGAGGCAGGCCGTCCGCTCCGAAGTGATCGCGACGCGGCGAGGGACTGTCGCCGCCACGATCAGCGTGGGCGCCGTACGATTGCCGTCGGACGCATCCTCCGGTCAGGAAGCAATGCTGAAGGCGGAAGAAGCCCTCGACCGTGCACGCAGCGCGGGCCGGGACGGCTTCTGCATCTATACGCAATCGCCCCAGCGCGAAGCAGCGCGATTGAGATTGATGGCTATCGCCGATGAACTTGCCTGCGCGCTCGGCGCGGGCCGTGTCGTCTTTGCCTATCAGCCGATCATTAGCGCGAAATCGCGGAAAGTTGTTCATCACGAATGTCTTCTGCGCATCGTTCGCAAGGACGGTTCGGTTGCGACAGCCGGACAATTCATTCCGGCCGCCGAGCAGCTGGGCCTCATCCGGCAGGTCGACCGGCGTGCATTGGAAATGGCGATCGCCGAATTGCGCTCCTATCCCGGACTATCGCTCGCCGTGAATGTTTCCGGTACGACGGCCAGCGATCCTTCGTGGCTCGCATCTTTCATCAATTGCATTCGTGCAAATCACGACGTTGCCAACCGCCTGGTCGTCGAGCTGACCGAAACTGCGGCGCTGAATGATTTCGAAGAGAGCTCGCGCTTCATTTCCGGTCTGCGGGAATTGGGTTGCAAGGTCGCCATCGACGATTTCGGCGCCGGCTTCACCTCGTTCCGCAATCTGCAGATGCTGAAAGTGGATCTGGTCAAGATCGACGGCGCATTTGTGCGCGGCCTGAAGAGCTCGCCGGAAAACCAGATTTTCGTCCGCACGCTCGTCGACCTGGCGAAGCACTTCCATCTCGAGACAGTTGCCGAATGGGTCGGCTCGGAAGAAGAAGCGCAGCTTCTCTCGTCTCTCGGCGTCGATTTCTTCCAGGGAAACTTTTTCGGCGAGCCGAAGCTCATGCCGCCGTGGAAAATCCAGCAGGCCGAGTGCGCATAGGCTTCACGCCAGGACAGCTAACAAAGTCACGAGCCCGGCCATCGCGCCGGGCTCATTGTTTTTGGCGGGGCGTTGCTGCGAGAGTGCCATCGCATTAGTGCGGAGACTTGAACGTACTCCTCCTCGTCTTGGCCGGGCATTCGTCCCGGCCATCCAAGAACACGGAATGTAACGGAAAGAGTGGTGTTCATGGATCGCCGGGACGAGCCCGACGATGACGAATATATTGGTTGTATTACCCACTGCGAGTCTCCACTCGCAAATGCGATAATCCTGCCTGCAACCGGTCGATGCATCTCCATCTGTAGCATCGACGCGCGCGTGCGTTCATACAGTGTTCAGGCGAATCCATGCGCAATTGGCGTGTCGTGCCAATTATATTCAAATGACGCGGACCATTCCTGAGCAGATCGGAAATCCGGCAGAGGGAAGTTCCAGCGGCGATCTTTCCATGCGGCGCGAAACGACTCATACACACGAACGTGG
>DASXXW010000052.1:0-2556 GCA_036502865.1 Rhizomicrobium sp.
CGGCAATCAAGTCCGGCGGAATGCGTCGGATCTGCTGACACCCATGGACGCATGCACGCTCCATCTTCCGACGAAAGTGTCGAACTACACCGATTTCTATGCCGGCATCTATCACGCGCGTGCGGCCGGCGCGCTGCGGACGCCGGAAAATCCGCTGCCAGAGAATTACAAATGGGTGCCCATTGCCTATCACGGCCGGGCCTCGTCGGTGCAGGTCGGCCATGGTGCGGTACAGCGGCCGCTCGGGCAGCGCCCGCCGACGGTTGCCGGCACAGGGCCGAGTTTTGGCCCGTGCGAGCGATTGGACTTCGAACTCGAGATGGGCTTCTATCTCACGAGCGGCAACCGGCTCGGAGTGTCGATCCCGATCGCCGAGGCGTCGCAGGAGATCGCGGGCTTCTCGCTGTTGAACGACTGGTCGGCGCGTGACATTCAGCGCTGGGAGATGTATCCGCTCGGCCCCTTCCTTAGCAAAAGCTTTGCAACCTCGGTTGCGCCCTGGGTGGTTACCGCGGATGCGCTCGCGCCCTTCCGCGTCGCGGCGCTGCCACGCCCGGACGGCGATCCGCGTCCGCTCGATTACTTGTACGATGCCGCGGACCAGGCCGGCGGCGGACTGGACATCCATCTTCAAGTGCTTCTGTCGACCGAGAAGATGCGCGGCGCGAACGAGCCCGCGTTCGAAATCCTCACCTCGAATGCGAAACATCTCTATTGGACGCCCGCGCAGATGGTTGCCCATCACACCATCAACGGCTGCAACCTGCAACCGGGCGATCTCATCGGCACCGGCACGATTTCCGGACCAAGTCCTGCAGAACTCAGCAGCATGCTGGAGTTTACCAGCGCCGGGTCGAAGCCGGTGGCACTTCCGAACGGAGAGCGACGTGGTTTTTTGGAAGATGGCGACGAGATCACGTTCCGCGGCAGATGTAGCCGGCAGGGATACGCAACCATCGGCTTCGGATCATGCGTGGGCAGGATCAAGGCCGCGGATATTTCAAATGTGGGAAAGACTCGTTGATATTTGTACGGAGCTTGAATGGAATGCCGGGCTTCGCTTGTTCACGAGCATCTTGTTTCGCCTGGGCTTGATCCGGACGAAGTGCGCTACGGACAGCTTCTGACACTTCGACGCCATCCGGGCGGGCCTGCTGGCGCCGCCGCCATCGTCACGCTCTCCCCCATGATCGGCGTTATGACATTGGCGCGGATCACATCGGACAGCCCGTTGTCCAAAGAAATCCTCGACCGCGTCAAGGAACACCTGCACTGATAAATGAGACCGTCGGCACAACGAACAGAGGCGGCAATCATGAGAACGAACGACGCCTATTCCAGCATGTCGCGTTCACGCCGACCGTTCAGGAGTTGCCGACACACGGCTAGTTCGGGACCGCGAGCGAGCTAACTTACGGAGATATTTCCATGTCGTGGACGAACTCGCGAACGTGCTCGGCCCAAAGTGCGGGATGCGCCATGGTGAGATGACCGTAGGTTTCTGAGGAACCCTTCTGCACCAGATAATGTCCGTTTTTGATCAGCTTCATGCTGCTCTGGAGAATTTGCAACTCATCCGGATTAAACTCGTCGTCGGAAAAGTTCAGAGCAAAGACCTTAGCCTTGACCTTGGCCAAATCTGGGTCGTAATCCTGCGACGCCTCGAGGGAGTAGAGAAGATCGTTGGGATCCGACTGCGCATTTTGTTCTGCGATCGCCGCCATGTAGCTGTCTGCAGCCTTCGGATCCGGAATTTCAGCCTGCAAATGTGGTACCCCGTCGATCATCATGCGTAGCAACAGATAGGCTTGCATGAACCCTAGTGGCGGCTGGGTATAGTCGCCGCGCTGCCAGTCGGGATCGTTTCGGATTTCGGCGATCGCCAAGCGCCGCCAGAGCAGATTGCGGCCCGACACCGGCGCGGGCAAAGATACGACGGGCATGATGGCGTCCACCTGATCAGGATAGCGTTCCGCCCACTGCCATGCGTTCATGCCTCCCATCGACATGCCAAGAATGGCGCGCAAGCGCTTGATGCCCAGAGTTTCCTCGATCAATCGATGCTGGAGATCGACAAGGTCGTTGTAGCCATAGTGCGGAAATTTCGCCCGAAGACCATCGCTGGGTTTGGTCGACTTGCCATGTCCGAAATTGTCGGGAAAAATCAAATAGAAGCGACGGGCATCGAGAGGAGCGCCCTGGGCAAAGAGGGATTTGATGTACTCGGGCGTCAGCAGCGACGCCCCGCTGTTGCCCGTCCAATGCAAGACCATGACGGCGTTGTCGATCTCTCCGTTGGCGTTGCGATGCGGCGAGCCGAGCGTGGCGTAATGCAGCCGAAGCCGTCCGACCGTCTCGCCGTCGCGGAGCCGATAGTTATCGTAGACGACGTCCGCCTGCGTCGGCACAGGTGGCGGGTTGCTTTCAGCCGCCTGAATTTGGGCGCAGACGGGCGTCAACAGGCCGATCGTGATTGCCCTGAAAAAAGCCAGGCCGGCCCGCAAGCCTTCAGTCGTTGAGGTGTAACCGGGTATCGTAATAGCCATTTTAGCTTCC
>DASXXW010000053.1:0-15552 GCA_036502865.1 Rhizomicrobium sp.
CCATGCCCATGACGAGAAGTTCATCGCCGCTCTACAACCCTTGGTGAACTCCCTTACGCTCACACAAATGCAGCACGCGAATTTCCTGGCGGACCGCGAAAACGAAAAGCTTTCGCCCGAAGATATTGCGGCAAGCCTCGATAACGAAATCTCCGGCCCCGGATTGCAGCACACGCGGAAATAAGGAATTGCTGTGGTCACCAGCCGTCAATAACGCCACCCGGAGCGGCGAAATGGAGATTCTTTCACTGGCCGGTCTGCGCACGGCCATCAACGAAATCGAAAGTGACCCATCGGATGAGGATGCCTCGCTGACGGAAAAACTGGCGGCTTTACGTCCGTCTGCGATTCATTGGGCAAATCATTCGCGGCAGACACAATTCCTGCGCCGTCTCGCCGCGCTCGTTGCAGCAACCGGCGATACGGGAACCGCAATTGCTCTGCTCCAGAACGCAAGGGAAATTACGCCCGGCGATACGCAGATCGCGATGCTCCTTTCGGATGCGTTTGCCTCTGAGAACAATCCCGAAGCCGCGCTCGAGGCGCTTTCGCCCGCGCTTGCTGATCCCGTGCCAAACATGCGTTGCGTCAGAAAGGCGACCAAACTTCGTGAGCAGATCGAGCGCGCAAGGAAGCTCGCCGAACCGCATCACGCGTATGAGCGCGTCGTCGCGGCCAGCCCGCATAACGAAGCCCGATCCAAACTCCGCGAATTGCTCGCCGCGAACGGGCGATTGGAACTTCTTTCACTCGCCGGTCTGCGCACAGTAATCAACGAAATCGAGCGCGAGCCGACTGACGACAATGACATGCTTGCCGCGGAGGTGGCAGCGCTGCGTCCTTCGGCTGTTCATTGGGCAAGGCACTCGCGGCAGACGCAGTTCCTGCGCCGGCTTGCCGCGCTGATCGGGGGAACAGGCGATGTAGCGACGGCAATTGCCCTGCTCCAGGACGCAAGCGAAATTACGCCCGCCGATACGCAGATTGCGATGCTGCTTTCGGATGCCCTTGCCTACGAGAATGATCTCGCAGCTGCGCTGGAGGCCCTTTCGCCGGGGCTTGTGCATCCCTCGCCGAGTATGCGCAGCGTCAAAAAAGCGATCAAACTCTATCAGCAGATGGAACGGTTCGACGAGGCGATCGACCGCGCACGGAAACTCGCCGAGCAGGATCACAAACATGACGGCGTCGTGGTATCCGCGCTTGTGGCGGCGAGCCGAAGAGACGAAGCACTATTGAAAGCCCGCGAGCTGCTCGCATCGGCCTGCGACGAGCTGCCGGTAGTACAGGCCTGCTACAAAGCACTTGATAAGCTTGAGGCCGGCGAAGCTGAAATCGCGGCTGCCCGCGCGCGTCTTCTCATACTCGCGGAGCAATTGGGCCTCGGCCATCTCTGGCGCGCGCAACTGATGGAACGCGACGGGGATCTCGAAGCGGCCGCGGCGGAACTCGAAGCGGGTCTCGCATCCACGCCACAAAATCCCCAATTGCTGAAGAAGCGCGCAGATAACGCGCTGGAGCGCGGCTATTGGGGCCGCGAAGCGGACAAATTGCTGGAGGCCCAGCCACTCGCGCCTGCGTTTTCGCCACTCGCCGACGGAATCGCCCAGGCCGATTCCCTGCTCCGTTCTTTCGGGGGATCGCTCAAGATCGCTGCGCACGAACCCGAGAGATTCGCGCAGATCAAGATCCCGGAATGCATATTCGAGCATGCCGTGCGCTCGTGTCCGCTACCAGATCCGTCGGAACGCCGGTCCGGCGTAGTGATGGTCGCCGGGTCGCTCGGCGGATATGGCGCCGAGCGCATTCTGGCGAATACATTCCGCCTCCTCTCAACCGAGCGCCGTTTCGGTTGGACGAAATTCTATGTGGCAGATTTCGCCAAACGCACCTCCAGCGAATTCTGGCAACCTCTTGCCGGTATTCCCGATTCTGAAATCGTTTTGCTGGATGGTACCGGCCGGCCTCAACCGCCGCTTTCATGGATCGGCGGTCCGATGGCTCTTGCCGCTTCGCGCATCTTCGAACGGCTGCAACGCGATCGTCCTTTGATCGTTCATGCCTCGCTCGATCCTCTGAATGTCTTCGCAGGTTTGGCCGCATTGATGGCGGGCGTTCCCCGCATTGTTATGCATACGCACAATATGCGCCCGACACTGCTTCACATTCGAAATTCGGCAAATCTCAGGGGCTGCTATCAAGCGCTTCTCGCCCGACCGGAAATCGTCCTCGCAGGCTGCGCGCGCGCCTGCATTGATGATTACATAGATTGGCTGGAGCTGAAGGACGCGACCAAAACTCATGTCGTATACAATGGTTACGAGTTCAACGAAATCACTCCGGCCGATTCAGAGGCGCGCACAGCGTTAAGGGCAGAGTTTGGTATTGCGCCCAACGCTATAGTGATCGGAACAGCGATGCGCCTGACTGACATGAAGCAGCCGCTCGTTTGGGTCGACGCGGCTGCTGAGATATTTTCGAAGCGGCCGGACTGCCACTTCATCATGTTCGGCGATGGAGACCTTCGCCCTGCGGCCGAAGAGCGTGTCCGAGAGCTCGGATTGCAGCCTTATTTCACATTTCCCGGGCGTGTGACCGATATGTATCGCCGCCTGCCACTTCTCGACCTGTTTATGCTGAGTTCGCGCTCCGAAGGTCTGCCGAATGCACTTATCGAGGCGCAGGCTGCCGGGGTTCCGGTCATTGCGTTCGATGTCGGAGGTGTGGTCGAGACAATGCGGCCGGGCGAGACAGGACAGTTGGTTAGGGAACTCTCCGCCGGCGCTCTGGCGGCCACGGCTCTGGAAATCCTCGCCAGCCCTCAATGGCATGCAAACGCTTCAGCAGCCGCTCCAAAATTTGTACGCGATGTCTTCAGCCTCGAAAAAATGATCGTCACACTTTCAGGCTTATTCTCCGAAGGTGTGTCGGACTTGAATTGATTTTGTTGACGGAGATTCGGGGACGGTAAACGATTTTGCCAATGATTCGCGGCATGGGATGTAGATGTCAGGCAAACATGTTGGGAAGCCTGCGTACACACCGTTCGCGTTAAGCGGCCGGATAACAATCGTAACGCCTCGTTAAAACTTGTCCGTCAAAGTCGCGGAGCCTTTTATGGGGGCTTATTCTCCATGAATATGCATATCGGCGAAGCCCCTGTGGCTTATGTCCGATCTCGTCCGGTTCGCCGGCAACAGGTATCACAGTCGTCACAGCGGGTGATGGACTGCGCTATCTGCATACTTGCGGCGCCGTTTGCGCTCTTGATCGGGCTCATCATAGCGCTCTTCATCAAGGCGGATGGAGGCGCGGTCTTCTATTCGCAGCGTCGCGTCGGACTCGGCGGCCGGCCGTTTGATTGTCTCAAGTTCCGCTCGATGGTTCCCGATGCCGACCAGCGCTTGGAGGATTTGCTTGCGCGCGATCCCGCGGCCCGCACCGAATGGGACCGCTATCAAAAACTTGCACGCGATCCCCGTATTACTGCGATCGGAAAGCTGATCCGCGCGACCAGCCTCGACGAGTTGCCGCAGCTTATCAATGTATGGCGCGGCGAGATGAGCATCGTCGGCCCACGACCGATCATGACGGACCAGATCCCGCTTTATGGCGAGCATTTCCACGATTATTGCGCGCTGAGACCCGGTATTACCGGCCTCTGGCAGGTGATGGGGCGCAACAACTGCACCTTCGCCGAACGCGTACATCTCGACATGGAATATGCGCGGACCTGGTCGGTCGCGCGGGACCTCCAGATCATCGTCCTGACCATTCCAGCCGTCATTGCCGGCAAGGGCGCGCGCTAGCAGCCAAAGCCATGGCGGCCCTGGAGCCTCAATCTCCCGACATACCCGGCTGCGGCCTCAAATAGCTCTTGCCTCGGGATCGGAAACCGGCTGAATCCCTCCCCCGGCCCGCATATGGGCTTTGACGGAGCTGTGGCCGAGAGGCTGAAGGCGGCGGTTTGCTAAACCGTTATACGATTTAAAGTCGTATCGAGGGTTCGAATCCCTCCGGCTCCGCCAGAAAATTAGTATTCCTGCAATGCTTCCGATGATGTCTTGGGACCTTGCGTTGGTCGGCTTGGCTTCCATTTTAAGGCGAGTAATGCAATTTCCGGAGCTCCCCTGCGCAATTCAGGGCGCGCGCGCTTTCAGCCAAGAAATCCGCCGTCAGGTTCGCTTCTCGACTTCGTCGAGAAATGCTCTCACCGCGAAACGCCGGCCAGCCTGCGAGCCGGTTGCCAAGCGCCGCGCTCCTTCGATTGTCACCATACGAAGAGGGCCGCCGCTTTCCCCTTCCAGGTTCACGAGCTGATTATGATTCTCGTCTTGCAACCCTGGGTAGTTTTTTAGCGCCTGCCGCAAGGACGAGGTTGATATGCCAAGCATCGGCGCGAGGCGAAGAGCCTTCATCCAGCGTCGTCCGTTGTTTTCGAAAACTTCCACGACGACGGGGTTGGCCGGACGATCACCCGGCCGGCGCGTTGAACGGGCTGCGAATGTCTTTGAAAAAAGGAGCTTCATGAGTGACCTGACTATGGGCTTGCGAAGATAATACCCTACAGCAATCTGGTGCGAGTCCCTCCGTGCCATGGATCGGCACAGGATTGTGGAAAATCGCTTACCTAGGGGGAGCGGCTCGGAACCTGGCCGGCGATAATGGCAGACTGCGGGATGGACGAGTTGGCGCGGCGATTGGTTCCCGAAAACCCGTAGGACCTTACCTGATGCGCTGCCACCTGGAATTGATCGACCGGGCCGGATGGCACACACGCGGAAAACCAAAATGATTTCATGAAGCCAAGTTGTCCGCGTGTGCAAAGTCTGGCAGGGTTTCCGTTCGCTTTTTGGGGAAAGGGGCGATGGCTGGGGATGCCGTCGACGCGGCGGCGCATTATTGGGCTTTTATCAGTTACAGTCATAAAGACGCTGCGTTCGGCCAGCGTCTTCATCGCAGGCTGGAAAGCTATTACGTACCGCGACGGCTCGTGGGACGAACCACCAGACAGGGTGTGGTTCCGCGGCGGCTTGCGCCCATCTTTCTCGACCGTGAAGAACTGCCGGCCGCGGCCGATCTGAGTACCGAAGTTCGCGCCGCACTCGCGCGCTCGCGCAGCCTCATCGTCGTTTGCTCACCGGATGGTGCGGCGTCGCCGTGGGTGTCACGTGAAGTAGAGTTATTCAGGTCCCTGCATCCCGACAGGCCCATTTTCGCTGCCATTCGCAATGGAGATCCAGCACAAAGCTTTCCTGCCGCGTTGTACGGCAATGGTCCTGCCGGTGAGCGGCTAGAACCCCTTGCCGCCGATTTCCGCCCCGGCCGCGACGGGAATGACCTCGGCCGCCTCAAGCTTATCGCGGGCATCGCCGGTCTGGGCCTCGATGAGCTTTCCCAGCGTGACGCGCAAAGATATCGGCAGCGCGTGACGGCCATCACGGTGATCTCGCTTATCGCCGTACTAGCTATGGCAGGGCTTACCCTGGCTGCGTTGCGGGCTCGGAAAGAAGCCGATCGTCAGCGCAGCGAAGCAGAAGGACTGGTCGAATACATGCTGACCGATCTGCGCGACAGGCTAAAGGGCGTGGGTCGGCTGGATGTGATGACGGCCGTCAATCAACGCGCATTGAATTATTACCGGGACCAGGACCTTGCCTCACTGCCCGTCGACTCACTTGGGCGCCGCGCGCGAATTCTTCATGCGATGGGCGCGGATGATGAAGACCGCGACGATTACGACGGAGCATTGAAGAAATTTCTCGAAGCCAAACGCACCACGGCTGCGTTGCTCGCGGCAGCTCCGAACGATCCGCAAAGGATATTTGATCACGCACAAAGTGAGTATTGGGTGGCTTCTGTGGATACACACCGCCGGCAATTCGAGTCGGCAATTGAGGGTATGCAGCGTTACGCGGCGCTGGCTCATCGTTTAGTGGCAATCGACCCCCAAAACCCCAAGTGGCAAATGGAAGCCGGTTACGCGGCGAGCAATCTTGGAACGATCGAAATTCGGGACGCCTACGACCCCGTAAAAGCGAATTTGAATTTTTCGATTGCGCTTCAGTATTTCCAGGCTGCGCTACGTTCCAAACCCGGTAACACGGAGATCATCGACGACATCGCGGATGGCTATTCTTGGCTCTGCACGAGCCAGCGCGCCCTCGGGCACTATGACGAAGCGCGCGCCAGTTGCCTGCGCGAGGCGAGTTTGCTTCAGGGACTTTTGTCCAAAGATCCAAAGAATGCAGAGGATGCGCGGGATATTCTTCCCAGTGCGATCGGGCTTGCACGAATCGACCTGAAACAGGGCCGGATTGCCGACGCAAAGCGCCGCCTGACCAAGGCGTTTGCCGACGGCGTGCGCCTGTCGGCGGCAGATCCGGAGGACCACTATTTTGCGCAGGAGGTGATCGCCATTGGGCTCTTCCTTATCGACGCGATTATCCAGGGTGGGAAACCAGATGTCGGTCAGACGGAAACAATTCTCTCATGGTGTCAAACGGCCGCGGCAAAAGGCGATCAGGAAGTGATGGATTATTGTGCCGTGGACCGGGCAAGAGTTGCAGCCGCCACCGGCCATCCAGATGTTTCCGCGATCGATTATCTGAAGCAAAATCATGCACGCCTCGATACGATCCGTCACTCTCAACGGTGGGGTATCGACTTCAGCCAAATATGCTCGCAACTGCATTGCAGCACAGAACAGGTGTCAAGGGGCATCTCCGTCACCAAGCACTAACGGCCATCGAAGGGGGAACGTAAAATGACAGCCAGTGCAAGTCCGATTCCATCGACATCCAGAACGCCGCTAGCCAGCCTTGCAGGCGTCGTATATGCGAAACCGAATTTCACGACCAACCCACCGACCTGCTTGTTTTATCTGCGGGGCGCACCGGCCAGCATAGATTCACTCTACGCCACCGCAGCCAGTCAACTCTCCGGTGGGCAGCCGGCTAATCACGCCGGCTGGCCGATGGGGGCGACTCAAACGGCCCTGGACGTGAATTTGCCGGCGATGGGCTTCGCGTCCGGCCAGTTTGCCGGTATCGCCTATAACATCGATGACACCATCAATACGGGAGCATTCGATTACAGCTTCGTCTCGCCGACGGAAGTTCCGTTCAATCCGTCTGAGGCAATAGAAGAGGAGGATTCCTCGGCAAGCCTGAGCTGGATTTCCGGCGACACTTTTCAGGACGGCACGGTATCCGGGCCGGCGGGCCCCAGCGAAGGAAAGACAATTGTCGTTGTTTGCCCCGTCGTCACTGCGCTCAATCTTGTCACGTTTAATCTGACAATCGTCGCGACGAACAAGAACGATCCGACCGAAGCAACCACGACAACCATCGATCCGAAGGCGAGGAATGGAGGCTGACGACTCTAGCGCGTCTTGATATACTGAGTTGCGTGATCTCTCGGAACTATTGCCCTTCGGATGATTAGCGGCGCAACGGATAACATACTTCTATCTATCGTCGCTCACGCCCGATCAGGCGCACTGGATCGAGCTGACCGGCTGTTCTTTGAAGGGGGGCTGGATAAGGTAAAAGACGATCCCGCTGTACTCAGCGTCAAGGGGCGCCTACTTAAAGATCACGCTCTTGCCGCTTCGGTTCGAAAGAGAAAGTCGCTTTATCGGGAGGCGGCCGAAGCCTATGAACAAGCCGCGAAGATCAGCGGGACCAGCTACCCTCTGATTAACGCGGCGACATTGTCCCTGCTCGCCGGGCAACGCCGACGAGCAGGGACATTTGCACGCCGAATTCTCTCACGCGCCGGCACCGAAGAAACCGAAACGCTTTACTGGCGCGCTGCCACCCTTGCGGAAGCGCAATTGTTGCTCGGCAGGACATCCGAGGCCAAAGCAAGCTTGCGCACCGCAATTGCCTTGGCAGTGCGCTCATATGAGGATCACGCTTCGACGCTGCGGCAATTCGGCCTCATTCTCGACGAACTCGGCGCAGACAAAACATGGCTTGACGAGTTCCGGCCGCCGCGCAGCCTCCATTTCGCGGGGCACATGGCGCTTTCTCCAACAAGAAACGCGGTGGAAAGAGTCATTCGGAAAACAATAGAGCAGGAACGGATCGGTTTCGGTTATGGCGCGCTGGCGGCGGGCGCTGATATTCTCGTCGCCGAAGCTCTGCTCGAAGCGGGCGCCGAGCTACATCTTGTGCTTCCAGCTACCACGGCCGTGTTCCGTGATATGTCAGTCGCCTCTCTCGGAGCGGATTGGGCGACGCGTTTTGATGCGATCATAAAGCGCGCCAGCAATATCCGTGTCATCAAAAACGATGCGGACCCGATCTCTGCCCTCGAAATCAAATTGGCGGCAGAAATCGCGATGGGCAATGCCGTGATGCAAGCCGAAATTCTCATGACGGAGGCGGTGCAGCTCGTCATAACAGACCGAACATCGGGAAAGCGCTTTGCGGAAAGTGCAACCGGCGCAAATGCGTTGGTTTGGCGACAAAGTGCGCGCCGGCAATATATTCTTACGGCGCCTCGGGTCCGCAGGCGCGCGTTGCCGGCAACCCAAAAACGGCCGGAGAAGGAAGAGCGGCTGGCGGCGTTTCTGAGAATCGATCTTTCCGGAACTTCCGCTACCATTCTTTTGGAGCGAATCCTGCCGCGACTCGCGGAAATATTCGCTGCAACTCGTCCGCAATTTGTCCCACCGCGCTGGACCGGCGAAGCTCTCATTGCCGTCTTCCAATCGGCCGCAGACGCGGCAGAAATATCGTTGTTGGTTGCGAGGGCGCTCAAGGGTCATGAAGGGTTTCGCATCGCAGCGCATTTTGGAATCGCGCGACTGGCCGACGATCCCTTCAGTGCTCAGCAATTCGTTGTTGGTCCTGCCGCGCTGATGCCGGCACGGATTCTACTGTCGACCCCGGCAGGCGCAGTTCATGCGAGCGAAGATTTCGCCGCGGTTCTTTGCGCGGGACCTGCGAACAAACGTCCACGCGTGGAATATATTGGCGACCTGCCCTCTGAAAACAGCGGATCGCGCCCCGTCCGGCTTTTTTCGCTCAAGCCCTGAAGCACTCAGTAAATCAATTCCTCCAGCCGGTGCGGAGCTACGACGACCCAGGCATTGCTGTCCCTTGCGATGATACCGCGGCGCTCCAGTGCGTTGATCGCTCGCGATACGGTTTCGCGCGTGCTGTGAATACGGACGGCAAGGGCTGCGAGGATGGGCGCGGGGGCGATCTTGCGTCCGTCTCCAAGCCGGGCGAGACGCAGCACTTCAGCGTGCACCCGACCGGCAGCAGATAAAGTCGTTTGTTCCGTAACGCGCAACGCGGTGTCGCGCAACTGGCGCAGCAGGGCTTTGGAAACAAGCATTGCCACGCAACCATGGGTCTCCAGGAGAGCGATGAAATCGGATGGGAGAAAAACTGCCGCACGAATGTCTTCGGCTGCTACGATATCTGCATTCTCGGGCGTCGGTTCGTCGGCGTCGGCAATACCGAATACATCACCCGGCTGGTATTCGTGCAGCAACACGAGCTGCCCTGCCGGCCCATAGGTCAAGGCCTGTGCCCGACCGGCAACGAGAACATAAGTCGCGATGCTGCGGTCGCCCTGTTTGACGATTGCCGACTTGACCGGGTATCGCCGTTCGCTCGCGCGGCACGCGATGGACGATGCAACATCCGAAGAACAAAGAAAAATTCGCCGCAGGCACTCGTCGAGCCCTGCATCGGCGCCCAATACCGCCATATTATCCCCCCCCGATGAGTTGCCCCTGCTCTCCGGCCTAGGAGACAGTTATATTCCGAAGTTGCTGAACTGGAAACATTAGTTTTTCTTCACGGCGATCCGGCATCGCCCTACATGATCCACGCGCTCGATCAACGATAAGCGTTTGATAGATAATGGAAATATTAGAAGTGCCGGCGCCAGCAAGCATTTTGTTGATACGGCATTCTAGCTGGGGGCACCGAATTATACCGGGACGCGCGGTGAGGGGGGATAAAGTTAGGAACCGCGCACCCGGCAGAGTGAGGACGCTGCAGCGTGAAGATTATTCCCTGCCTTAGCCGAACAGCGGCGCAAAGTCCTCAAACGTCTGCGTTGCCTGTGCGGCGGCTTCGACGTGCGATCATCGCAAAGGGTATGGCAAGCATCCACATAATCCCGGCGTAAAGACCGCCCATCCAGTTCGCGTTGAGGAACAGCGCAAACAGCGCGAAATCGATCAACAGCACCAAGAGCGGGGCCCACGGATAGGCAATCGCCCGGAACGGCCTGACAAGGCCGGGCTCGCGGCGTCTAAGCACGAATAGTGCTGAAATGACGAGTATGAACGATGCCGATTGCAGCGTCGCGATGAGTCCGAAAGCAAGCGTGAACGACCCACTAAGCGCCATCAGGATCGCCGCCGCCGCAGTGAAGATTGTCGCCCATGCCGGACTGCCTCCCGCATTCACATTGCGAAAGAAAGCCGGCAGCAGACTGTCGCGCGATAGCGCAAGGAGCACGCGCGGTGCGCTCATAATACCCGCATTGGCGCAACTTGCGGCACTCACCATTGCAAAAATCGTGACAGAAGCGGCGACGAACTTCCCGTTTCCCGCCAGCGCCGCAGCAAATGGAAGAGGGTAGCGCGCCAAATCGGAAGGGCTCAACGCATGGAGAAGAGCAGCATTGATTCCGAGATAGAGGCAGGCCGTCAGGAGAAGACCGATCATCATCGCACGCGGGAGGTTTCGCGCCGCGTTCGGTGTTTCCTCCGAAAAGAAGGCGGGTTCATACCATCCGGAATAGGCGCCCACGATCAACTGATAAGCGGCAATGATGGCAATCCAGCCCGGGACAGCCGCGGGGTGCGATTTTACAAGGGCATGCGGCGACGCAATCAGATAGACGGCCGCGCAAAATCCAAGCAGGGCTATCGCTTTGAGAAAGCTCGTTACCTCCTGGATGGTGCGGCCCTCGCGCACACCCACAATGTTCAATCCGAACAAAGCGAGTTGTACGACCACGGCGATGGCAGGCGTCATTCCGGCCAGGACTGGCCATAGCTGGGAGGCGAATTCTGCGAAGGCGATGGAAAGCGCCGCGGTGGACGCCACGCGCTGCATCCAGATCGTCCAACCCACGACGAGGCCCCCAATGTCGCCGAAGGCACGGTGCACATAAATGTAGGGACCGCCGGCCTTCGGCATGGCGGTGCCGAGTTCAGCAATGACGTTTGCTTCGAGTACCGCGTGCAGAAGAGCGATGAGCCAGAGTGCCAATATGAGGGAAACGCCCGGGACATCGCGCGCGATGAGAGAAGGGGCGCGCAGAATGCCTACGCCGATCATCGCACCGAGTGCCACAGCGATTCCGAATGTCACACCCAGAACCTGCAGGAGCTCGCCCCGTGCCGGGTTGGCGGGCCGCGGTTTTGTTGCCCCGACATCGCGCGAAATCATTCGTGCGCGTCCGGTTCCGGATCCTTCAGCACCCAGCCGCCACGCACGTGCAGGAAGTAGTAATAATAAGCCAGCGAAAGCATGATGATGACTGCGTTCGCGATCAGGCTGGGCCTGCCCACATCTTTGTCGAGCCAATTGGCATAAAGAATATAAGCGCAGGAAACGAGCCCAACGATCGGTAACAGGGGGAAGAACCTCATGCGGAAGGTTGCATGCGCCGTAGAACCTCCCCGTCTGCCTTCCAGAGATGCTGCGCACAGGCCGGCATAAACCAGCACGAGTTGCGTACCGGTCAGCACGAGAAGCAAATTCATGCCGAGAAAGCAGAAAAGAATCGAAGACGCGCCGGCCACGAGTGTCGCAATCCAGGGTGAGTGAAATCGTGCATGGGTACGCAGGAAGCCATCGTTGATATGGCGATGCCAGGTACCGTCGCGTCCCGTCGAATAAAAGAAGCGCGCATTTTGCAAGAGCGTGGCAAGAACCGCATTTACGATCGCGATCGCAATCGACAGGCTGATTACCTGTTGCAGCAGTCTCCCGCCACGCAGGAGCACGAACATGCTGAAAGGGTTTTGCGCATTGACCAGCGTTTTGATGTCGGGGGCGCCCGCGAGCACGGCCACCACCGGAATGAACTCCGAAAGTACGGTAATGACGACGGCCCAGATGATCGTACGGCCGATCAGCCGCGGCGCCTCATGCATTTCCTCTGCGAAATAAACGGCTGTGCCATAGCCGTTATAGGCGAAGATGGAGAGTGCGGTCGCAAGCCCAATGGCCGCGAATGATGCAGGTACAATATTCCCCCCGACCACCATGACGGGATGGAAAGCGAGTTCGCTCAACGGATGTTGCACATTCAAAAAACCCAGCGCCGCTAGAACAATCAGTGCCAAAATCTCGAGCAACAGGAATATTCCCGTAACCCACGCATTGGTCCGTATGTGAAGCAGGGAAAGAACCGTTGTGCCGACGAGAATAACAAGAGCGACGCTGGTCGCACTCACGCCGGGTAGAAGCGTAGCGATGTAATCGCCGGCACCGAGCGCAAATACGGCCGGTGCGAGCATATTGCTAGCAAGGATAAGACCCAGCATCGCAAAGCCCCAACCTGGACCGAGCGTACGGCCCGTCATGCAATATTCGCCCCCGGCGATGGGGAATGCGGAAGATAGTTCCGCGTAAACAAAGGCGATCGGAAAGGCGAGCAGACCACCGGCAAGCATGCTGAGGAAAGCACCGGTGCCAGCTTGCTGGATGACGCCGGGTACGATGACGAAGACCGAGGATGCGGGTGTCACCGAAGATAGTGTCAGCAATAACGCGCCGACCACGCGCATGCTGCGCTTCAGTCCGCGCGTATCCTCCTGCGCGGCCGGTTCAACCGTCATTACCGCTGCCTTTCCGGCGACGGTGACTGCGGTGCAAAAATAGGATCAAAAAATCATACGACACGCAGAGTCAGCCAGCCCAAGAGCGCGAACACGATCACGAAGGTAGCCCAACCGGCCAGCTTGGTGGAATCCTCGCTTTCAAAATGACGCTGGGCCCAATCGCTTACACCCGCCGTGGCAGCGGCCGCGAGCACCACGGTGGCCGCTATCATCAGTAGCACCCCAAGAAGATGGATTCCGGCCGTGCCGCCATGGCGCAGACCGCCATGGCCAAAGCCGGAGAAAAATCTTCCGTGAATCGACGGCTCCATCGGGCAATCCTATACCCGCTGTGCCGATGCGACCGCTACAACGTGATTTGGGCTATTGGTTCTGCGCTACCGGGAATTGAATCACGACGCGCTTCTGACCTGACGCGGGAGGCGAAAAGCTCGCACTAGCGCTGCCGCCGCCTGGTTGCGACAGCAAGGTAGCCGTCGCCTTGTAGCTGCCGGACGGGAGCTGGAAGAGGACCCAGGCGCCATCGCAATCGACGCTGGCCAGCGTTTTGCCGGCGGACGTCGACAGATCAACATGGGCGCCGGACAGATATTGGGCGGCCTTGTTCGAGAATTCGATGCGTATGGGATAGGCGTGCCAGCGGGGGTCGGTCTGCGCCCCGTCACCCACTCCTGTGCAGACGACCTGGACGCCGCCAATCGTAGTCGGTGTGTCCATTGGCATGTGCTGTTGAGCATTCGCTGGCCAGAACCAGCCCGCGGTGGCCCCGAAAAGAAGCGCCGCGGCTGCGGCATAAAAAAAGCGCATGGTCACTCCGTACTCGAACCAACCCATATTAACGCCGTTGATGGTGGACGTTTCCATCAAATTTGCAGTCCGCGGTCAAAATATCCCGAACTATGCTGTTTGTGCCGCACCGGTCCGCTCTGCGTCCGTCGCATGGCGAAATCATGCATGGTCGATGAAACCCAGGGGGACAAAATATGCCCGTACTCCATCAGATGCAGATGTCCGGCAATTGCTACAAGGTCCGCCTTGCGGCGCGGCAAACAGGTTGCGAACTCATTCTACGCAACTACCCAGTCTTTGGTGGTGAGACGCGCAAAGCCGAATTCCTCGCCAGGAATCCCAACGGCAGAGTGCCGCTTCTCGAATGGGAGGACGGCCGCATCCTGCCGGAGTCCAACGCCATCATCTGGTATCTTGCAGAAGGCACTACACTGTCGCCGGAAGATTCATGGTCGCGCGCCGAAGCGCTGTCATGGATGTTCTTCGAGCAATACAGCCACGAACCGTACATCGCAGTTGCGCGCTTCTGGCTTGCTTATGCACCGAAAGAGGAACTGGAAAAGAAGCGGCATCTTGTTCCGGAATGGCACGCGAAGGGAAATCAAGCCTTGTCCGTAATGAACGGGCACCTTGCCAAGCACGACTGGTTCGCTGGCAATCGGTATTCCGTGGCCGACATCGCACTTTATGGCTACACACATTGCGCTGGCGAAGGCGGCTTCAACCTCGCAGATTTTCGGGCAGTTTCGCGCTGGATCGGCCACGTTCGCGAGCAACCACGACACATCACACTTTCGGAAAGCTGGTGAGCCGTTGCTTGCCAAAAGAGCCGTAGAACCTTATATCGGGCGCCGGTTAAGGCCGCGCGAAACAGAGAAGAGTTCCATGCGCGCCGGACGGTGCATCAGCGGGTTAGTCCAAATCTCCCGCGGTTATGCAGACGGCCTGGAGTGACGACGACGCTTTCCCTGACAAAGAGACGCGACTTTGACGGCGCAACGGACATGGTGTCCGCTGCGGAAAATTCTGTGTTCAGGAGAAAGCCGTAATGACGACCGGGCAGGTCAAATTTTTCAACACCACGAAGGGCTTCGGTTTCATCGCGCCGGAAGGCGGCGGAAAAGACGTGTTCGTACACGTCACTGCCGTACAGGCTGCCGGACTTCGCGGGCTCAATGAAGGCCAACGCGTCAACTTCGAAGTCGAAGCTGACAAGAAGGGCCCCAAAGCGGTCAATCTGAAGCTCCTCTGAGCTGACAGCCTCATTGCTTCAAACGACGCGAAACGAAAATTTCGCGTCGTTTCGTTTTCGAGCTCTACTCGGGTTTGGCTTGCCAGAGTTCGATCTTCATTCCGGCAGGGTCCAGGAACCAGGCAAACCGCCCGAAAGGATCGTCATCATTGCGGCCCAGTATTTCCACGCCGTGTTCGGCGAGCCGGGCGATCATGCCGTCCAGATCGTCAACGGCGAAATTGATCATGCAATCGCGGCGGCTGGGCGAGAAATAATCCGTATCGCTGCGGAACGGATTCCAGACGAGTTGCTCGGGGCCAGCGGGATCGGGTTTGAACATAACCCCTCCCCACCCCTCCACGGCAAATCCCAGAACACGCCCATACCATTCCGATAAAGCCGCCGGATCCTCGCAGCGAAAGAATATTCCGCCTACCCCCGTGACTCGTGCCACACTGCCCTCCATCATTTGTGCCGATCTGGCCAGTAGCGGAAGCACAATGGCGGCCGACACGCAATCCGAATTTGTTCTCGTTTATTCGACATTCCCGAACCACGAGGTCGCTGAGAAGATCGGACGCGCACTTCTCGAAGCCAAACTTGCCGCGTGCGTCAATATTTTCCCGCCAATGCTTTCCCTCTACGAGTGGGAGGGCAAACTTCAGGCCGAGCGCGAGACGGCCGCGATCATCAAAACCCG
>DASXXW010000054.1:0-4071 GCA_036502865.1 Rhizomicrobium sp.
ACCTGCGAAACGGCTTATCGCGGATTATCGGAGTCGTCGCTGGAACGGCCATCGTCCGGGGGATCGGCGACAGGCGGCTGATCTTCATTGATCCCGGCGGGCGGTTGCTCGTAGCCGGATTGGGCGCCTTCTCCCCGGTCAGGGTCTGATCGCGGGTCGATACGGGTGGGATCGGCGGGTTCGCCTCTCGGCTGATCCTGATAGGTTTGACCCTGCGCGCGTTGGTCAGCCATGCCGGGCTCCGCCGCGTCGGGAGCCGGTTCGGCCGGGTATTGATACGCTTCGCTCGGTGCGCTTTGGCTCGGCATGTCCGATGGCGGCGGCTCGGCCGTGCCGACAGGTCTGCTGTCCGGCGCGCTGCTGGCAGAAAGCGGGGCGAGCGTGCTGCTCTCGATCGCCGGATGTTGCGCGCCATAATTGGGGGCGCGGGAAGCCGGGGCGGTGGCCGAGGATTGGAGCGGCCTCGGCGCGCCCGTCGCGGTACGCCGGTGACCGCCGGTTTCACGCTGCTCGAGTTGCGCCTCCAGACTTTGCAGTTCCGGCGAGGGGTTGGTCTCGTCCAGGACGCGGACACGTTCAAGGCAGCTATCCACCTGCGAATCGGGAAGGTCTGCAGGTCCGCAATCGGCTAATGCCTTGCTCGCATCGTCATCCGCCGCGAGCGCGGCCGGTGCGGGCGCAGCTGCAAGCAACAGAACGCAGGAAACCATAAGATAGAGCGGCTTGGTCATAATCACTCGCGGACAGAAAGCTCGAGGGGGATTTCGCCCCTCGATTCGGGCGCAAGAAAGGCGGAAAACCGCGCCTTGACTTCGCGGCACCGCTTCACGAAGGTCCGCCGCCCATAAACAATTGCAAACAGGAGATTTCCCGTGTCGTCGCCGTCCGTTTCCATTTCGCTCCCCGATGGCAAAATATTGAGCTTTCCGCCGGGCGTGACGGGTACGGAGATTGCGGCATCGATCGGTCCCGGGCTCGCCAAAGCTGCTCTTGCTGCCGAAGTAGACGGCCGGCAATGGGATTTGTTCCGTCCGATCGAGAAGGACGCGCATCTTCGGATCATCACCCGCAAGGATCCGGAAGCGCTCGAGATGATACGTCACGATACGGCGCATGTTCTGGCCATGGCCGTACAGGATCTCTTTCCCGGTACCCAGGTGACAATCGGGCCGGCGATCGCAGACGGATTCTACTATGATTTCGCGCGCGATCAGCCTTTCACCCCGGACGATCTTGCACGCATCGAAGCGCGCATGCGCGAGATTGTGCAATCCGATCTTCCGACCCGCCGCGAAGTCTGGCCGCGCGACAAGGCCATCGCGCATTTCGAAGAGATCGGCGAGCATTACAAAGCCGAACTCATCCGCAGCATTCCCGAGGGCGAGGAAGTATCGATCTACTTCCATGGCGATTGGCACGATCTCTGCCGCGGGCCGCATTTTGTTTCGACCGGCAAGATCGGCCAGGCGTTCCGGCTGACCAATGTTGCGGGCGCGTATTGGCGCGGCGATTCCAAGAACGCCCAACTGCAGCGAATCTATGGAACCGCCTGGCGCGACGAGAAGGAACTCGACGCCTATCTTCTGATGCGCGAAGAGCAGGAGAAGCGCGACCACCGCAAGATCGGCAAGGAGCTCGAACTCTTCACATTCTCACCCGATGTCGGCGCCGGTCTCCCGCTCTGGATGCCGAACGGCATGGTGATCCGCCAGGAACTCGAATTCCTTGCGCTACAGGAAGAACGCAAGGAAGGCTATCGGCGCGTGGCGACACCGCACATCGCCAAAGAAGCCCTCTATTACCGCTCGCGCCACCTGCCCTATTACAATGAGGGCATGTATTCGCCGCTCGATATCGACGGCGAGAATTACTATCTGCGGCCGATGAACTGCCCCCATCATCATCTGGTTTATGGGGCGACCCGGCACTCCTATCGCGAGATGCCGATTCGGATCGCGGAGTATGGTCAGGATTACCGCTACGAGGCATCCGGCGGATTGTCGGGTCTCATGCGCGTGCGCGGCTTCTGCATGAACGACGCGCATATCTATTGCCGCTACGACCAGGCCAAGGACGAGTTCATACGCGTTCTGCGGCTGCATGCCCGGTATTACGATCTCATGGGCATCAAAGAATATTACATGCGGCTGTCGCTGCCCGATATGAACAAGCTCGACAAATATATCGACGAGCCCGACAGGTGGGTCGCCGCACTCGATATCATCAAGCAGGCAATGAACGAGTCCGGCTATCCCTATGTCGAGGGCAAGGGCGAGGCTGCATTTTACGGACCGAAGATCGACTTCATGATCAAATCGGCGATCGGCACCGAGTACACGATCTCGACCAATCAGCTCGATTTTCTAGCCACCCAGACGTTCGATCTCAATTACATCGGCGAGGATGGAAAGGACCATCCCGTCTATGTGATCCATCGCGCGCCGCTCGGTACGCATGAACGCTTCACGGCGTTTTTGATCGAACATTATGCGGGCGCATTCCCTGTCTGGCTTGCCCCGATACAGGCCAGGATCATCCCGATCACGGATCGTGTTGCGGACTACGCTTTGTCGGTGCGTGACAGGTTGATGTCACTTCCGGTGATGAACGGAACCGCCGGTTTGCGCGTCGACATCGACCTGACGGCGGAGCGCATGCAGCGGAAGATCCGCGACGCCCAGACGATGAAAATCCCATATATGCTGGTGATCGGCGACAAGGAAGCCGAGGCGCAAACTGTAGCGGTCCGGCTGCGTTCGGGGCGCGATCTGGGCGCCATGCCGCTCGAAACCTTCATGGATCGCATCCGCAAAGAGGCCGAATCCCGGCACGATGTGGCCGAATAGCACTTGCGGATTGGCCATCCACGCCTATTGTCAAAACGGGTCAATGACCGCTTGGCGGTCTGGCCCGCGGGCAGTTGTGCCAGCCTGGTGCAGCGGAACCCGGGGGAATCCGAAACGCAAAAGACCGATTGGTGCTTCGTGGGAAGTTCCTGCGAAGCCGGGATGAACGGTCTTAAAACAAGGAGAGAGTCATAGTCGCCAGACGTTTTGCATCACCCGCCCCGGCTCCGGCCAAGGACGGGCCACGCGTGAATGAGGAGATTTACGCACGCAGCCTCCTGCTCATCGGAGCAGACGGGCACAAATATGGTGAGATCGGAACCGACGAAGCCCGCGCCATCGCGGAAGAACAGGGGTTCGATCTCGTCGAAGTTTCTCCGGAAGCTTCCCCTCCCGTGGCCAAACTCATGGACTACGGGAAATTCAAATACGAACAGCAGAAAAAAGCCGCCGAGGCGCGCAAGAAGCAGAAGGTCATCGAGATCAAGGAGATCAAGATGCGCCCGACGATCGACGATCACGACTATGACGTGAAAATGCGGTCGATGCGCCGTTTCTTCGATGAAGGCGACAAGGTGAAGGTGACTCTGCGCTTCCGCGGTCGCGAGATGGCGCATATGAACCTCGGCATGGAACTGCTTGGCCGCATCCAGAAAGATATCGACCCGATTGCAAAGGTCGAGCAATCGCCGAAGAAAAAGGCTTCGACCTGGTCGAGGTTTCGCCGGAAGCGAAACCACCCGTGGTCAAGCTCATGGACTACGGCAAGTACAAATACGAACAGCAGAAGAAGGCCGCCGAGGCGCGTAAGAAGCAGAAGGTCATCGAGATCAAGGAGATCAAGATGCGCCCCACCATCGACGATCATGACTACGACACCAAGATGAAGGCGATGCGCCGCTTCTTCGATGATGGCGACAAGGTCAAGGTCACTTTGCGCTTCCGCGGTCGCGAAATGGCGCACCAGAATCTCGGGATGGAACTTCTGAATCGCGTCCACAAGGACGTGGAGCCCGTCGCCAAGATGGAACAGTGGCCGAAGATGGAAGGCCGCCAGATGATGATGGTGCTGGCGCCGCGCTGATATTACGCTTGGGCTATGCTCAAGCTGAATCGATTGAAGATGGCGCTGCGGCAATGGTCGCCAGCGCCTTTTTTCTTGTCCCCGCCGCAAACGCCAAGCTCACCGGCGACTTCGCCGCGATGAACGAGCCGCTTGCCCCGT
>DASXXW010000055.1:0-15443 GCA_036502865.1 Rhizomicrobium sp.
ATATTCCGTGCCTAGTACCACCGAGGCCGGATTTTTTGCCCAGGGTGATTGCAACCCCCATTCGCCGAGATTCCCGGTTAGCGTGCCGTCGATGACCTGCTCCTGTGTCCAGCCGGTCTGCAGCGCCGTCGCGTCCACATACTGGAGCATGGCGGGGCTGATCGAGCCTACGCCGTTGAAAAGATCGAGAGGGACGCAGGATGGTGACGTTGGCGGCAATCCGCCTATCTGCTCCGCCGAAAAGCATTTGCCCGTCGCCGGATCGACTTCGAGTGCGTTCTGCACGCGCGAAGCCGAAAAATTTCCGCTGCTGCTCTGCGCGTAATCCGTAAAGCCTTCCTGCGCATACAAATTATAGGACCAGTCGTCGCCGATATCGCCCTTCGCCCCGACCTGCATGCGGTACGAAATATGTCGCAAGGCATATTGCCGGTCGCCGCCTTCGAAATTGCGCCGCGCAATGTAGAGATTGGCCTGGCCTGCAATCCCGTTGGGATTGCCCGAGGATCCATTCCCCGCGCCATTGTAATAACTTCTTCCATTAGTCGTGACATATTGATCGCCGGGCAGTTGGCCACATAATTTATAATTTTCGTCGGCCGACATATAGGGGTCGGCACAATTGGTGTAGACCGAGAAGCTTGGGCCAGTGCCGGAACCAAAGAACAGGCCCGAGGGTGCGATCTGTGCGACGGTGTTGTCGTCGGCAATCATCAGATTGGCGAAGACTTCGAGGGACTTGTTCACATCGTAATGCGCAAAAAAGCCGCCCGTATATCGCGTATCGGGACGCTGGAAGTAGTTGGCGGGACCGAAATTGTAGAGCTGGGTCGGGCCTCCGGTATAGGGCACAAATTGGCCCTTTTTGCCGTTACCGGTCTCGAAGAACTGAAATGGATCTCCGGCGTAGAGATTGTCGAATGACAGCCAGTGATTGAAATTCGAAGAGCCGGCGCAGAAATCCTGCTGGCCGGTTGTTCCAATCGTGCATTCGGAATATTCGCGCGTCTGCTGGAGCACGGCAGACATGCTGCGGTAGCCGAGATAGACGCTGATATTGCCTTTTCCGTCGGGCGAATTGGTGCCCATGAGAATAGTGCCGTCTTCGACCTGTCCGTCCCAGATGCCGTTCGGCGATTGGGTATAGCCCGGCGAACCCAGATTGATCTGCGCTTGTGTGAGGTCGCGCCAACGCGATGTGCTGTTGTCGTTTTGGGAGATCGAATAGGTGCCGTCGGCTTCAATACCTTCGAAGTCGCGGCGCAGAATAAAATTCACCACGCCGGCGAGCGCATCCGATCCGTAAACTGCCGATGCGCCACCGGTTTGTACTTCGATGCGATCGACGAGCGCGGCCGGTATGACATTGATATCGGCCGCCGGGTCCACGGGATCGCCGGGCATAAGCCGCGAGCCGTTGATCAGAACAAGCGTTCGCGAGGAACCCAGATCGCGGAGATTGACGTTGTCCGTACCCGAGGCGCCGTTTGAAACATTCGCATTCTGCGCGACAAAGGCCTCCGGCAGGCTGTTGATCATCGTTGTTATATCGGTGACGCCTTCAGCCTCGATTTCCTGCCGTCCGACAACAACCACCGGAGTCGCACTGGAAAGACCGTTCTGCGGAATCCGTGAGCCCGTGACGACGATCGTTTCCACGCCATCCGGCGAATTTATGGATGCCTGATCGTCGGGTACGATGAGTTCGCTGCGCGGGCGCGGTTTTTGAACAATGACTCCGCCACCTCCATCGGGGATGGCAATGAGCCCCGAGCCTGCGAGCGCGCGCGAGATCGCGTCTTTCACACTCATCAATCCACTCAACGCCGGCGCACGCAGACCCAGCACGGATTCCGGCCGGAAAAGAATATTCTCGCCAGTCTTGCGCGAGATTTCCCTCAGAGTCTGATCGAGCGATTGCGCCGGAATGGCGAAATTTGCCTGCTGTGCCTGCGCAAGACCCATGCTGAGTGCAATGAGTGCTGCACTTCCGACCAGCGCCCGCCTCAGGCTGGCCGTACGCCCCCGATACATATCATGTCCCCTGTTGCCCCGACGCTCCTCTCATGCAGACGAATGAAACGGGTTGTTTCCTCATCCCTCCGGCATGCGGGATTCGTCGCGTGTCAGTTCGATATGATCGGGATAATGCTCGACGATCACCGGCAGAAGTTGTGAAACAGAGCGCGCGAACGCCTGATTATCTCCGACGCGATAGACGCCGCTCAGCTTGAGATTGGCGACTATAGGATCATCCACCACAAGCCTGACCGTCGAATAGCGGTTCATTTCCGCGGCGGCGGACGCGAGCGTTTGATTCTCAAACATCGCCTGCCCGGTTTGCCACGCGATGAGTGGAGCAAGATTGGGCTTGTCCACATGGAGGACAACATTTCCCGCCACGATCGCACGCTCTCCGCGCTCGAGTGTCAGTTGCTTCGGAGCGGCCGGAGAAGCTGCGAGTACCGTCGCGCGGCCTTGAAGTAACACCACCGACACTTGTCGTTCGTCACGGCGCACGTCGAGCGTCGAGCGATCGGAAAAAATACGTTGGCCGTCCGCTTCGACGATGAACGGGCGATGCATATCCGGCCGCACGCGAAAATCGACGAGACCGCGATCCAGCTCAACCGTGCGCAACGTGTCCGTAAAGCGTTCGCGTAACCGTGTGTCTGTGTCGAGAAAGGCCTGCGTGCCGTCGCTCAAGGTGACATGTTTCTGCTCACCCACACCCGTTTCGTAGACGCCCGCATAGGCTTCCTGCCAGGCCGCGAAGCCGGCGCCCGCAACCGCCAGCGTTCCAAACCCGGCCAGTACCGTTCTCCGTCGGACCCGGGGTTGTTTTCGCGACAAGCCCGGTACCGACCGTAAGCCTTCGGCGGCATCCCAGATTGTCGTCACCGCCTCGAAGGCTCGTGAATTTTCGGGCGCCGCGCAAAGCCAGGCACGGAACGCAGCGTCGTCGGTTTCCGAGCGGTCGTCGGCATGCAGGCGCACAAGCCACGCCGCCGCCTCAGCCTTGGTTTCGGGCTCGATCCCCTTCGTCGCCTGCATCACCAGCCTTCGGTCCACTCGGTGAGGAACAGCACGGCCTTCGCGACGTGTTTTTCCACCGCACTCTGCGAAATGCCCAGCGCAGCAGAAATTTCGCGCAGTTTCATGCCCTCGACCCTGTGCATCAGGAATACCTGGCGCGTCCGGGACGGCAGCCTTTCAAGCCCCGCCTGAACCCTCCTTAGACGTTCCCGAGCCTCCAAAACCTCATCCTGCAGTGGCGAAATGTCTTCAAGGCTCTCGCCAAGGCTGTCCACCGGCGAAGGGCTGACATGCCGCTCCCGTCTGTGCTTGTCGACGGCCAAGTGCGCCGCAGTCTGGACCAGAAAGGCTCGTGGCTCGCGAACCTCGTGTTCCGCGCGATAGGCGGAAAGGCGCAAATATGCGCTGTGCAGCAGGTCCTCGGCGTCCTGATCCGCGCGCGTGCGCCGCCGGATTCTGGCGAGCAGATCAGCCCAGTACCGCTTTTCCTCCGGATCGCCGCTCATGGCGCACAACCTCCGCAGGAACGATACACCATGGGCGGGAAATTCCCTTCGACGAAATTTCTGGGCAGAGGGGTGGGGAAAATGTCATTCTCATCCGTCTCAATTCAGAGCGAATGAAGCTTCGGTAAAACGAGAGGTGTCGATGCGTATCGGATTAATGGTGGTCATGATTTCTGTGGCGGCTTCTGTTCCCGGCATGTTGCTGGCAGATCCGGATTCTTCGGCTCCCGCGAGCCAGCCGGCGGCTACAGCGCAAGTTGTGCCCGCCCAACCGGCTGCGACTGCTCAAGGCACTACTGCGACGACGCAGGTCGGCGAGCACGTGACCGTTCAAACGTCAGCCAACGATAACAGCAACGTAAATCTCGACGAGATCGTGTGCCGGAACTCCGCCCCCGCGACCGGTACGCGGCTCGGCGGCGGTCGCGAGTGTCATACGGTACGTCAATGGAACGACCGTCAGCGTCAGGATCAGCGCATGCTGCAACAGCAGCAGAGCGTCGGAATGGTTGGCGGAAAATAATCTAGTTTATTACTCCGCGGATTGACTGGGCAGCCTGTTGGATAAACAGGCTGCCTTTTTTTATTTCTTCGGCAACCGGATCAATTTTGTTCCGTGGCGCAAAAATATTCCGAGATGCGCATAACGTGGCGCCGGGCGGAGAACACGTCGTAAACGCGACCGAGCACGGGCGTTTCTTCCGCACAGCCGAGGTGGATGGCGAGTTCACGCGCCGGCCGGCAGGTTGCGCTTGCCATCTCCTTGAACGTTTCGAGTCGATGGCCACGCCAGAGGCGGCCGAGCGGAATATTCGTTTCGAGCAACTCCATCTGGAATGAAGGATCAAGCCTGTCCACCAGAATGAGCGACTCCGCATAGACGTAGCGTGTTCCCGAGCGCGCGCCGCGCAAATTGATTTTGCGTTCCATCACCCGCTCGTTCTCGTCCATCGCGAGTGATCCGCCGAATTCGGTGCGTGTCATCAGCCGTTCTGACAGCTTCACCAGTTCAACGCGTTCGAAATAATACGCTTCGAGGATTTCGGTCAGTGTACCGTCGGTGATCAGGAGGATGCGCTGCAACGGCGTAAGCGTCGCGGCGTCAATGCCATGCAGCTGGCCGAACAGATCGATTGCGGACATTCGCTTCGGGCGCTCGTTTCAAATCACCCGGTGCGATACCGGAAAGATCGTCTTGGGGCTATCGGATGATGGCGCGGCTTATTCCACCGGATAGCCGAAGCGCGTCGCCCAGGGTGCGAGAATGGGTAGCACCGGCGCGAGATCTTGCCGGTAATGGCGCCAATGCCCCACGGCGCCACCGTAAAGCCCGCGCCGCACCTGGCGGGCGCTCGCGCTTCGAAGATCGATCGAGCCGGCGGCCTGCTGGAAGTCGTCCTTGCTGCCGCTCCAGGCGACGCCAATGAACCGGCAGAGGCTGTGAACCGTGTCTGTGAAATTTCCGATCAGATCTTCGTAGCGAAGCTCCAAAATCTGTAGCGGTAATTTTTGCCGGCAAGCATCGGCCAAGCTCATTGTTGCCGCATATAAGCGGGCGCAATCCTCCAGGTCGAGAAATTCCCTACTGTAGGGCGTGGGATCGAAATGGCGCCGGAAACAGCTCAACACGACGTCGCGGGGGTCGCGGATGGCGAAAACGATCTTCGCAGTTGGGAATAATCGGGCGATGAGCGGCAGGCGCAAACTGTTGATCGGCATCTTGTCGACGAAGATTTTTTGCTCCGCAGAAAATCCTGCTTCGCGAACCGCTTTCCAATAATTTTCGCGCCATAGCGCGACCTCGTTCTCGGGAAGTTGGGACAGCCGGTCCAACCCATCCATATCTGCAAGAAATGCGTCTGCAGCCGCGCCGAGAAAATCGATCTCGTCGACATGAACCACGTCCGGGTCCGTCGCCAAAATGGTTTCAAGCAACGTGGTGCCGCTGCGCAGAAATCCCAGCACGAAAACGTGCTCCGTCGGTGCTGCAGAAGCGAACTCCTGATGTCTTCCGGCGGTCCAAATGGACGATTTCTGGAAATAGTTCGTCTGTTCTCGCGCGGAGTCCGTAACGCGCTTGCCGCATTCCTGCTCCAGCCACAGTTCGCGCAGCATTATCTTTGAGGCCCGCGCGACTGCGAATGCTTCGGCATAGCGACCATGTCGGTCGAAGGCGTCGGAGGCGAATCCTGCTGCAACTGCGACCCCTTCGGACTTCAAGCTTGCCGGACCTTCAAACAGTTCGCGTAGTCGCTCCACAGCAGAGCCGATCTCGGCCGCCTCAATCTCGACGATCGCCATCGCGATGTGCGCGATAGGCTGCGTCTTGTCGCGCGCGAGCGTATGCAGGGCCAGTTCCCGCGCTTCGGCAAAATCGCCCGTCAGCGCCGAGATCAACGCAAGACAGGCTGCCGCATTGGAATGGTTTGGCTGGCGCGCCAGCACTTTGCGAAAGCACGGCGCAGCCTTCTCCCAAAGTCCCATTTGTTGAAAAATCTCACCGCGCGAAAATTCCACTCCGGGAATATCGGGCATTTGCGCCTGCGCCCGATCAAACAATGTCAATGCCTGCAGGAATTTGGCCTGCTGCGCCAGCGCCAGTCCAAGCCTGTAGGTGAGCATCGCGGCAATCGCGGGTTCGCGAACAGGGGGCGCGCTGAGCAATGATAACTCGGCTTCCCGCGCGCGCCGTAGTTTGCAGAGCGTCTCGGCAAGTCCGAGCCGCGCCACGATGTGCTCCGGCTTTAGACGGAGGGCATTTCGATAGCTCGCTTCGGCGCGTGATGCCTCTCCCTGCCGCGCCAGTCCGGTCGCCAGACAGAGATGTGCATCGTCGTCGTTGGGGTTGGAACACAGCGCTTCCTGAAATTCGCAAATGGCTTCGTCGATCCTGCCGAGCGAGGCAAGTAATTTTCCGAGATCGCGGTGCACATGAGGTTGGCGGTTCTGATTCGCCAGCGAGCGGCGATAAAGTTCTTCGGCCTCCACGGGGCGATGTTCGAGACGCCGCACCGTTCCAAATAGATGCAGGAAAGCGGGATCGTTTGGGGCTGTCTCCAACGCATGGCCTAGCAGCGATCCGGCGTCTGCCAGTTCATGACTTCGGAGGTGTGCTATGGCGCGTGAAATTATGGCCTTTCGCGCATGTTCAGGCGGAAACGCGGCGACGTTCATGCGCGCATATGCTCTGTGCCCGGCATTCCAGAATTTTCTGACGTCGCAGCGAGATGGGAAGCGGCGGATTCGCGACGCATCCGCACGCCATCGTCAAACGGCTAATGGCGATGCATGTGTCGGGCAATCGGGCGACGTCCTACAGCCGGCTCGTCCCGACGCTTGATAGTTATTGTCCGGCTATTCTGTAGTATTCCATCCGACACGGCCGCCTAGCGCGATCGTGGCGTCGTCCTGCATTGCCGTGTCGTTGCACCGATTGTCAGTTTGCGCGGTGCTTTGGAGGCTGGCTGATGTTGGGTCCGGTGCTGGCTGCTTGCGCCAGCCGTGATGTATTTTTTTGGGCTTTCCAGCCGCCGAGATCGAGTGCTATCGCCATACAATGCTCGCGCAGTTTGTCGGCACGGTTGCGGTCAGCGATTGCGCGAGCGGCTACCATCCCGCCGATACAGAGCGCGGCGATCGCGTGCGCCTTGGCGCGTGAGGCTTTCTTTTCATTTGTACCGCGAGACAGAAGTTCGACCATCCCGTCGAATGCAGCCTGAAAGGCCAGCTTCGGTCCCTCGCCGTTGCGGGCGACATCGGTCGGCAGCGCAACCATTGGGCAGGAATTCTCGACATCCTCGAAATGCGTGGTGGAGAGATAGGCGCGCACGATCTGCGGCCCAAGTTCGCCCGCCAGGTCGATGTCGATTCCTTTCCAGCAATTCTTCCATTTCGGATCGGTGAAGAAGCAGTTCATTACTTCTGTGTAGAGATCACTCTTGCTCCGGAAATATTTGTAGAAACCGCCATGGGTCAGGCCTGCGCCCGCCATGATGTCGCCGATCGAAACATTGTCGAAACCGCAGCGGTTGAAGAGCCGCCGTGCGCTGGAGACTATTTTCTCCCTGCGTGCTGCCCGATGCGATGCGGGGTAGGGCATGGCGTCCTCCTGAGTTTCCCGATGAAGAGATGGAGCATCCCAAAATATGATGTTGATCATATTTTTCCCCCATGGCCAGTTGTAACAGTGAGGCGTGACGGCCGGGAGGGGATTTATGACTATTGTGAACAGACGGAGTTTCGCGATCGGCGCCGGTGGAGCGGCAGCCGGGTTGGCACTTGCCGGAAATTCGCTCGCGCAACCACGTAGAGGGAGTGACATGATTTCCCGTTCGAATGCCGCGATCCATCAGGAAGTCCATTTCGCAGCGAAACCGGCCCAGCTGTTCGCCGCGCTGACGCAAGCGAGCGAATTCGACAAGGTAGTCAGGCTGAGCTAGGCCATGACATCGGCGATGAGCAGCGCACTGGGCTCTGCGCCGACGGCGATCGATGCACGGCCAGGCGGCGCCTTTGTTTTGTTTGGAGGGTATATCACCGGCCGCACGATCGAAATTGTGCCGGACGTCAGGCTTGTCCAGGCGTGGCGTGTGGGAAATTGGGAGCCCGGCGTCTATTCGATCGCCCGCTTTGCACTGTCGGCGGCGAATGGTGGAACGAAATTGGAGTTCGATCATACCGGATTTCCTAGTGACGACGCCGATCATCTTGCAAAGGGGTGGTACGGAAATTATTGGGAGCCACTCGCGAAGGTCCTCGCCGGAGCCTAGCTACGATATTCGGAGTTTGCCTCGTATCGGTGCAGGCTCAAGTCCAACCTCTCCGGCGGAGACTTGCCGCACATTGAGACGCGTGCGCAGATGTTGCCGACATGAATTGCTGGAGAGGCCCATGCGAGCCGATATCGTTCCGGGGGCCGCGTTCCCCGACTACGAATTATCCGACTATACCGCAACACATCGGAAGCTCTCCGAATTGCAGGGGGGCGATCCGATGGTGCTGGTGTTAAGCCGTGGCGGCTTTTGCCCCAAGGATCGCCGCCAAGCCGAATTGCTGGTCGAGCTCTATCGCGAAATGGAAGTTGGCTATTGCCGGCTTTTGACGATCAGCACCGACAGCATTGTCGAGACCAATGAATATCGCGCAGGCATCGGCGCGCATTGGCCGTTTCTTTCCGACTCGCGGCGCATCGTGCAGAAGGATCTCGACATCGCCGAATACACGGATCCTAGCCACAACCCAATGATTCCGCATACGCTTGTGCTTGAACCGGGACTGATAGTTCACAAAATCTACAACGGTTACTGGTTCTTCGGGCGACCGACCATCGAGGAATTACGGCAGGATTTGCGAGCGGTTCTGAAGAAGTGTCGGCCCGATTGGGATATAACAACACCCGAACTTAAAGCGGCATGGCAGGGAGGCCGCAAAGATAAGTTTTATCCCTACGGCAAATCCTACTCGCAAACCTTGAATGAGCAGAAGAACCGGGAATCATAGCCGCAAGCAGCTGGGGCCTGGTTTAGAGAACGGCGTGCGCGACGAATCGCGCACGCCGTCCCTTGCAGGTACCGCGGCGAATGCCAGGGGATTGATCCGCCACGGCCTGTTCGGTTGCCTGCATGTCCATAAGTTCTACTGCACCAGCGCCACATTCTGGCATCGCACGCCGTTTACCCAGACATCGGCCTCGCCAAGGCCCACGCCCAGGAGCCCGGTCAATTCATTCACGACTGAGTCGAGCGGCTGGGCAACGTTGCCGATGGATGTGTCGACGGCCTGTGTAACGGCATTCGGACTGAGACCCAAATTGAGCCCTAGCAAATTGACGTTCAGCGACAAATTACCAACAAGACTCGTCAACGCGGCGGTGATTGCGTTGTTGGTTGAAACGGTTTTCACCGTCTGATTCTGGATATCGCTCGCATCGAACGAAACATTCTGCCAGTCATTGCCACCGAGATTGATAATCGATTGTCCGGTAACCTGCATCAGCAAGGGAACATTGATCATCGTCGCCGGACTGATGGTCAGTTCCTGCGTGAAATTGTTCAATTGTCCTGTGTCGATGGAGCCGATCGCAGTTTCCCCGATGCTGGGCGAGACCGACAGGTTTACGGCTTCGGGGTTGGTGGGCTCGCAGGCGACGCTGGAAAGCTTGGCCTGCGCCGATGCCAATTCGACATAGACGGGCAGGTTGATGACGCTGATGCCGGATAGACCCACCGGCGCGATTTGTGCGTCGATGTAAAGCCGAGCCTGTGCCGTGCTGATCACCATACTGTTGTCATCCGTGATGGTCAGCCACGGTGAATTGGATGGACGCTGACCGATTGCGAGCCACGCGGTAATGCTCGATACGCCGGGGATAGTGCTGTTGAGATTTAGTTGGACCTGACGTCCACCCTGGGCCAATTCGAGCACTGCATTCGCCATATCGAGCGCATTGACCGAAAACCCGGAGGGTCCATTCGTTTCGATGTAATCCTGATCCTGATAGGGACCGAGGTTGAGAAGTTGCCCCAAATCGACCTGTTGCTGGTTGGCCGCGTTGGCGATCGCATATACCGCCGAAGCGGCGCCGCTATTGCCGGCGGCTTTCAGTACATCGGCAATGGCAGCAACAGCCGTTCCCGACTGCACTTGCGTCTGGAGTGTTTGATTGAACGAAACGCCGGTGAGGTTAAGCCGCGTCGCAAGCGCGCCCATATATTGAAACAGGTCGACATTCGCGTTCAGAAGCGAATTATAGTCCATGACCGATAGGCTGACGCTGCTCCCAGTGAGCGAACTCAGAAGCGCGTTCTCCACGCCGCCCTGAAGCCCCGCGAGCTGCGTGCCTATAGAGAACGAAGCAAGCTGCCCGGAAGCCGCAACAGCCGTACGCGAAACGGGTATCGAGTTTTTTCCCAGCAATATGCGTGCGAAATAGATGCTGGCGTTACTTGTTACGGTCACTTGAGCAGCATTGGGCGATGATCCGTTCGGCGTGAACCGTTGGTTGACGGGAATGGATCCGTCGGGCGTGTAAGTTCCAACGACTGCCGTCGCTGTCGTGCCTGCCGGCAGGCCATTCTGGTTGACGGTGTCCTGCGCTGCAGTTTGAGCCTGGTTGAGGTTTCCGGCTGCCGACATCGCGGCCAAGTCTGCGACCCCCTGAAGTTGACGCGATTGCAGGTAAACCGAGCCGAAATCCACGGCTGCGCCGGAGAAGCCGACAAACATCACCATTGAAATACCGGTAATGACCGCAATGGATGCCCGTTCTTCGCGGATGCACCACTTCAGTATGTGTCCGAGTTTCATCAGAAGCCTCCCAGCTGGACGGCCGCGGCGCGTACGATCGTGGTGGAAGGCATGGGAATGAGATAGGCAGCAGCCCAGAAGGGGGTACCGTTGGCGTTGTAGGACACGTTGATCGAGAACACGTTGGTAGTGCCCTGATAGGTCACCGTAGCCAGCGCGGGATTGAGTGTGCTGTACGATCCGATTTCGGCGTTAAATGTACTCTGTGCCAGGCTCTGGCGTTCGGAGGCCGTCAGCCCGGCAACGGCGGAACGCGCGGCGTCGTTGGCGAGTTGCTGAAGGCTATGCGCCATCCAGAAATAGCCGCCGTAGCAGACGATGCCGAGCAGGAAGATCAGAAATATCGGCGTGAGAATGGCGAATTCTATGGCAGCGGCGCCGGCGCGGTGCGCCAAGAATTCATGACGTTTCCGCGAAAAAAGACGCGGCATTCGTGCAAGACGAACGAACAGGGGATCGCAACAGTCGCGCGACATGGGTTGGCTCCTTGACCACCCCTGGCGCGAAGTCGGCGCTATTCAGACGTGTATGCGACCGCGGGTAAAGCCCGCGATAACGTATTAGTTAGCTAATTCTTACCCGAACCGTATACACTCGGTTAAGGATCGCACAATCGATCTGCGGAAAACTGCGAGATACGCAGCGCCAACCCTACATGCAGGTAACAAAAAGGCAAGGTTGCGAGCGGCTGGATGGAGAAGCGCATCTCTCAAAGGGCCCCTGGCCAACCCTAAAGAGATGCGCCCCCGCCCACCCAACGTATGTATACTGACATTCGGGTATTTCGATGGGAATACGAAATTTTATTTCATACATTCCTGTGATCTGCGCAAATAATTGTTGACAGGCGTCGATTCCGGACGCATTCGTTCTCCGCTTGGGGCCGCCTCGATTTCCGTAACTTGAGAAGTGCCGCGTGCGCGCCCCGGCTGCGCCACGCAGCTTGGCGCCACACGCCCCCCGGGGGACACAATCCCTGGCTCCCTCGGGGGGCGGTTGCCTTCCGAAGCAAGTTCGCATCTGACCGTTCGGTTCCCATCGATTACATCAAAGCGAGGATGCGACCGTGCTGAACGTCGTTTTCAGATGCGTACCTACCGCGCTGACGGCTGCGATCATCGCAGGAGATCAAAGCTGCGATCACGCCATATTCGATGGCGGTTACCCCTGATTCGTCCGACAGGTACAGCAGCGCCGTTTTCATGAGGGGCCTCCATTTATTTCGCACCCGCACAATGCGTGAATTTGATTCGAATTTGAAGGAAATAATCGTTCTCCGTCGCTGATCTGTTAAACGGGGTTACAAATGTCTTAATTGCGTCCCAAGCAATGGCCCGGGCGGTCATTAACCCAAGTGAATATCTTTCTCCCGCGTTTCGTCGGCACCGTCTTCTGCGTGAAGCCGGCTGAACACGATGGCGGAAAGCGCCGTGAATATCCCAAGCGTCAGAAAGGCCAGATGTAGCCCATGAATCATCTCCGTCGGCGAATTTCGCGCGGCCTCAGGTACGAAAAACATCGTAGCGAGGCCCGCGACGGCGACACCAAAGCTCATCGAAAGCTGTTGCGCAGTACTGGCAATGGAGCTTGCCGCGCTCGTTCGTGAAGGCCGCACATCTGCATAGGTCAGCGTATTCATGCTCGTATACTGCGTTGACGTCAGCGCGCCGTAGCAGAACGCCTGCAAAATGATGAGCCAGACGGGAGTGCCAATCCCTATGGTTGCGAAGAGCGCAAGAAATACGCTCATAATCAGCGTATTTCCGATCAGCACGGTCCGATAGCCAAATCTTTCGAGCACCTGCCGGATCACGATCTTGGTACTCATGGCGGCTATTGCCTGCGGCATGATGAGCAGACCGGATTGCACGGGAGAGAAACCGAGGCCGACCTGGTAGAGAAGCGGCAGAAGAAATGGCACGCCGCCGATGCCGATCCGCGTGACGAAGCTTCCGCTTACAGCGGCTGCGAATGAACGGCTACGAAACAGGCCTAGTCGCAGAAGTGGCCAGCGGACGCGCTCCGCGTGGACGCCATAACCGAACAGAAGCGCGAGCGAAACAAACAACAGCCCGAATATTTCCGGCACGCTCAGTGAATGATCTCCAAACACTTCCAGTACATAGGACAGAAGGGCGAGGCCAGCACCGAAAAGAATGAGCCCTTCGATGTCGAGCGGCTGGGTGCGCTCGCGATAGTCGGGAAGTTTCATCCAGACAAGCACGAGGCCGATGAGGCCGATGGGCACGTTGAGGAAGAAGATCGCGCGCCAATGCAAATATGCGACGATGAAGCCGCCCGCCGCCGGCCCGAGCATCGGACCGACGAGCGAGGGAATTGCTACAAAGTTCATGGCCTGAAGCAATTGCGATTTGGGAAAACTTCGCACCAGCGTAAGCCGGCCTACAGGCACCATCATGGCGCCGCCGCAGCCCTGAAGAACGCGGCAGGCGACGAGCAGGTGAATATTACTCATCAGTCCGCACAGGCACGAGCCGAGCGTGAAGATTCCTATGGCCGACGCAAATACGCGACGAGTACCGAAACGGTCCGCCACCCATCCGCTGACCGGAATGAAGACGGCGAGGCTGAGCGTGTAACTGGCCATCACCGCTTTCATGCTGAGCGGCGAGGTGCCGATGGCTTTCGCAACAATCGGCACGGCCGTGTTGAGTATGGTGGTGTCGAGCGACTCCATGAAGAAGGCGACTGCAACGAGCCACGGCAAAATGCGCCGGGTCGCCTGCGAGTCCATCAGGGAGATGGGGGCGTTCTGTGTCACGAGCGGTCGATGCGCAAGGATCGGCGGATATGCGAATCTGGGAGGAACACGGCTCAGCGAATATTAAGTATTCGCCTTTTATATCGAACCGAAAGGTGGGGTGCCAATGAGGAACATTCATGCGCGCAGCTTTTGCCGCACTGTTGATTTGCCCGGCTCTCATTCTCTCCGCTTTGGCGGACAATCCACCCCCTCAATCTTCGCTGATGGATCAAGGTGCCGCAATCTTCGATTCGGGCAAGCTGCTCGCGACCGGCGGCGTCAGCGACCTTGAAGGTGCTGGCGGCGGGGGTCTTGCCACCTGGGCTTTGATCTCAGGGTATGGGACACGCGACGGTATCGGTGCAAATGGTCATTTCACCTATGTCGATCTCGGTAGCTACTCTCTGTGGACGGAAGGTGTGACGGTTGGTTTGTTTGACCGGGTCGAGCTCTCCTACGCGTATCAAAGCTTCGACACCGAAGATGTCGGCGCGAAGCTCGGATTAGGAAAAGGTTTCACCATCGACCAGGACGTGCTCGGCGCGAAAGTCAAGCTTGTCGGCGACGCCGTCTATGACCAGGATACGTTCCTGCCGCAAATCTCGGCCGGTATTCAGTACAAACATAATGACAAAGATTGGCTGATTTCCGCAATCGGCGGGAAATCGGGAGATGGCACCGATTTCTATCTATCCGCAACGAAACTGTTTCTTGCACAAAGCCTCTTGATCGATGCGACCCTGCGGGAAACGAAGGCCAATCAATTCGGATTTCTTGGTTTCGGCAGCGATAAACACGATAGCTATTCGACGGAATTCGAGGGATCCGCTGCGTATTTGCTGAGCCGCAAATTCGCGATCGGCGCCGAATACCGCACCAAGCCCGACAATCTTGGCATCGCACGCGAAGACAATGGTTGGGATCTGTTCGCGGCGTATTTTTTCAGCAAGAACATCTCGCTCACGCTCGCCTACCTGAATCTCGGCAATATCGTGATCGAGAACGATCAGCAGGGCGTCTACGTATCGTTACAGGCCGGCTTGTAGGAGGGATAGCGAAGGATGAAAGCCGGGAGTGGAATCCGAACTGCAGCGCTGGCATGGTGTGGACTCATGTTCTGCATGCAGGGCGCGCAAGCCGCCGACACGCTCTTCTCGGACATGGGGGGGCAGGATGCCATCGTAAAAATCGCAAATGACACGGCTGACATTTTTCTCGCCGATGCCAGGATCAAGGCAACGTTCGACGATACCAATATGGATCGCTTTAGAAAGATGCTGGCCCTGCAATTTTGCCAGGTTGCCGGCGGTCCCTGTATTTACACAGGACACAGCATGCGTGATGCGCATAAGGGTTTGCATCTGACCAACGCCGATTTCAACGCGACGGTCGAGGATCTTCAGAAGGCGATGGACAAGAATGGCGTTTCATTTGCCACGCAAAACCGCTTTCTGGCCCGGTTGGCTCCCATGCAACACGATATAGTGACCCGATGAAACTTGGGGTTGTTGCCGGTCTCGGCGCCCTATTGATGGCATTCATCGCTGGCGCGCCCGAAGCGGTTGCCGAAGATGCGAATACGATCGTCCAGAATGGCCGCGCCTTTCACCCCAATGAAATCACCATCGGGACGGGAACCACGCTCAATTTCAGCAATCAGGATGAGTTTATCCATCAGATTTATGTCGACAGCAAAGATTTCGATTATGATTCCGAGGAGCAACAACCCGGCGCCGTTTTCCATATCACGTTTCCGAATCCCGGGACTTTCGCGATACGCTGCCACATCCATCCAAAGATGCTGCTGACCGTCCACGTCAAATAGGCTTAAC
>DASXXW010000056.1:0-3087 GCA_036502865.1 Rhizomicrobium sp.
GATCGCGAAGATGTAGAGAATTCCGACATTGATGTTGGCCACCACCCAGCCGCTGCTGACCGGTACGACCGCCCAGGCCGCGAAAGCGAGCGTGAAGGTAATGAGTGGCGCGAGCAGATAAATGACCTTGTTCGCGCCCGCAGGTATCACCGCTTCCTTGAGCGCAAATTTGAAGAAATCCGCGAAAGATTGAAGCAAACCAAACGCACCGACGACGTTTGGACCCTTCCGCAACTGTACCGCTGCCCAGATCTTGCGATCCGCAAGCAGAATATAGGCGAGCATCAGAAGCAGGCAGATGGCGAGCGCCAACATCAATGTGACCTGGCTCAGGAACCACGCCCAGCCATAGGGCAACGTGACTCCAAGCCCATGAAATAGTGCGGTCCAGAATCCGATGAGCGCCATGATCTATTCCGCCGCCATCATCTGAGCCGGAGGACGGAAGACCCGGCTGCACTCGGCCATGGTGAGGCTCGCCCGTGCAATCGGATTGGTGAGATAGAAATCGGTAATCGGAGAAGCGAGCGGCAAATCGGAGTTCACCGGACCGGCTTGCCCTATGGAATTCCACAAAGCTGCATCGGCGGCCGGCGGAACGGGCAGCACTCCGAGTTCTGCGAAATGCGGTGCCTGTGCGACGATGGTTGCACGAAGCGCATCGCGGTCGTCATAGGGGAGACGCTTTCCCAGAACATCCGAGAGCGCCCGCAGGATCGCCCAATCTTCCTTGGCGTCGCCGGGAGCAAATGTTGCACGCCGTCCCCGTTGCACGCGGCCTTCGATGTTGACGTAGAGCCCGTCCTTTTCCGTGTAAGCCGATCCCGGCAACACGATATCGGCGCGATGTGCGCCGGCATCGCCATGCGTGCCCTGATAGACGACGAAGGCATCTCCAAGCCTGTCCATCGCCAATTCATCGGCGCCGAGCAGATAAACGAAATCGATGTCGCCTTTCGCGGCGCTTTCGAGAATCCCGGCTGTATCACGGCCTCCGGCCCCGGGCAGGAATCCAAGGTCCAGCCCGGCCACGCGTGAGGCCGCGTTATGTAGAACGTTGAAACCGTTCCAGCCGCCTTCGGCTGCTGATACACCGGGCCCGATCATGCCGGTATCGCCGGCGATGCGCGCGGCGAGATTCAAGATTGCCGCTCCGTCGGAACGCGCCAGCGCGCCGCTGCCCACAATAAGCATCGGGTGATGCGCGTTCTTCAACACGTCGGCGAAGGGATGACTACCAGCGGCTAATGCCTCAAGAACCGAAACGTTGGTTCCGAGCTGTTCCGCGGGATAGGTGAGATCGCTGGGCTGCCCGATATTCGCCGCTCGGAGATTTCCGTTGAGCCAGGTCTTGCGCAGCCGCGCATTCAGCACCGGCGCTTCCCATCGCGGATTGGTACCAATCAACAGCAGCGCATCGGCGGACTCCACACCCGCAATCGTCGTGTTGAACAGATAGGAATGGCGCGGACTTCCCTGCAGTTTTGCGCCATCCTGCCTGCAATCGAGATTGACGACGCCGAGCGAAACCATCAGGTCTTTCAGCGCCTTGATTTCTTCCGCGGCGGCGAGGTCGCCGACAATCGCAGCCATCTTCTCAGGCCGCGTGGCGTGGACCCTCGCCGCAATGGCCGCAAAGGCTTCCGCCCATGTCGCTTCAACAAGCCTGCCATTTTTGCGGACGAAAGATCGGTCGAGACGCTGGCGTTTCAACCCGTCGCAGGCATGGCGTGTCTTGTCGGAAATCCACTCTTCATTGATCTCTTCGTTGAGACGCGGAAGAACGCGCAACACTTCGCGGCCACGCGTATCGATGCGGATATTTGCACCCTGTGCGTCCATCACATCGATGGATTCTGTTTTGCGCAACTCCCAAGGCCGCGCGTTGAAGGCATATGGCTTCGATGTCAGTGCGCCGACCGGACAGATATCGACGGCATTGCCGGAGAGTTCCGAAGCGAAAGCTTTTTCGAGATAGGTCGTGATTTCCATATCTTCGCCCCGCCCCGTCGCGCCGAGATCTGGTACGCCGGCAACTTCGGTGGCGAAACGGATGCACCGCGTGCATTGAATGCAGCGCGTCATGATCGTCTTGATCAGCGGGCCCATATATTTGTCTTCGACGGCCCGTTTGTTTTCATTGAAGCGGTGGAAAGACGCGCGGCCATAGGCCATCGCCTGATCCTGCAGATCACATTCGCCGCCCTGATCGCAGATCGGACAATCAAGCGGATGATTGATGAGCAGGAATTCCATGACGCCTTCGCGCGCACGTTTCACGGCTTGCGATTTCGTATTGATGCGCGCGGGCGTCCCGTCCTTGTTGGGGAAGATATCCTTCACCTGCAGCGCGCAGCTGGCTTGCGGCTTCGGCGCGCCAACCCATTCGACGAGACACATCCGGCAATTGCCGGCCACCGACAAGCGCTCGTGAAAACAGAAGCGCGGGATTTCAGCCCCCGCCTGTTCGCATGCCTGCAAAAGCGTGATTGTTTCTTCCGCTTCGATCTCTTTCCCATCGACGATGAGCTTGCGCGTGGCCATGCTGCTACTCCGCCGCCTGCGCCGTGATGGCGTTCTTGCGCGTAGCAATACGCGCTTCGATCTCGGGGCGGAAATGGCGCAGGAAACCCTGCACGGGCCAGGATGCGCCCTCACCGAAAGCGCAAATCGTATGGCCCTCGATCTGCTTGGTAACTTCCTGAAGCAAATCGATCTCCGCGATCTCCGCATCCCCGCGCTGCATGCGTGTCAGCACGCGCCACATCCAGCCGCAACCTTCGCGGCAGGGCGTGCACTGCCCACAGCTCTCATGCCTGTAGAAATAGGCCAGACGCGCAAACGCTTTGATGATGTCGGTAGACTTGTCCATCACCGTAATAGCCGCCGTGCCGAGCCCAGATTTCACGGCCACAAGGGAATCGAAATCCATCAGGATCGTGTCGGCGATTTCCTTGGGTAGAACCGGCATGGAAGAGCCGCCGGGAATCACGGCCATCAGATTGTCCCAGCCGCCGCGCACCCCACCTGCATGACGCTCAATGAGTTCACGCAGCGGAATGCTCATCGCCTCTTCGACATTGCAGG
>DASXXW010000057.1:0-1941 GCA_036502865.1 Rhizomicrobium sp.
CCTCCTATCGTTTCTGGCGGTCACAAAGTGAAGCATACGCGAACGACAGTTTTTCAAAGCAAAACGGCGGTTCTCTCCTGATGTCTACGTTCATTCGCAACACAGAGTCACTCAGCATGAGTGCGCTGTCGGTTGTTCTGATCGTGCCGGATAACGAGCGCAGGCCCGCGATTTCAAAGGCATTTTCCGGTACACAGGCCCGCATCGCCACCGAACTCACCTCTTACCCGAGTATGGATGACTTGGCGCAGATCTCCGGTGCCGATTACGACGTCATCGTCGTCGCCCTCGAGCCCGATCCCGAAACGGCGCTCGATGTCGTCGAGAATATCTGCGGTTCCAACACAACCGTGACGGTCATGATCTACGCCGCCCATGCCGGTCCCGAAATGCTGGTGCGGTGTATGCGGGCGGGCGCGCGCGAATTCCTCGGTGCGCCTCTTCAGCCCGAAGCTGTTGCCGAAGCGCTTGTGCGTGCTTCCGTTCGGCGCGAGGAAGTGCGCCGTTCAAAGAAAGCCCCCGGAAAGATCTTCGTCTTTGCCGCCGCGAAGGGTGGCTCCGGCGTGACCACCATCGCCAGTAACTTCGCCTTGTCGCTGGCCAAGGAATCCCCAAAAGTCCTGCTCCTCGACCTCGATCTCCACTTGGGCGATGCGGCCCTGGCGCTGGCCGTCACGTCGAAATTTTCCACCGCGGATGCACTCGAGAACACCAATCGTTTGGACTCGGATTTCTTGTCCGTGATGCTGACCAAGCATCAGTCCGGTCTGGCCGTTTTGCCCGGCCCCGATGCAGTCAACGCCGTTCACCTGAATAAAGAGGCGATCGAGAAATTGGTACGAGTCGCAGCGGAAGACTTCGATTATGTGGTGCTGGATGCCGGATCGCACCCAGCCGATGTCTGCGAAACGCTCTTCGACGCGGCAACCGCCGTCTATCTGGTCACGCAGGTCGGCGTGCCGGATCTCCGTAACGCCAATCGCTTGATTGCCCGCTACTTCAGCGGAGCCAACGCAAAAAAGCTTGAGGTCGTGTTGAATCGCTTTCACGCACGGAACACGGAAATTGATGACGCTTCCATTACTAAGGCGCTGACGCACCCGCCCAAATGGAAGGTGCCCAACGATTATTCCGCTGCCCGCAAGGCACAGAACTCGGGTGTGCCAATCGCCACGGAGGACTCGCCCATCTCGCGCGCGCTTCGCGAAATGGCGTGGGCGGCCTGCGGCCAGACCGGCCGGCAGGAGAAGAAGAAGAGATTCGGGCTGTTTGGCGCATGAGCTTAGTCATCAAGGGACCCACGGAATGGAACAATTAAACCTGGAACAAATCAAAGGCGAAGTGCTTGCGACGCTGATCTCGAAGCTCGACCTCGAGCGCCTCTCGACGGTGCAGCAGAGCAGGGCCCGGGAGGCGGTCTCCGGCCTGATCCTCGAAATTGTTGCCGACCGGAAAATGCCGCTGAGCGCTCCGGAGAAAGAAAAGATCCAGGGTGATCTTCTGGATGAAGTATTCGGGCTGGGGCCGCTCGAAGCGCTGCTCCGCGATCCCAAGATTTCCGACATTCTCGTCAACAGCAAGGACCTCGTGTACATCGAGCGCGGGGGCAAACTGCAGAGGTCGAACATTGTGTTTCGAGACGACCGGCACGTCATGCAGATCATCGATCGCATTGTGTCCAAGGTCGGCCGTCGCGTGGATGAATCGTCCCCGATGGTCGATGCGCGTCTCCCCGATGGATCGCGCGTCAATGCCGTCATTCCGCCGCTTGCGTTGGACGGCCCGGCTATGTCGATACGCCGCTTCGGCAGCGGGCCGGTCACGGCCGACGCAATGGTTCAGCTGAAGAGCATATCGCCCGAAATGATGGAAGTGCTTTCCGCTGCGGTGCGCGCGCGCATCAGTATCCTTATTTCCGGCGGCACGGGAGCCGGTAAGACC
>DASXXW010000058.1:0-2240 GCA_036502865.1 Rhizomicrobium sp.
GCACGAGCACCTTCGGATCAATCGGCCCGCGATCGAAATAGGCAATCTCGAAAGGTTGCGCCGGGTCGGTAAAGTCCATAACGGAGACGCCACCCTGATACCAGGCCTGCACTTCGATATCGCGGCCGGGGACCGGAATCAGCGAGCCGTTATGCGCGACGCAGTTTTCGCTGTCTGTCTGCGCGGCAGGCAGCTTGTAATAGTTCGCGAAGGTCAGCTTCTCGTCCTTCAGACGGAAGATCGCATCCGCACCCCACTTGTTCGGGTCGTTCGGACGGCATCGCGCGCCCAAGCCGCCGCCCCACTCGTCGGTGAACACGACTTTGGACCCGTCGTTGGAAAAGGAAGCCGAGTGCCAGTAGGAATAGTTCGGATCGTTCACGGCATCCAGCCGCTTCGGATGGACAGGATCCTTAATGTCGAGCACGATTCCGTTTCCAGAGCACGCGCCGGCCGCCAAGCCAATCGCTGAGTACACAGTTATGTCGTGGCACTGGTCGGTATCCGCCGGCTTCTCCTCCTTGCCCTTCTTGCCATGAGTGCCGCCATTGCTCAGGCCGTTCATCGCGCCCGTGCGAGCATCGATAAATACTCGAGGGCTAGACACGACTTTCGCTTCCTGCGGCGCAGCCACCGGAACCTTGATCACGTCAATGCGAAACAGCGCGGTATTCGGGTCCTTATCCGGCTTTTCACCGGAGCATCCCGCCAATTCTTCGGGTTGACGCACAAACGATGTGCCGGACACGTAGATGTAGACGTTCTCTTTGTCGTTCGGATCTACCACGAGAGTGTGCGTATGGGATCCGCGGCACGTCTGCACCGCGGCGACCTGCTTGGGATTCTTGATATCGGAAATATCGAAAATTCTCACGCCGCGAAAACGCTCTTTTTGCGCCGCGGGAATGCGGCGTTTTTTTCCTTTTTCCTTATCTTTGTCCTTTTCGTCGCCCGCGGGCGGTGGAGGCTCGGGCGGAAATCCCTCGACGCCGCAATCCAAGCGTCCATTCGGCATCTCCACCGACATGAACAGCAGATTTTTGTACACGGAAACATCGCCCTGCCCTCCGGGGCAGACCAGCGAGGTCAGCAACTTGGTCTCGGCGGGATTGGAAATGTCGTAGATATTGATGCCATGAAAATTGCCCTGGAACAGGTGGTTGCCCTGGAACGCGAAGTCAGAGTTCGCGAAAGCAAGCTGCGCTATTACCAGGTGGATCTCCTTCGGCATCTTCGACATGTTGCTCATGCCCATCTGGCCGATCGTCTTCTGCACCTTCGGATCATCGGGGTCGGAAACGCCCAATTGAAAAGCGTCCGGCTTTTTGAGCAGCAGGAGGTGCTTGAGGCCCATCGACGTTTCACCGGCGTCATACAGCCCGGGTGTTAGCTTGGCACGCGGATCGCTCGCATCCGACCCGGTCATTCCCGTTGGCAGGGCTGGAGCCGGCTCGGGAGCGAATGGATTCCCGTCCTCATCGTCTTTGTCAGCCTTATCCTTGTCGTCCTTGGTGGCATCCGCTGGTCCCTGCGAAGGGGCGGGGGTTGCAGACGTCTGCGCCGGCGGCGGGCTTGCGGGCGCGGGTGCCTGCGCCGCGGTCCGATGCAGCCCGAAAGATAAGATAAGCGCGGCCACTGTTACGCGAAGGGCAATGCTGGCCAATCGATTCATCGTTTCTCCTCTAGGATTCTTTCTCCAACATGGTCTGCATAATTCGGATTTCGGCGCGTTGCGTATTGTCCGCATCGGTGGCGAAGTTGAACACATCGGCATCCTGCCCCGCGCCCGCCGTGTCGAACAGATCCTTAACCATGGTCAACGCGCCATTGTGATGCTGGATCATTCCGGTCAGAAATAACCGGTCGAACTCGGCGCCCTTCGCTTTTCGCAGCGCTTCCATCTGGTCTGGCGTAAGCATGCCGGGCATCAGCGCCATTGTTTGGTGCGACATATCCATGTTCGGCGTTTCCGGCATCGCCATCGAAAGCGGTTCTCCCCGTGCGGCCAGCCACCGCTTCATAAACCTGATTTCACTCGATTGCGAACTACTGATTCGCGCCCCCAGCAAGCGCAGATCCTTATTCTCTGTGCGCGACGCAATGAGCGCGGTCATCTCCACGGCTTGCGCGTGATGCATGATCATGCCCTGCATGAACTCCACGTCCGCTTGCGAACGTGGCGGCAGCGTGCCCTTCGTCGATGGCGGCAGCGTTCTGCTCGGCTTACCCGGCGCACCCGG
>DASXXW010000059.1:0-7271 GCA_036502865.1 Rhizomicrobium sp.
GACGCTGTTCTCGCAACTACAACACATCGAATTGGCTGGGCTTTTTTAACGATTGTCCGATACCCATAGCGCGGGGTCTGGATGCACCACGCGCGCACATGCAAGTTCCCGTGAATTACGATTTGAATTTCGCCATCCGCCGCAAGCTGATGGGCGTGCTGCGCGATCATCTGGCGCTTGCGAAATGTCCTGAAGACATCATCGAAACCGTGCGGGGATCGGCGCGGGCCATTTTTTCGGCCGACGGAATCGCCTTTGTTCTGAACGATGACGGCCATTGCCACTATGTCGAAGAAAACGCCATCGGCCCGCTGTGGAAGGGACAACGCTTTCCGATGCAACGCTGTATTTCGGGCTGGGCGATGCTGAACGGGAAAACGGCGGCTATCGAAGATGTGTTCAAGGATCCACGGATCCCGCATGAAATCTACCGGCAGACCTTCGTTCAAAGCCTGATCATGGTACCGGTGAACAGAACGAATCCCGTTGCCGCCATCGGAGCCTATTGGCGCGACCGCCAGAAATTCTCAGTGGAGTTTGTCGCCCTCGCCGAAGAACTCGCCGCCGAAGTCGGCGACGCAATGGGCCAAACGCAGGCGGACCGCTCGGAAGCTTTCCTGGAAATCGAACAGATCCGTCAGAGGCGCGTCGCGCGCAACTGAATCAGGTCTGCGCCTCTGTTATGTCTGACCTGGCGGGGCCAGATCGTCCGGCTGGCGCTGGCGGCGCAAAAGAATCGAGACGCCGATCAGCAAGGGTATTACCGGCCATAATTTCCAGAGTTGCGAAAGGAGTTCGCGGGGCACGAGGTCGAAATTCGAGGCCAGGCCGATGACACCGATTGCGATCAGCACGAAAGCTCCGAACCAGCCACCTCCGCTCCTGTATCTCGATCTCACGACACCCCTGCACCGTTTACCGAACGACCCTCGCACAATGCGGTGGTTGCTTAGTGATTATCTAGGAGGTAGTGGCCAATCAAACAAGGGGACTTTGCACTGCTCAAGCGGGAAATTGGTTAAGAGCAGTCATTACTCTGTTCTTCATGGCCACGCTTGGCCCGGCCACCCAGCATCAGGGTGACGAAGGACAATCACCGCCCAAGGCCAAAGCCGTCTATTTTCGCCGGATGGCCGGATCGGAAGCCGGCCATGGTGAGAATTAGCTTTGCCCCGATCGACGGTCTCATGCAGGAGATGAGAACTCATCTCGGAATGAGGAACGCACCGTCGTCGTTCGTGTGGTCGAGGCGATAATTGAAGAGTATCGCGCTTCTCACCAGCGGCGGAAGCGGAAAGGGCTCGGTTTCGTCGAGCTCTATGGCTGAGAAGTGATGAGCTTCGAGTAAAGAAACAAACGGCGACGGATTGCGCCGTCCCGTACGTAATTGCTGGTCGAGATTGAAGACGTCGACCGAGGCCGGCTTCCCAGCCCAATAGCAATAGGCGAGTGTTTCGCAGATTGCGGGGCCTTTCCGTGCCTGCAGAAACGCGATGTCCTGCGTGGCGAGCGCCGTTTCGTCTCGCATCGGATGGAGCCAGAAATCACCATCGCGCCACTCGGTGTTCTGCAACGCGACCACGGCAAATGGAATGAGCCCGGCCAGCGCAAATACGCGGCCGACGACATGCGGCACCGGACCGCGCTGCTCTAGCATCCGTCCGAGCGCGAGGCCGGCGCTCATGGCAAGTGCGATATCGGCATCGAACATCACATTCACATCGACGCCCGCTCCGCCCGCGAGAAACGCACCCACACAGATCGCCACGGACGCATAGATGACGACAAGTGCGACTGCGGGGTCTTTCTGATGCCACAACGCAAGCCCGGCGAACCCGAGTATGGGCACTGCGACGAAAGGCAGCCAGGTGTTGAAATTTTCCACGAACTGGAAAAGGGACCACAGGCGCGCGGACGCAAGCTCGCCCAGAAGATCGACGCCGAAGATCAGGCGAAATAGCGCAAGGCCGCATAGACTCAGCGCGAGACACCAGATTGCGAGCCGGAATGCACTGCGCCGGTCATAGGTGGCAAGCCACGCAATGCTCGCCAGCGGCAGCACAAACAGATCGTGCTTCACGTAGCCGCCTGCAACAAACAATACAGCAGCGGCAGGAACAGCGCGTGATGTGCCCGCCGCCGGCAGCAGAAACAGCAGCGCTGCGAGCTGCAACGCATGACCGAGAAGCTGCGGATCATCCATGCCGACATAGTCCGATGTCAGCAGCAGGATGGCGGCGAACAAAACGGCGGCGAAGATCGCGCCCTGTAAACCGCCTTTCATCTGCCGGACGGCGAGCGCCACGCAGATGCACGCACAAACAAACGAAACCAGCGACACGATCCGGCCCGCGACAATCGGATCTCCAGTAAGCAAGCCGATGATGCCGACGATATAAAAGGAAAGCGGGGGGTAATTGTTGACCATGAAATCCGTATGTGCCGGATAGGGCGAATGGCCCGCCATTGCCGCAACGGCATGATAAGCATTCCAGCCTTCATCGGGATCGAGCGGAACATGCAGCGGCGCGATGTCAAGCGCGCGCAGAACACCGGCGACGCACCCGAGCGCGGTGACGACAAGCAGAACGGGCAGTACCGGCGCGATGGCGTGATCGAACGCATTCATGCGGCGTTCGCGTCCGGCGTCCGCGAGGCTCATTTGGTCCGACAATGCTCGTCGCGGCGGATGCGGTAGAGCGAAAAGAAGCTGCCTGTATGTTCGAGCTTCAACATATCGGGCACGGGACTGCGATGGCCGCCGAGGTGCACCACCAGCGCTGTATCGAAATGGCATTGGAAATGGATGAGGTAGGGAAAGATTTTCCTGATGTCCGGATCGTCGGCGACATTGCCGGCGGAAAGATCGTCGAGCTCGGAAATATCCGGCGGCGAACCGGCCTGCGCCGAACGCGCAGCGATATGTTGGACCGTCGGCTGTAGCTGGATCACATGCTGGCCCACAGTGGTGAACAGGAGCGGCGTAAAGGCCTGCCGATCGATGATCGCATATTCGGCCATGTGCCAGTAAGGCTGATCGGAGGCGAGCCCCATGGCGTCACCATCGAGAACCGTCACGATCTTCGAACCGGCCGGCAAGGAACGCGACGCGGCACGAAATTCTGCAAAGCGGTGGTCGTAATAGAGCCAGTTGCCCGCCAACGTCGCGGCGCAAAACGCAACAAGCGCGAGAGCACCAACGAGAAGTGCGAGCTCCGTTCTGCGAGCGAAATGAACCTCGGCCGAAGCGAAAGCGAGCGCGCCGAGAACGGCTGGCAAACGCAGATCGATGCCCCAGCCACCCATCGCCCATTCGGGCACGAAGGCGGACGCTATGAGCAGAGCGGTCAGCCCAAACCACATGCGCGGATCGAGGGAAAGTTTCTTCCGCCACAGGCCGATCGCAAACAATGCCGCCAAGGCCACCAGGAGGCTCCAGGCAGACCGGTCGAAGCAGAATTGAATGGCGGCGCTCAGCCGATCATCCCATGTATCGAGAAGATTGAACTCCACAAGACCGGGACTGCCGTGCGGCTTGAGAAATACGTAAGCCAGGACGGCGGGAGCAAATATCACTGGGAGTGGCGAAAGCCGCCGAAATATCCGCGAGAAAGAGACAGGCCGCCCAGCTGCCGATACCTCATAGCAGCCGATCAGCAGCAGAAGAACAGCTACGGCGAAGACGTGGCAGAAATAGATGGCGAGAATGCCCAGCGTGAAACCGGCGACATGCCAGGCCGTACGCTTTCTCTCCGTGGCGATCCAGACGGCAAAGGCACAAAGCGCGAGCCCCATCGCGAAGTAATAATTGATGAACCCCCACATCAAATTTGCATTGTAGGCGAAAAGGCTGGCGAACAGCGGCGCGATGCCGATGCGGCGATAGAGCGCCCATTGAACCAAGCCCGCGCCGATCACCCACAACAGAATGCCGGCCACGAGAAAAACGGCCGCGGCACCTGACAACCCGAATAAAGGTGTAAGCGCCGGAACAATAATTTCCGCAGCCAGATTGGGCACCAGCACCCATTGCACGCGATAGAATTGGGCGAGCAGCGGAGACTTCGCGCCACCTGCCAGCAGATAGAAGCTCGCCAGATGCGCGGGGTAATCGGGCATGGCCGGCATGGGCGCGACTACGGCCGGCAGCGCCAGAAGCGCGGCACAGATCAGAAGCGCCGCCAACGGCCAGCGCAGGCTCCGGGCCCCCTGTCCTGAAAGCATCAGCCCGGCTTTTTTATGGGCCCGCGCGGGGATCGTGTGGCCACGGCCATCTTCCTGCCAGATTGTCGCAGAATCCATGCCGCTGCGTTCGCCCTCCTTCAGGCGTTTGGGATAGGGGCGGCATCGAATCGGCCGGATCCCGGCTTTACGTTAAAGGGTTTCGCCGCCACGGGCTTTTCGGCTATAGCCGGTTGCCCGCTTTGGCAAGCGCCACGGCGAAAGGCTGAGAAAATCGGAAAGATGGCGGAGACGAAAATGCGGGTCATTCTTGCTCAGCCGCGCGGCTTTTGCGCCGGCGTGGTTCGCGCCATCGACATTGTGGAGCACGCGCTCGAAAAATATGGCCAGCCTGTCTATGTGCGCCACGAGATCGTTCACAATCGCCATGTGGTGGAAGCCCTGAAGCGCAAGGGGGCTCGTTTCGTCGAAGAACTCGACGAGGTGCCGCAGGGTGCCGTCACGGTGTTCAGCGCCCATGGTGTGCCGCAGGCCATTGTCCGCGAGGCGGCCCGCCGGGAATTGCCCGTACTCGACGCAACCTGCCCGCTGGTCTCCAAAGTCCACGCCCAGGGCAAACGCTACGTTTCCAAAGGCCGCACGTTGATTCTGATAGGCCATGCAGGCCACCCGGAAGTGGAAGGAACGATGGGCCAGGTCGGCGCGCCGGTACACCTCGTTTCCTCCGAGGCTGACGTGCAGGCACTGGATATTCCCGATAACGCGCCGCTTGCCTATGTAACGCAGACGACGTTGAGCATCGACGATACGCGCGGCGTGATCGCCGCACTGAAGAGGCGCTTCAAGGATATTGTGGGACCCGACACCTCGGACATCTGCTACGCGACGCAGAACCGGCAATCGGCTGTGCGCGATCTCTGCAAGATCGCTGAAGTGATTCTCGTGGTCGGCGCGAAGAACAGTTCGAACTCGAATCGCCTGCGCGAGATCGGTCTGGAAGAAGGCGTTCCGTCCTATCTGATCGCCGATGGCAGCGAGCTCGATCCCACCTGGGTTGCAGGAAAACAGACCATCGGCCTCACAGCCGGCGCCTCCGCGCCCGAAGAATTGGTGCGGAATGTGATCGACGCGTTGCGCAAGCTTGGCGACGTCGAAGTGTCCGAGATGGACGGCGTCGAAGAGAAGATCGAATTTCGCCTGCCAGCGGAACTCAGGAACCGCAAGCGGCAGGCCGCTACCGTGGAGTAATGAATTGGGTATTCCGCTGAGACAGGCCGCCCGGGTCGGCGGCTATGTGATGAAACAGCATCTGAGCGGGCGGCAACGCTATCCGCTGGTGCTGATGCTCGAACCCCTGTTCCGCTGCAATCTCGCCTGCGCGGGCTGCGGCAAGATCGATTATCCCGATGAGATCCTGAATCAGCGCCTGAGCTTCGACGAATGCATGCAGGCGATCGACGAATGCGGCGCGCCTGTAGTTTCCATCGCCGGCGGCGAACCGCTCCTGCACCGCGAAATGCCGCAGATCGTTCGTGGCTATCTGAAGAAAAAGAAATTCGTCATCCTCTGCACCAACGCGCTTCTGTTGGCGAAAAAGATCGACGATTACGAACCGCATCCCGATTTCAACTGGTCGATCCATCTCGATGGCGACAAGGCGATGCACGACAAATCGGTCTGCCTCGGCGGCACCTATGACAAAGCGGTCGATGCAATCAAGCTTGCGAAGTCGAAAGGCTTCCGCGTCACCATCAATTGCACTTTGTTCGACGATGCGGACCCCGCGCGTGTCGCCGCCTTCTTCGATGAGATGAATGCGATCGGGCTCGACGGGATCACGGTTTCGCCGGGTTATGCCTATGAACGCGCGCCCGATCAGGAGCATTTCCTGAATCGCGAGCGCACGAAGAATCTGTTCCGCGGCATCCTCTCGCGCGGCAAGGGCGGCAAGAAATGGCCTTTCAGCCAGTCCGCCATGTTCCTCGATTTCCTGGCCGGCAACCAGACCTATCATTGCACGCCGTGGGGTAATCCCACGCGCACCGTGTTTGGCTGGCAGAAGCCCTGTTATCTGCTCGGAGAAGGTTACGTACAGACCTTCCGCGAGCTGATGGAACAGACGGATTGGGATTCCTACGGCGTCGGTAACTACGAGAAATGCGCCAATTGCATGGTGCATTGCGGCTTCGAAGCGACCGCCGTCATCGACAGCGTGAAGCGCCCGCTCACCGCCTTCGGCGTGATGATGAAGGGTGTGAAGACCGAAGGTCCGATGGCACCGGAAATCCCGCTCGACCATGCGCGACCCGCGGAATTCGTGTTCTCAGCGCATGTCGACCGCAAGCTCGCCGAGATCCGCGCCAAGCCCAAAGTCGATCGCGCGGCGGCAGCGAAGTAAGGCCGCAAACGCGATCTCCGACTCCCAGGCTGTGCGGATCAGCGACGGGATCTGCCCGGGCGAACGGATCAGCGATCGCAGTACCGCCGTTATGTCGATATTTCCCGATGGCAGCATGGCCACTCTCACCGCGGCGGGAAGCGTTCGATCCGCTGTATCGGAAACGACGCGCAAAGCCGCGAACGGAATACCGGCGCGCTGGGCCAGCCGCGCTGCAATGTGAGATTCCATATCGATAGCAGACGCGCCTGTCCTCGCCCGTAGCAAGGCCTTCATTTCGCGATCTGCCGCAATCTCATTCGTTCCGGCAATCGGTGCGACGACGGCAATCGGCAGCAGCGACGCGAACGTCTGCGACCAATGCTCGTCCGTGGAATAGGAATTATCCGGACCGATGATCTTCGAAGCGATGACCGCATCGCCGACGCGTAGTTCGGGCGCGAGCGCGCCGCATATGCCGATGCTGATGACGCGTTGCACACCTCGTGTGAGTTCTTTCGCGAGTCGCAGTTCAAGCGCATTCGCATCACCACCACCGGCAACAGTCTGGATGCCGGGACCGCCGACGATTCGGGCCTCACGCGCGAGTCCGGTAACCGCGACAATCATCAGATGCCATGCGCCACGCGATTGGAATGGCCGGCCTTGAGATTGCGATACCGTGCCACCGCCCAGAGCGGAAAGAACTTCG